>CAZRRC010000030.1:7708-26142 GCA_964602395.1 uncultured Proteiniphilum sp. | reverse complement strand
AGTTCTTTTACAACACCTGTTTTTTCATATTTGCGTTTGAATTTCTTCAGGGCTCTTTCAATGTTTTCGCCCTCTTTAAGTTGTACTACGATCATTATTGTTTATTTTTTTATTGTTTTGTTCAAGCTTTTGACTTACTCGCTGCAACCATAATGCTGTCAGCGGGGATGGTCGTTAATTGATTATTTTCACAAGGATGATTCACATCTTTGTGACGGAAATAATTGTACAAGTGTATCTCTTTGCTACTTACTTTTCCCGGTAATCAATAACCTCCCTTCTGTTTGGGTTGCAAAGGTATAAATAAAATTATACATATCAACACCATAGGGGTGTTTTTTTTATGCCGTGGCCTGTTTCGCGGGTGCCTGTCGCTTGAAACGTCTGAGATTACCGCCAGTCGTCGGTACGGAATGACGAAAGCGGAAGGCTCCCTTCTACGGTGAATATTTCCGTCGCTTCTGTATCGTTGAAACAGTAACGCACTGCAGCTGGTTTTTCCACGTTGGGTGAGAAGACAAAAATGCGATTACCCGAAAGGGCTGCTTTGGCGGGATAAAACCTTTTGTCATCGCCGGCAATCTGAAATTGCAAAATCTCTTTTCCATAGGTGGTGAGGCCTGGATTGGCTGAGATATCCATGGTGAGCACGGCAACGCGTCCTTCCATGTTTACCGACTTGACTTCCGGGCTGCGGTGATGTATTTTGTCCATGCCGTATGTTTTTGCCAGAGCCCAGAGTGCCAGGCGTTCACCGGCCTGTTTCTTTTTTGGAGGATGGATGCAGGCGGGACTCTCGGCATCCATCAATACAGCCATTCCCGTGTTGGGTGTTGTTTCCATTCCTTTGGATTGCGCTTCGCGGATAAAACCTGAGTTGAGTCCCCCTCCATAATTGTAGGGCGCTATCTGGCAATAGTAAAATGGAAATTCGCCCACTTCCCATATTGTGCGCCATTCTCGCACCATCTTATCAAACAACTTCACATACTGTTCCGGCTCGCTACGGTTCGCTTCACCCTGGTACCAGATGGCTCCACGAATGCCATATCCTACAATTGGGTGCAGCATACCATTATATAATACGGTGGGGTCACCGTTCTGTGATTTTATCTCTGCATCTGTTGCCGGTATGCGGGCATCGGCAACCACACTTTTGATGGAAGAGGGTGTCATCCAGGCTTCGATGCGTGAGCCGCCCCAGCTGGTATGAATCAGACCGACAGGGATATCCAGCGCCTGGTTCAGCAAACGGCCGAAGAAATAGCCTGTCGCCGTAAAATTAGGTGTGGTCTCCGGGCCAGCTACCTGCCATGTGCCTTCACCGTCTTGCTGAGGAGCTGACTTAGAGGCCTTTTTCATGGTGAAGCACCGGATACCGGGATTCCGGGAAGTGGCAATTGCTTCAGGCCCCCCCTCGATTGGCTGATTGGAAAATCCCTTCATCGGCATCTCCATGTTTGACTGTCCCGAACAAACCCACACTTCCCCAATGAGTATGTTTTGTAACGTAACCGCCTTCCCGTCACTGATGGTGATGGTGTAGGGTATGTAGCTTGCTGCCGGTGTGTTTACCTTGAGCTTCCAATAACCCTCTCCGTTGCTTTTTGCTGAATAGCTTTTCCTGTTCCACGATGTTGTCACCCGCACAGAACTATTGGGTTTCGCCCAACCCCAGAGGGCTGCTTCCGATTGTTGCTGCAATACCATGTTATCACCAAAAATGGCAGGCATTTTAATCTCCGCCTTCAATGAGACAAGTGCCGTAGATAAAAATAGAATAAATCCAAGAGATAAGAACTTTGTAATTTGTTTCATGAGATCATTGATAAATTAAAATATACTCTGTGTCCATGGTCAATGAACATACAAATGTAACGAAGATATTTTAATTTCGAATAACAAAAACCGCAGTAAACAAATGCTTACTGCGGTTTAACATATCTGGCAATCTAATTTTATCGACTACTCTGTCAATGCTTCGCTTGGTTGCTTATTTCACCTCTTCGAAGTCTACGTCGGTAACGTCGTCGCCCGACTTGTTGCTGTCCTGCGCGGACTGTTGACCGGCATTGGCGCCCGGCTGTGGGCCGGACTGCGCATTAGAGGCATTGTACATCTCCTGCGATGCAGCCTGGAAAGCGTTATTCAGCTCCGTGGTAGCAGCGTCGATGCCTTCTAGATTCTGAGCCTTGTGGGCCTCCTTTAGTTTGGAGAGTGCAGCCTCAATCGGTGCCTTTTTGTCGGCAGGTATCTTGTCGCCCAGATCTTGCAGCTGTTTTTCAGTTTGGAAGATGGTGGAGTCGGCATGGTTCAGCTTGTCGATGCGTTCCTTCTCAATCTTGTCGGCTTCGGCATTTGCAGCAGCCTCCTCTTTCATGCGCTTGATCTCGTCGTCGCTCAAACCAGAGGAAGCTTCAATACGAATCTTCTGCTCCTTGCCGGTGGCTTTGTCTTTGGCCGACACGCTCAGGATGCCGTTCGCATCGATGTCGAAGGTCACCTCAATCTGGGGTATACCCCTTGGAGAGGGTGGGATACCATCGAGGTTGAAGACACCGATCTGTTTGTTGTCGCGTGCCATGGAACGTTCGCCCTGCAGCACGTTGATCTGCACAGATGGCTGGTTGTCGCTTGCCGTGGAGAATGTCTCGCTCTTCTTCGTGGGAATGGTGGTGTTGGCATCAATCAGCCTGGTCATTACACCACCCAGTGTTTCGATACCAAGTGACAACGGCGTTACATCGAGCAGCAACACATCTTTTACTTCACCTGTCAGTACGGCTCCCTGTATAGCAGCACCGATGGCGACCACTTCGTCCGGGTTTACCCCTTTGTGGGGTTTCTTGCCGAAAAGCCTTTCTACCATCTCCTGCACGGCAGGTATACGGGTAGAACCACCTACAAGGATCACCTCATCGATATCGGAGTTGGACATGCCGGCATCCTTCATCGCAGTTTGGCAGGGAGCCACGCACTTCTGCAACAGGTCGTCGATCAGTTGTTCAAATTTGGCACGGGTAAGTGTTTTCACCAAGTGCTTGGGTATACCGTTCACCGGCATGATGTAGGGCAGGTTTATTTCTGTGGTGCTGGCGCTGGAAAGCTCTATCTTGGCCTTCTCGGCGGCTTCTTTCAGGCGCTGTAATGCCATAGGATCCTTGCGCAGATCGATGCCTTCGTCGTTGAGAAACTCTCCGGCAAGCCAGTCGATGATGCGATGGTCGAAGTCGTCACCGCCAAGGTGGGTATCCCCGTTGGTCGATTTTACTTCGAAGACACCGTCACCCAGTTCCAGGATGGATATATCGAATGTGCCCCCACCCAGGTCGAACACGGCAACCTTGGAGTCTTTGTTCTGTTTGTCAAGCCCGTATGCCAAAGCTGCAGCGGTAGGTTCGTTCACTATACGACGTACGGTGAGTCCTGCAATTTCACCTGCTTCTTTGGTGGCCTGGCGCTGGGCATCGCTGAAGTATGCCGGAACGGTAATCACCGCTTCCTTGACTTCCTGACCCAGATGGTCTTCGGCCGTTTTTTTCATCTTCTGCAATACAATGGCCGATATCTCTTGTGGTGAATACAAGTGTCCGTTGATATCTACACGAGGCGTATTGTTGTCGCCACGCACCACTTTATAGGGTACGCGTCCTATCTCTTTCTGTACTCTGTCGAAGGTCTCACCCATGAATGTCTTGATGGAGGAGATGGTGTTGCTGGGGTTGGTGATGGCTTGCCTTTTGGCCGGATCACCTACTTTGCGTTCGCCACTCTCCATGAATGCCACAATTGAAGGGGTGGTGCGTTTGCCTTCATTGTTGGGGATCACCACCGGCTCGTTACCTTCCATGACGGACACGCACGAGTTGGTTGTTCCCAGGTCTATTCCGATAATTTTTCCCATAGTTTGTATATATTTAATTTTGTTTCCAGACTTATGCTGTTTTACTATCTTCCGGTCTCAAATCAGCACATGACCGTATTGTTACATCCTTCTTTTTTTCAAATGTTGTGCCAAATTTTCTCTTTCGTTGCAATTCTGCCAATATGTCGTGATAATTTAGTAAAAAGATGGTTTCTGTTTGACTTTTTAAGGAACATGGGGAGTACAGCTAAAATATGACCTTTTTCATTGAGAAAAGTAAGGGAAGATTTATTATCTTTGAAGAATCAGACAATTAATCATTTTTTTTGAATAAATAAACTTTACAGACTATGTACAGCGAGCAAGACATTGATTTACTGCGCGAGAAAGGAATCACAGAGGCACAGATTGATGCGCAGCTGCATCACTTTCATGCCGGATTCCCCTACTTGCCCATTGAGGCAGCAGCTTCAGTGGAAAAGGGGATCATGCGTGTGACGAAAGAAATGGAAGAGTTCTACATGAATGCATGGAGTGATTACCTGAAAAGTGATAAGAAGATGATAAAATTCGTGCCTGCATCGGGTGCGGCCAGTCGCATGTTCAAGGATCTCTATGCCTTTTTGGATGCAGATTATGAGGAGCCTTCCACAGCTGTGGAGAAAACTTTTTTTGCACAGCTTCCACAGTTTGCTTTCTTTGTCTCACTCGATGAGACCTGCAAAGATCTCTTCGATAAGGGAGCTGAGGAATTATGCCGTGAAGGAAGGTATAAGGAGGTGGTGGCGGCATTGCTTTATCCCGAAGGATTGAATTATGGAAACATGCCGAAGGGGTTGTTGCTTTTCCATAAATATCCCGAAGGAAACAGAACGCCACTGGGCGAGCATCTGACAGAAGGTACCCTCTATGCCAAAAATTCTAAGAATGAGGTCAATGTGCATTTCACCGTCTCGGCAGAACACAAGGAAATGTTTGAGCTGCTTGTGGCAGCAAGGAAGTTGAATTATGAATTTAAGCTGGGAGCCTCTTTTTCGGTAACCTACAGCATACAGAAACCATCAACCGATACCATCGCAGTGGATATGTCAAATCGGCCCTTTCGCGACGAAGATGGGACACTGCTTTTCCGTCCCGGTGGTCATGGAGCGCTGATAGAGAACCTGAACGATCTAGATGCGGACATCCTGTTTATCAAGAATATCGACAACGTGGTTCCCGACAGGTTAAAGGAAAATGAAGCCCATTATAAAAAATTACTGGCCGGTATTCTGGTGACGATGCAAAAACGCGCTTTTGCATACCTGAGGAAACTCGAGTCAGCTAAGGTAACTTCGGAAGAATTGGATGAAATGTTGGCTTTTACCGAAAATGAGCTCTGTATAACCTATCCAGGAACATTCGATACCGACGAAGCACTGAAAGAATACCTGAAAAGGAAGCTCGACCGTCCTTTCCGAGTCTGCGGCATGGTAAAGAATGAGGGTGAGCCGGGTGGTGGCCCGTTTATTGTGGCCAATGCCGATGGAACAGCATCGCTCCAGATATTGGAGAGCTCACAGATCAACAAACACGACGCAAAAGCGATGGATGCCTTTAAAAACGGATCGCATTTTAATCCGGTCGATCTTGTCTGCGGTGTAAAGAGTTACCAGGACGATAAGTTCGACCTGACGAAATTTGTGGATCCGAACACCGGTTTTATCTCACATAAATCCAAAAATGGCAAGGAATTGAAGGCTTTAGAGCTTCCTGGATTGTGGAACGGAGCCATGAGCGACTGGAATACGATTTTTGTGGAAGTGCCTGTCTCTACCTTTAACCCTGTGAAGAGTGTGAGCGACTTGCTACGGCCGGAACATCAGTCGTAATGCTGCAGGTACAATAATTTATGCCGAAATCCGTTTATAAAATAAACGGATTTTTTTTGAGATCACGGTTCACATATTTCCTGCTGCCATTTGCTTTGCTCATTGCAGCCTGCGGTCAGGCAAAGCTGAGCGATGCCCGGTCGTATTACCTGAGCGGTGCGTATCACACAGCAAGTGAGACTTACCGGAAACTCTACCGGCATACTCCCCGTGACGAAAAAGCCTTGCGAGGAGTGATCGCTTTTGAAATGGCGGAAAACTTTCGTGTGCTCAACCAGTCGGCTCGCGCCATGGAGGCATACGGCAATGCCATACGTCTGGGCTATCCCGACACGATGATGTATCTTTCTTACGCCCGGATGCTTCACCGAGAAAGAAAGTACCCACAGGCCCTGGACGCATACCGCAATTTTCTGGTGATGCAACCCGATCATCCCCTTGCTGTGAACGGAATTCAGGGCCTCTTGATGGCACAACAAGACGCTCCTTCGCGTTATGAGGTGCAGCGGATGGAGCTGCTCAATTCCACACGAAGTGAATTCAGTCCCATGCTTACGCGCCGTGATCAGATGCTCTATTTTACTTCGTCGAGAGACGACGTCCCTGGAGAGACAAAAAGCCCGGTGACAGGGATGAAGTACAACGATTTGTTTGTTGCAGAGAAAGATGTGCAGGGCAACTGGAAGAAGCCTCGTCGCCTTCCTGATGTGATCAATACCGAGTTCGATGAAGGCACACCCTCCTTCACTGCCGACGGAGAATGGATGTACTATACTTTCAGCGGTGCAGATTCAGGGAAGCCGGCCTTTCCTGTCATTTATTATTCAAAGCGCGTGAATGGAGCATGGAGTGCCGGACGCCTTCTTCAAATAGTACCCTATGATACGTTGTCGCTCTTTGCCCATCCGGCTCTCTCACCATCGGGAAGCTTTCTCTATTTTGTTTCCGACATGCCAGGAGGGGTGGGAGGTAAAGATATCTGGCGGGTGGCCATCGCATTCGACCATGTAACAGGGGTGCCACAGAACCTTGGGGTCTCGGTCAACACTGCCGGAGATGAAATGTTTCCCTATATGCGCACCGATTCCACGCTTTACTTCTCTTCTGACGGACATCCCGGAAGAGGAGGACTGGATTTGCTTGTGGCCGAAAAAAAGCAAAACGAAGATGGTTGGCATGTTACCTCTCTGCCGCCGCCGCTCAATTCTGCGGCCGATGATTTCGGCATCACTTTCATGCGGGATGCAGAGAATGGCTTTTTCAGCTCCAACAGGGACGATACGCGCGGATACGATCATCTATACTCATTTGTCTATCGCGAGGCGACGATCACGGTATCAGGCCTTGTAGTGGATCAGGAAGATGAACTTCTTCCCGGTGCTGCTGTGAGTGTGGCAGGGAGTGACGGCTCTCTGCGGCCCTTGGTTACCA
The DNA here is from genome assembly GCA_964602395.1 of uncultured Proteiniphilum sp. Lineage (GTDB taxonomy): Bacteria > Bacteroidota > Bacteroidia > Bacteroidales > Dysgonomonadaceae > Proteiniphilum. The sequence goes on along the minus strand of CAZRRC010000030.1, from coordinate 18,975 downwards.
ACCGGCAGGGTGAATATCAGTTCAGGGCAGCCAGGGATGTAACATATCAGCTTACGGCCGTGGCTGACGGTTTCCTTAAACAGAAACAATCTATCCGGACTACCTCGGAAGAAAAAGACACCCTTTATTATGTCGATTTTGAGATGATCCCCTACAACAAGCCGGTCATACTGGAGCATATTTTCTATGATTATGATCGTGCTACTCTTCGTCCCGAATCGAAGCATGAGCTCGATAAGCTTGCTGCAATTCTTCGTGAATATCCAGAGATATCCATTGAACTCGCAGCCCACACAGATCGCCATGGTGGTGAAGCATACAATCGTGATCTCTCTGCCAGACGGGCTCGGGCAGTGCTGGATTATCTGGGTGTGAACGGCGTCGATGTTGGCAGGATCCAGGCCGTGGGGCGGGGAGAGACTGAACCAAAGCAGGTGAGTAAAAGCATTGCTGCCCAATACGATTTCCTGAAGGAGGGTGACCGGTTAACGGAGGCGTTCATTGAGCAGCTTACTCCTTCACAACAGGCCATTGCCGATCAGATCAACCGCAGGACAGAATTCAGCATTCCCCGACCAACAATTCTTCATCCCCTGAAAACAGATTATCCAAAATAATGTGTATTTTTGTTCGTCAAAGCTACCGGTGGAAAGCCGGTATCAAAGACTATTGTGTATGAAATGGGAATGATATTGAAATGCTTGTTTGTTTGGATAACGGCCGTGGCAGGTGTTTTCTCCCTGTCGGCGCAGGAGCTGAACGTCACGGTAAAAGTACACGCCCAAGCTCTAGATGGTACCCACAAACAGCTTTTTGCCTCTCTCGAAGAAGCAATGCACACCTTCATCAAAGGACATCGATGGAGTGATTTTCCAAACAAACCGAATGAAAAAATTGATTGCACCTTCACCTTGTTGATCACGGACGCGCTGTCTGCGGGCTCTTTTCGGGGGGAACTCTACGTGCAGTCACGCAAGCTGACTGGCATTTCCTCCCGGATGACGCCGATGCTCAACATACGTGATAAGCAGTTCGAGTTCGATTATACAGCCTATCTGCCCTTGTCGTTCGATCTTTATGCAGTGCGGGATAACCTGACAGCTACGATCGCATTTTATGTGTATCTGATCCTCGGACTAGACGCCGACAGCGAAGCGCTCCTGGGGGGCACCCCTTTTTATCGTGCCATGGAGCAGGTGGCTATTTCTGCGCAATCTTACGGCTGGCGAGGTTGGGAGAGCGAGAGAAGCAGCAGGAGCCGTTCTGTCATGGCAAACACCTTCAATGAAGGTTATGGAGAGGCCTTTCGGAAAATGTGGTTTCGATACCATACCTGGGGGCGCGACCGGTTGTCTACTGCTGTGGAGGGAGGAGAAGATGGAGTTGCTGTGGTGACAGAGCTCGCGCTGTTACACGATGAGCAACCCGCTTCGGTGTTGATCCCGCTGTTTGGCGATGCGAAGCTCGATGAGCTGACACAGCTACTTTCAACCGCCAATGTAAAGGAAAAACAAAAGGCCTATCAAACGCTTCGTGAAATCTACCCCACACGGGGTGCAGTGCTTGATAAGCTGAGATGAAATTAATATGTTAAAATCGCTATCCATCCAAAATTACGCACTGATCGATGCATTACAGATCTCCTTCGACGGAGGATTTTCTGTGATCACCGGTGAAACAGGGGCGGGTAAATCCATTATCCTGGGTGCTCTCTCTCTGGTCCTCGGACAACGTGCCGACGCACGCCACATCAAGCAGGGTGAGTCACGCTGCGTGATTGAAGGTGTTTTTGATATATCTGCCTATCAGATGAAACCTCACTTTGATGAACTCGATTGGGTCTATGATGGCGATGAATGCATTCTGCGCCGTGAAATATGGTCCAACGGTAAGTCGCGTGCCTTTGTCAATGATTCACCGGTCTATCTCGCCGATCTGAAAGAGTTTGGCGACAGGCTCATTGACATTCATTCGCAGCATCAAAACCTAGCCTTGAATGACAGCCAGTTTCAGCTGAAGGTGCTGGACCTGCTTGCTGGTACTGGAAATGAAAGGCAGGCGTATGCTGAGGCTTATGCCGATTATCGTTCTGTGGAGCAGAAGCTGAAAGAGCTGCGCCTGCAGGCACGGAAAAGCAAAGAGGAGGAGGACTATCTTCGTTTTCAGTACATGGCTTTGTTGGAGGCCGCTTTGCAACCAGGCGAACAGGAAAAGTTGGAGAGCGAGCTCGAAGCTGTCACCCATTCGGAGGAGATTAAATCGGGACTCTTCACTGTGTCAGGACTGCTTTCGGTTGATGAGCAGAACGTGACATCGTCGCTGCGCGTGGTAAAAGATACCCTGCAACAGCTGCAGCAGGTCTACCCCAGAGTGGCAGAGCTGGCTGTGCGGGTAGAATCGGCCTACATTGACCTGAAGGATGTAGCAGTAGAGGCATCACGCATCTTTGAAGATATTGACTTCGATCCAAATCGCCAACAGCAGCTGGAAGATCGGCTGAGTGTAATATACGACCTGCAGAAGAAACATGCTGTGACTACCGTAGATCAATTGATCTTGTTGCGCGATGAACTGGGAGTGCAGCTTCAGCAAGTTGATTCACTCGATGAACGCTTGGCTTCCCTGGAGAAGGAGGTGGAAATGAAACAGGCAATGATGTTCGAGAAAGCAGGGCTTCTATCCCGGAAAAGAGCTGCCGCCACACCTGCCATTGAGCAGCAACTCATGGATAAGCTTGCTTTCCTGAAGATGCCCCATACTCGATTCCGGTGTTCTTTGACTCCCAAAATTCACCCCGATGCCACGGGCAACGATCAGGTGGAGTTCCTCTTTTCCGCTAACAGAAACAGTGCGCTGCAACCGGTCGCGCAAATCGCGTCGGGGGGTGAAATATCGAGACTGATGCTCTGTCTGAAATCAATGATCGCCGGTGCTACCGCTTTGCCTACCATTATTTTCGATGAGATAGATACCGGTACCTCGGGTGACGTGGCCGACAAAGTGGGAACAATCATGGAGGAAATGAGCAAAGAGATGCAGGTAATTGCCATCACTCATTTGCCACAAATAGCTTCGAAAGGCTATTCCCATTTCGTGGTTTACAAGGAAGATAGAGTCGATGCGGTCTCCACCCAGCTTCGGCAACTCACGCCCGAAGAACGGGTAGCCGAAATCGCACGCATGCTCAGCGGGGCTGAGGTATCTGTGCAGGCTGTGGAGAACGCACGAGTCATGCTGGGAGATGAACGTTTAATATCGTAAGTATAAAAAATAATAGAATGAAAGAGAAAGAGATGATTTTCGGCATCCGTGCCGTGATGGAAGCGGTGGAAGCCGGAAAGGATATCGATAAGGTCTTGGTGAAGAGAGAGTTGTCGGGTGACTTGTTCATGGAGCTGCAGCAGCTGCTCCGTACTTACGAGATACCGTTGCAGAAGGTGCCCCTTGAACGCATCGACCGGATTACCCGGAAGAACCACCAGGGAGTGATTGCTTTTACTTCTGCCGTAACATATCAGAAGTTGGAAGACATCCTGCCCATGTTATACGAAGAGGGGAAGAACCCATTTATCATTGTTTTGGATGGGGTGACCGATGTGCGTAACTTTGGCGCCATAGCGCGTACCTGTGAGGTGGCTGGCGTGCATGCCATCGTCATTCCCGCACGGGGCAGTGTCACGGTGAATGCCGACGCCATCAAAACATCGGCCGGCGCTTTGCACACCATCCCAGTTTGCCGGGAGCAAAACCTGAAGGAAGCCATTACCTTTCTCAAGAATAGCGGCGTCAAAGTGGTGGCAGCAACCGAAAAGGCTGCCCGTTTTTATACCGACTCCGATTTCGCTGTGCCCACAGCCATTGTCATGGGAGCGGAAGACACGGGAGTGGCTGCTGAACATTTGCGTGTGAGCGACGAGCTGGTAAAGATTCCGCAGTCGGGTACTATCCAGTCCCTCAACGTATCTGTTGCTGCGGGCGTTCTCATATATGAAGTCATCCGCCAGAGAACCCTGACAACTAACCATTAACAGCTGATCGCTGTCAGTTATGAATTTTCAACTCATCAATCACCATTATGGACAAAAAAGTAATTAGCACAAACAACGCACCTGCAGCCATCGGCCCATATAGTCAGGCCATAGAAGCAAACGGTATGCTCTTTTTATCGGGTATGCTGCCCATTGATCCCACCACGGGTTACCTTGTTCCGGGCGGCATCAAAGAACAAACCGCGCAGATCTTTATGAATATCAAAGCAATCTTGTCTGCTGCAGGAGTCAATGTGACGAATATCGTAAAGACAACAGTATTCCTGGATGATATGTCGCTATTTGGGGGTATGAATGAAGTGTATGCTGCTCAGTTCAGTGATATATTTCCCGCTCGTTCGGCATTCGCCGTAAAGACACTTCCCAAAAACGCATTGGTGGAAATAGAGGTGATCGCAGTTAAATGAAAACAGTCGGAAATATTATCTGGTTTGTCTTTGGCGGTATTTTTGTGGCCATTGAATATTTGGTTGGTAGTCTCGCACTGATGATTACCATCATTGGCATCCCTTTCGGACTTCAATCGCTGAAATTGACAGAGGTTGCATTGTGGCCTTTCGGAAAGAAGGTTGTTCACAGTGAATCTTCCTCAGGTTGTCTTTCTCTGTTGATGAATGTGATTTGGCTTTTTGTGGGAGGTATTCCCATTGTGCTCACTCATCTATTGTTTGGCATTCTTTTTTATATCACCATTATCGGAATTCCTTTTGGAAATCAGCATTTCAAATTAATGAAGCTGGCTTTTACTCCTTTTGGAAAGAAGGTAATTTATAATGGTGAATAAAAAAAGTAGATTATTCAAAAACTGCAGGAAGATTTTCATCCTCTTCCTCTGCGGGAGGTTCTTTTTTAACCACAAAGGCACTGATTTCCCACAAAGCATAGAGAGGCAGCGTCACCACAAAAAGTGAGAAGGGATCGCCCGAAGGAGTAATAAAAGCCGCCAACACCAGGGCACCCACCACGGCATGGCGCCTATATTTGCGGAAGAAGGGACGATATACCAACCCAAGACTCGACAACAACCAGAAAACCAGCGGAATCTCAAAAACAAGCCCCATGACCAGGATGAGGGTGTAGAAGTTGTTCATGTAGGAGTCGAGGGAGATCATATTTTCGATGGAAGTACTCAACTCAAATGTAATCAGAAAGCGAAATATCAACGGAAAAACAACAAAGTACCCCACTAAGCATCCGATAATAAACATGAAACCTCCAAATCCGAATGCTCTTTTTACACCCCGAGCTTCGTTTGCATAAAGTGCCGGGCTGACAAATCTCCAAAGCTCATAGAGGATGTAGGGAATGGTGCAAAGTACACCGAAAGCAAGCGACGTGGATATATAGGTCATAAACTGCGTGGTCATGTTGATGTTCAGGATGTTTACATCAAATGAATCGGCAGAGAAGTCGGGCATAAAGGGTATGAATTGACTTGCTTTATCCAGAAATCTGTATGTAACAAAGTCGGATGTGCGGGGAGCAAGTATAATGGAGTCGAAAATGTGGGGGATAAGAATAAATCCCACAATTGCGAAAACAATCACAGCAACGAAAATACGTATCAGCGTCCATCGGAATTCCTCCAGATGATCCCAAAAGGACATTTCTTTCTCTGCCATGTAACCCTTGTGCTATAGATTTAAATTCCCGATTACAACCTGAAATAAGCAGGTCGTGATCGAGAATATGTGATGTTGTTCCGTAAGAAAAAAGTGTGGACGATCTGCCCTACTTTATTTTACTTACTGCCTGTCGTATTTGAATTGTTATCTGAAGGATCGGTCTTGATGTCTTCTTCAATGTCATGCAGCCCTTTCTTAAAGCTGTTGATGCCTTTTCCCAGTCCCTTCATGAATTCAGGTATTTTTCTTCCTCCGAAGAGAATTAAAACAACCAGTACAATGATAGGTATTTCCCAACCGTTTAAGTTAATTAGAAGTGGATTCATAGGTTTATTGTTTGATGTTTAATATGCATACTGTATGATATGGATTGCAAATGTAGAATTATTTTGTGGAAATCTCATTTTATTTTAATATAATCTTCCCTAAAGCTCTACAATTAAATCCATATATATGGGCAGGTGGTCACTGAAGCCACCCAGATAGCGGGGGCCGAGGTTTGTTCTGAACGGCTTTTTCCCATAGTATCGGTTGTCTTCTTCGAGTAGGAATTTTGCCTTAAAGACGTGTGCTTTGCGATCAACGATCGCGGTCCTGTTTGACTGCATCAGCATGTTTCCGCTCACAATAAACTGGTCGAGCACTTCCCAGCGTCCCTGATACTTGTAACTTCCAAAATCGTCTTCCTTCATGCGGTTGTAAAACAGGTTATACAAATCACTTTTGTCGGTTTGTATCTCCATCGCTTTTGCCTGCAGGGTGAACGAAAGGCTTTTGTTGTCGGGGTGATCGTTGAAATCACCCATAATCAGGATGTGGGCATCTTCCCGCAGCAGGAGCAGGCTGTCGGCTTTCTCCCGCAAGAGGGCAGCCGCAGCAACGCGTTGTGGTTCTGTTTCCCGCTGTCCCTCACTGCGGGAGGGAAAATGGCATACAAACAGGTCGAGCGTGTCGCCGTTGACGAGATTTCCCACTGCATGAAGGATGTTTCGGGTACGACGAAGGTCCTGCTTGTCAAATGTTACTTCATACTCTCTGTGTTCCAGTAGCTTGAACTGATGTCGTTGATAAAGCAGCGCAACATCAATGCCGCGTTCGTCGGGCGAGTCGGACACAAGATAGGCATATTCTTGCATACGCAGCGGGGAGCGGTGGGTGAGATCGAAAATAACACTGTCGTTTTCTACCTCGCACAACCCCACCAATGCAGGCGACTGCATACCTCCCACAGCGGTGATCACGCGGGTGATGTCGCGCAGCTTTTCCCAATACTTCCAGGGTGTCCAACGCATGAACCCATCCGGCAGAAACTCGTTGTCGTTCTTCAGTGAATCATCCTTTGTGTCGAACAGGTTCTCCACGTTGTAGAACATCACCCGCAACTGTTCCTGCGGGAAGATGCCCACAGGGGTTATCACCAGCAAGACAACCCATATGAGTATGCAGCGATGCATGCCAATTCTATGAAATTGACTCCAGCAGTTTCACCAGATAATCCCAAAATTTCCCCACAGAAGAGATTTTCATCTTTTCATCGGGAGAGTGCACATCCATCATGTCGGGGCCAATAGAGATCATGTCGAGGTCGGGATACTTTTCAAGAAACAATCCACATTCCAGACCGGCGTGAATTGCTTTTATCTTTGCTTTTTTATCATAGAGTGACTGGTAAACCTCCTCTGCCACCTTCAGCAGCTCCGATTCGGTATTGGGTTGCCAACCCGGATAGCCTTCGCTGTGTGTGACTTTTGCCCCGGCCAGATCGAAAACGGAGGAGACCATATTGACAATGTATTCTTTTTGTGATTCTACCGAACTGCGCTGGCTGGTACCTACTTCTATCTGATGATTGGGCAGCATCTTCACCGAAGCCAGATTGGTGGAAGTCTCAACCAGCCCCTCGATGTCGCGACTCATGCCGATGACGCCGTGAGGACAGGCGTACAAAGCAAGAATTAGCCTTTCTGCTGCACTTTTATTGATCACCTTCAATGGTATCTGTACCGACTCCAGCTCCATATGGAGGCGGGGCTCAGTATCTTTGTACTCTTCCTGCACCATAGAAAGAAATAGGTTTAATTTCACCCGCACATCTTCCTTGTGCTTTTCTTTTACCCCTATCACTGCAAAAGCTTCGCGTGCAATGGCATTGTGGAGATTGCCACCGCCAATCTCCGAGATAATCATGCCATACTTCTTCCGTGTGAGAGAGTGCAGAAAACGGGTGAGAATCTTGTTGGCATTGCCGAATCCCTTGTCGATGTCGCTTCCTGAGTGACCACCGCGCAGCCCCTTCACTGCGACACGAAACCAAAAATATTTCTTTGGTGCATCTTTTTCTTTGTATTTGAAGTAGGCCCTTGTGCCTTTTCCTCCGGCACACCCGATATAGATCTCTCCTTCTTCTTCGGTGTCGAGGTTGATGAGCTTATTGCCAGTCAGGAACTCTTTCCCGAGGGCATAGGCTCCGGTAAGCCCCGTTTCTTCATCTACAGTGAAGAGCGCTTCAATTTTTCCATGTGCAATGTCATCGGCTGCCAGCACGGCCAGCTGTGCTGCTACGCCAATACCGTTGTCTGCACCCAATGTTGTGCCTTTGGCTTTCACCCAGTCGCCGTCTATGATAGTTTCAATGGGATCATTGTCGAAGTCGTGCGTCACGTCGGCGTTCTTCTCACAAACCATGTCTACATGCGACTGTAGAATCACTGTGGGGGCATGTTCTTTCCCTTTGGTTGCCGGTTTGGTGATGAGGACATTGCCTGCATGGTCCTTTTTCGCTTCCAGATTGTGTTCCTTGGCAAAATCGAGCAGCCAGGCAACGATTCTATCTTCCTTTTTTGAGGGACGGGGAATCTGTGTGATCTCGTGAAAATAGCCCCATATCGCGGAGGGTTGCAAATCTTTGATTGTCATAATCTCTTTTTTTTGGTGTATTTAGAATCGATAAAAATACATGAAATAAAGTGCACCAGCAAAAATTTAGCTTCTTTAATGAGAAAAAATGCGGTATAATTAGCTAATTAGACTATCTTTGCGACGTAAAAATTGCGTATTATGTTAAATATACTGATCCCGGGCATTGTTATCTTGTTCATCGCCATTTTATTGATGGGTGTACGGGTTTTTTTCACCAAGGAAGGCAAATTCCCCAGCCTGCATATCGGTGACAGCACAGCCATGCAGGAAAGAGGTATCCACTGCGCCACCACTCAGGATGCCGAAATGAGCCGAAGAGAAAGTCCCATTGAAAAATTCTTGAAATCAGATAATTTATAAATCTCCTAAAAATGAAGAATCCTACTCCTTACGTCGTCAGCGGAGTGTTGGCGATTGCGTTAATTGTTCTTTACATCCTGCACTTTACCTCAAAATCTTCCGTGAACGGATCGGCTGGAAATGATCTTTCTCTCTTATTGAACGACTCTTCCATTACGTTGCCCATTGCCTATGTGAATGTGGATTCCTTGCTGATCAATTATAATTTCGCGAAAGACCTCAATGAATCCTTGTTAAGAAAAGAGGAGAGCACAAGGGCCACATTGAACCAAAGACAAAATCAAATCAATTCTGCTGCACAGGATTTCGAACGCAAACTGCGTAACAATGCATTCCTGAGTCAGGAAAGAGCACAGCAGGAGCAGGAGCGAATCATGCAAATGAATCAGGAGTACCAGCAGCTAGCCGAAAGGTTGACTCAGGAGTTCATGCTGGAGCAAGAAAAGTTGAACATACAGATGGAGGATACCATCAAAGCCAGATTAATCGAGTTCAACGCAAACAAGCATTACGAGATCATATTTAGTAACCGGACAACAAGCACCGTGCTTTATGCCGATGATAAATATGATATCACCTCCGATGTAGTTGAGTTCCTCAATAACAAGTACGGTCCTGTCACCGCTGCTGCAGACGGACAGAAAAAGGAATAAGCACTGCGTGTTTGATTATATAAAAGGGTTCTTCGTTCGAAGAGCCCTTATTCCGTTTAGATCGAAGGCATTGCTTTTCTCGAACAGACTTTTCTTATGAACAGGAAGAACTGGCAAACGTATATCGAAAGGCAACATCCAGATTATGGAATCACTGTTCTGCCTGTGCATTTCGCTGCGGACATGGTGGTGGTAATACCCTGTTACAACGAGCCCGGTCTGTTCACGACATTGCACAGTCTGCTGGAAGCCATGCCGCCCAAGACCAGAGTTGCCACGGTGATTGTGTTCAATTCAAGTGAGCGTTCTACCCGTGAGGGCATCCTGCAGAACCGGAAGTCATTTGAACAAGTCACGGCGTTTGCTGCAGCTCATAATACAGAAGAACAATATTTCCTGCCATTGTTGTTTGAGGAGTTGCCCCGAAAACATGCGGGGGTAGGCCTGGCCCGGAAAATAGGGATGGACCTGGCCGTGCAACATTTCTTTTCTACAGGAAATGAGCGAGGTGTGATTGTTTCACTGGACGCCGATTGCACGATATCGAAAAATTTTCTCACCTCTATTTACCATGCTTTCCTCCACAATAACCGATTGAACGCCACAGTACATGATTTTTTTCACCGTGTGGAGGTAGAAAGCGCGTCGCTGGAAAGAGCGGTGCGGCAGTATGAGGATTATCTGCGATATTTCCGTGCGATGTTACAATTTGTCGGCTTTCCATGGTATTACCATACCATTGGATCGGCTTTTGCCGTGAAGGCAGATGCCTATGTGCGCGTAGGCGGAATGGGACGACAGCAGGGTGGGGAAGATTTCTATTTTCTGCAGAAAGTGTTCGCGCTGGGGGAGATAGCCGAGCTCCACGATGTGTGGGTATATCCCCTTGCCCGTTTCTCAGATCGTGTTCCCTTTGGCACTGGTCCTGCACTGCAAAAGATACTGAACGACCCCGACGATCAGCTGAAGGCTTATTCACCTGATGCTTTTGAGGCATTGAAACAGCTTTTTGATATGAAGGATGCTTTTTATGGGAAAGAGCAAGCGGCGGTGAAGCCGATGCTGGTTACGTTACATCCAGCGCTGCAACAATTTCTCGATGAGAATGCATTTCTGAAAGATCTGGCCGACTGTAACGCCAACAGCGCCTCTTTGGCAGCATTCCAAAAACGCTTTTTTCAACATTTCAATGCTTTCAGGATCATCAAATACCTGAATTTCGTACACCCTGATCCCTTTCCACTGGTAAAAGTAATGCCATTGCTTGTCAAATATTGATTTAAGACTTGCGGCATAGGGTTAATTATTGTATTTTTGTATGCAAAATGTAAGTAAAAACTGTCATTATTCTAAATTGAATTTCGTATGTGGTCATTAAATGGTGTGGAAATAGTGAGTGCTTTTCTGGTCTTGTTTGCGATCATCGATGTAACAGGTTCTGTTCCAATATTTTTGAACCTGAAGAGCCAGAACAAAACCATCCATCCCGAGAAGGCAGCGTTCTATTCACTCATCGTCCTGGTAGGTTTCCTTTTCATCGGTGAGTGGATACTGAAACTCTTCCAGCTCGACGTTTCAGCATTCGCTGTGGCCGGTGCGGTGGTACTGCTGATTCTCTCCACCGAAATGATCTTTGGGGTGGAGATATTTAAGAATGACCA
>CAZRRC010000030.1:5119-7608 GCA_964602395.1 uncultured Proteiniphilum sp. | reverse complement strand
GTGAAACTGCTCACCTCCAACTTAAGTACGCTCATTGCCACCGTGAACGGCAATGGTGTCTGAATGCAGTGAATCCTTCACCTGTTTATTAACATTTAACCACAACTTTCTGTGTGCAAACAGTCTGTTGTGCAAAAAAATATGTATATTTGTATGCGATTATCCGGAGATCCTTTTTCACGGATATGAGATTGGTGTTTAGGTAAATAGAGATTCATTCATTTTATATAAAAATTCAACAACATGAGAATTGTAAGTATTTTAGGACGGGAGGTATTGGATTCTAGAGGGAATCCCACCGTGGAAGTAGATGTCGTTACAGAGTCTGGTGCATTTGGCCGTGCTGCTGTTCCATCGGGTGCTTCTACCGGTGAAAATGAAGCTTTGGAGCTTCGCGATGGTGATAAAGGCCGTTACCTTGGTAAAGGTGTGTTGAAAGCGGTAGCTAACATCAACGATGTGATTGCCCCTGCTTTGATTGGTGCCAATGTGTTGGAACAGACACAAATTGATGCGAAACTGCTGGAACTGGATGGTACCAAGACCAAATCAAACCTCGGTGCCAATGCCTTGCTGGGCGTTTCTCTTGCCGTAGCAAAGGCTGCTGCCAACTACCTTGGACTGCCTCTTTACAGATATATCGGAGGTACCAACACATACGTGCTGCCCGTACCCATGATGAACATCATCAATGGCGGTTCGCACTCCGATGCACCCATTGCATTCCAGGAATTTATGATTCGCCCAGTTGGCGCAAACTCTTTCAAAGAGGGATTGCGTATGGGAGCTGAAGTATTCCACTCACTGAAAAAAGTATTGCATGACAAGGGCCTGAGCACTGCGGTAGGTGATGAAGGTGGTTTTGCACCCAACCTGGAAGGCGGAACTGAAGAAGCTCTCGAATCGATTCTCACCGCTGTCAAGAATGCCGGATACGTGCCGGGAAAAGATGTGATGATCGGCCTCGACTGTGCAGCTTCCGAATTCTATAAAGATGGTGTATATGATTATTCCAAGTTTGAAGGTCCTCAGGGTAAGAAACGCAATTCTGCCGAACAGGCTGATTATTTGGCAGAGTTGATCTCTAAATATCCCATCGATTCTATCGAAGACGGTATGAGCGAAAACGACTGGGATGGCTGGAAGTTGCTTACCGACAAGATCGGCGACAAGTGTCAGCTGGTGGGTGATGACCTGTTTGTGACCAACGTAGATTTCCTCGAAAAAGGAATCAAACTGGGTTGCGCCAATTCTATCCTGATCAAGGTGAACCAGATTGGTACGCTTACCGAAACGCTGAATGCCATTGAAATGGCTCACCGTCACGGTTATACCAGTGTGACTTCACACCGCTCCGGTGAAACCGAAGATGCTACCATTGCCGACATATCGGTTGCCACCAATGCAGGACAGATCAAGACTGGCTCATTGAGCCGCTCCGACCGTATGGCCAAGTATAACCAGCTGCTCCGCATTGAGGAAGAACTGGGTGGCCGTGCCGTATACGGTTACAAGAAAATCAGATAACAATTTTCCTGATCCATACTATAAGAGTCATCCTCCGGGGTGGCTCTTTTTATTTTATCCTTCCACCACAAAGGATATCTCATGTCCATTTTTCAAGGATCTCCCTTCCGAAGGCCATGCATTCTTCCCGTTTCAGGTTGTCATACTCTACCATGCCGGGCACTGATTTCATCATTTCCTTTACATCCGGTTCCATGAGACCGAAGGTGATGCGGCCCAGAAATACTTTCTGAGCGAGACCATTCACGCCGGTCAATGGGATTATGTGATTCTCGAAAAAAGTTTTGTATTGTTCCTCAGTTACAGGCTGCCTCATATTGCCGCAAACTGCAAAGTATCCCCGGATTTTTTTTGCCAATAGGGTTTTGTGCTTTGTCAGATAATCCTGCAGATCCTTTGGTGTAACATTGCTGCGAATGGATCCCCCCACAATGACATGCTTATAACCCGATAGATCCGGATTCTCCCGTACATCGAAGACTTGGGCGATCCCATTCATCCCTTCCGATATCCAGACACTGGCATCACGCGAAGAACCGCACCAGGTGCCGTATAAAATAGCCCATTCCTTGTTATTACCGGAAGGATAAAATTCCAGAGCCCGCGATTTGCAGGGCATCAGCAATGCTCCTGCTGCCAGGAGCGTAGTCTTGATAAAGGCACGCTTTTCCATATGATATGATTTAATGAGAGTTAGTCCATTGTCAACCCTTCAGATTGATAACAAAAGTAATAACAAAAGTAGCAAAAGATGTTGACGTAATCCATGTCAGCCGATGAATTGTGCATATAAAATAGCAAAGAAAAAAATGAATTGATAATTTAAACGGCAATTATGTAGTAAATTCTTCATTCAGGAGTTATCTTTGTGACTATTTGTTAATGTATGGTTTTGGTTTAACAATAGAATGATCATTTTGCTGGCGGGTAAAGCATTTATCCTGCCGGTTCGTTTTTAGCAG
>CAZRRC010000030.1:2090-5019 GCA_964602395.1 uncultured Proteiniphilum sp. | reverse complement strand
AATGGTGTCTTTATTATGAAAGCTGTCAACAACATGAGAGATTCAAAAAAAGAGGTGACCGATTTATTCGAAAAGTATCTTGCTGGTACTTGCAATAGAGAAGAGTTCGACCAGCTGCTGGACCTTATCGGAAAAGGTGATAGCGATGAAACGATGTTCCATTTACTGAAGCAGGAATGGGATGCCGGCGCTCCGCGACATTCGCGGAAAATTTTCTATCGGTGGGCAAGTGCAGCTGCTGTAATTCTCTTGCTCGTTACCACAACAATTTTCCTTTGGAAGGGTGATGAGAAAGCAAATCAACCTTTGGTGCAAGAAGAGGGCAATGATTTGTTGTCCGGGGTCACCCGCCTAAAGTTATCGGATGGAAGTATTATCCTGTTGCGTGACGGGAGTTGGCTCAACATGGATAGTCTGTTTGCAGGAGATACGCGTGAAGTAAGCCTGCAGGGTGAAGCCTACTTTGAAATCGCAGCCAATCCCGAAAAACCATTTGTGATTCACACGGGGAAAGTGAAAACCACCGTGTTAGGCACAGCCTTCTCAATTAAGGCAATTCCTACTGATCCTGAGATAACCATCACCGTGACACATGGAAAGGTAATGGTGGAGGACGAGAAAACATTGTTGGCCACGCTTGAGGCAGACAGGCAGCTGGTTTACAACACGAAATCGAACCGCGTCACTGAGAAAACCGTCGATGCATCAGTCGCATCAGACTGGAGGTCGCATCATCTGATTTTCAGAAACAGTACCTTCGAATCAATCGTTCAAGAAATCTCAACCCTGTATGAAGTGACGATCCTCTTTGAAAACGAAGTTCTGAGTCAACGCCAGATTACCGCTTCATTAGACGATCGAGATTCCATAGAAACCCTATTGGATATTTTGTGTACCGCTCAACGGGCCTATTATGTGAAGGATGGGGACAATTATTTGATAAAACCGCTGGAAGAGTGACCCAATAAGATAAATAGATGAATCGTATGAAGAAAAATTATTCCCAAGTGCAATCAAGACACATTCATTCAATCCTCACAAGAGGCTGCTATTGTATGATCGCGCTGTTAATGTGGATCGGAACAGCTCAGGCACAATCTGACGAAAGTATCCACACCAAAACCGTCACGCTGGGATTTAAGCAGGAAAAACTTTTCAATGCGTTACTGGCACTTGAAGAGAAAACCGGATTCCAGTTGGTTTTCCCCGGTGAGCCGGTCAATGAGGCGCACCGGATCGATCTGCAGGAAGAGGAGCGTACGGTGGCTGCCACCTTGCAATTAATCCTCCAGGGTACCGATCTCAATTTCAAACAGACCGGCAAGACCATTGTTTTGTTTTTGGAGAAAAAAGCAACAGATATCCCGGAGAGCAAACAAACAGTGACCGTGCGGGGCTCCGTAAAGGATGATAAGGGAGAACCGCTTCCCGGGGCCGTGGTGATGCCGAAAGATGAGACGAAAATAAACGGTACGGTTACCGATGTGGATGGAAATTTCCTCTTATCAGGCGTTTCAGCAAACGAAATACTGCTCATCTCCTTCCTGGGTTACGAAACTGTGGAAGTGGCTATCGAGGGAAGAACCTCCATCAGCGTGACACTGCAACCAGGCGCTAAAATGCTGGAGGAACTGGTGGTGACTGGTTACCAGTCCATCGCACGGGGAAAAGTGACCGGTGCAGTCTCCACGGTGAACTCCAACGCGCTGCAGGAGCGTTACACCACCAATATCATGTCGAACCTCGAAGGTCGTGTAGCCGGGTTGGTAACCGACGGCAACAACATCATCATCCGCGGTACCGGTAGTTTGCATGCCGTGAACAACCCGTTGGTTGTTGTGGATGGTCTGCCCATCGAGGGTTCGTGGCACGATTTAAATCCCTACGATATCGAAAGTATCACTGTCCTGAAGGATGCCGCTGCCACAGCCATGTACGGCTCAAGGGCATCCGCCGGCATCATCGTAATTACCACCAAGAAACCACTTGAAGAGGGTCGCATCAGTGTGGATGTGCAGGCGAACTTCACCATCAATCAAAAACGAAATCTGGACTATGCCGATAACTTTTTCATGACACCCGCACAACAGGTCGATGCAGAAGCCGGTTATTACAAGTACAAATATCTGACCGAAGAGACAGCCGTCAACAACCGTGTCTCCTTCCGCGACAATACACTCAACAAGAACAATCCCTTTTCTCCCGTTCAATATGCCTACTATCGCCTGGGCGAGAACCAGACTACCGAATCGGAAGTGAATGATTTGCTGGGTGAGCTGCGGCAGAACAACTATGCCCAGGAGTATGGCGAACATATCCTGCGCAATCAACTGGTACAACAATACAACATCGCCGTTCGCAGCATGTCCGACAAATACCAGTCGAGTCTGGTACTCAACTACAAGCAGGACAACTTGGGCTATATCAATGAAAACGACAATCGGTTTACGATCTTCTATAAAGGTGAATACAAGATGTCCAAATGGCTGAACCTGAACTTCGGGGTGAACAGCATCCTGCAGGACAGCCACTACTCCAGCTACGACGGTTGGCTCAATAAGGCGAGAGATCCTTTTTCGGAGTTCGCATACTCCCGCCTGATCAACGATGATGGCAGCCATGCCGATCATACCCGCTTTGGGAATGGCCTGTTTACCGATGATCCCGCTTTTCGTCCCACACATTACAATGCGCTGGATGAGATGTCGTACGACCAGACCCGGTACGAGCGCCAAAGTTCACGCTACAACGGCGGGCTTCTCTTCTATATCATGGAAGGACTGACTGCCCAGGGCCAGTTTATCTACGAAACGGAGCGAAATAACAGCTCCCGCCTATCCGAAGCAGAGAGTTATCTCATGCGCATGATGCGGAACGCCTATACCCGCAACAATGCCGGCAGCTGGGAATATATGATTCCCGAAACCGG
>CAZRRC010000030.1:0-1990 GCA_964602395.1 uncultured Proteiniphilum sp. | reverse complement strand
TCGTTCCGCAAGGACTACGCCGATGTATATGGCCTCAACAGCAAATACCGCGGGAAACCCCTCTGGTCGGTAGGCGCCAGCTGGGTTGCTTCCGATGAGGCGTTCATGAAAAATAGCAAGTGGATCAACTACATGAAGTTACGTGGTAGCTACGGTATCACCGGGAACATCGTCCAGAACGTGACCAGCATCATGGTAGCATCGACCAATATACCGGTGAATACCTGGACGCAGCAACCGCGGGCACGTATCGACAGGCCGGCAAATCCTTTCCTCACCTGGGAGAAAACTGCCACCACCAATATTGGTGTTGACTTTGGGCTGTTTCAAAGCCGCCTGCGGGGAGCGCTCGATTTTTACTACAAGAATGCCGACGACGTGTATGCGCTCAAAACCCTGGAACCCACGACCGGCTTTTCGGAGATGTGGTTGAACATGGCCGGTCTCTACAACAAGGGGGTAGAGCTGGATCTCACCTACGACTGGTTTCCCCAAAGGGGTCGCAACCGGTTCGACTGGACGACCAGCCTGACGATGGCATACAATCAGAACGAGATCACCCATGTTGAATCGTTGGCGAAAACTGCCGGTGGCTTGGTGGGCGACTACAAGTATATGGAAGGCTATCCCACCAGTGCCATGTGGTCTTACCGGTTTGGCGGACTGACCGAAGAGGGACAAAGAATGTATCTTGATAAGGATGATTCAAAACTGACGGGCAATCAGATAAGTGGCAAAGATACCGATGCGGTCATTTACTCCGGTCAGCGCGAACCCAAGATAACGATGGGTTTGAGCAATACGCTCCGTTACAGGGGATTCAGCCTTTCCGTTATGGCTGTTTACTACGGCGATTACATGATGCGCAGCCTGCAGGCCGGCACCTTAAGCAGCCCGGTGGGAGCTTACAACCCGGGAACGATGGCCTCTTACCTGTTGGATGCATGGACACCGGAAAATACCGATACCACCGTGCCGGGAATCTTTCAGTACGACCGAACATCCAATACCGACGGAGGAGGCGCTTATAACTACCTGGATATCTATGTGCAGCCAGCCGATTTTATTAAGATCCGCAACATTGTACTGGGGTACGACCTGCCTCAGCAGTGGTCAGGTAGAATCGGCATGCAGAATGCCAACCTGCGCTTTCAGATAGACAATCTCCCGGTAATCTGGACAAAGAATAGGGTGGGAGTGGATCCCGAAACCGGGGGAATACGCCGCCCCACCACATTCATTTTAGGACTTGCCCTTAACTTTTAATTTGAACGACAAACATGGACAATATGAGAACAATCATTTTGAAGCTTTTTGTTTTTCCACTCCTGCTCCTGATGTTTTGTGTCGGTTGCAGCGATTTTACAGATATCACGCCCAAGGGACAGAGCATTCTCAACAAGGTGGAGGAGTTGGAACTGTTGCTCAACGACGAATATGGACAGCTGCAGAGCTGGGAGCCCATGTATCTGATGAATGACAACATTCCCTCGCAAAATATAATCGATCTGATTACCCGTCATGAGGAGGGTATGCCCAGCGTTGAGTCGGTGCTGCTCACATGGGATGAAACGGTGGATCGCACCAGCATTACCCAGGATCCGCAACAGTACCTCTACGGTGCATTCTATGGCGTCATTGGGCGGATAGCCAATCCGATCATCGCCAATGTGGATAATGCTACGGGTAGTGAGGCGAAAGCAGCCCAGATCAAGGCCGAAGCTTACGTGCTGCGGGCCTATTTTCACTATCTGGCCGTAAACTTTTACGCGAAGGCTTACAATCCTGCCACCGCTGCTACCGATGGGGGTGTTCCCTACATGTTCGAAGATTTCCCCATCAACGAGCTTGCTACGAAGAGAACTGTGCAGGAAGTATATGATTATATTCTGAGTGATCTGGATGCGGCTTTCGCATTGAACGCGCTGCCCGATAATCCTGCAAAAATGCGCGTGGGAAAAGCCTTCGCCTATGCCGTGAAGGCAAAGGT
>CAZRRC010000029.1:0-28234 GCA_964602395.1 uncultured Proteiniphilum sp. | reverse complement strand
AATTTGCAAAGTTATTCATTAATACAATAACAACACTTTTTGGTATTTATTTTTAGTAAAAAATATCGACGTCGAGTTTCTGGATTTGGTTTCGTTTTTGGTGACCCTAATCATTAAGGGATTCTCTCCGTTTGCTAAAGTTATTGACATGTAACATGGTGCGTTCACTGTTGCATTCATGTTTCTTTTTGGTTTACCTCTCGGTTTACCAAAACATAGAAAATCAACAGAGCAATGGGAAAAGTGTTTTTTTTACCTGAGGGAACTATAAAAACAAAAACACCTGAATATCAAATATCCAGGTGTTTTTTTGAGTGGTGCCACCAGGAATCGAACCGGGGACACACGGATTTTCAGTCCGTTGCTCTACCTACTGAGCTATGGCACCAACATTGCTTAAATTGCGAGTGCAAAGATAAGCGCATTTTTGGGAAATGCAAAATTTGTCAATGAAAAAGTGAAAAATAATTGCTCAGCAACCCAACCGTACTTATTCTTCAGCCAGATGATTCCATCCCTGCGCACGAAGTTGCATCTCCTGTCCGTCGCGCGTTACCAGATAGCAACCCTGTTCGGGTTTCGTAATATGTCCGATCAGATGCACTCCCGATACATTGCTCATCTTCTCATGCAGTGTAAGCGGAACGGTGAAAAGAAGCTCATAGTCCTCGCCTCCGTTAAGCGCCACCGTGGTCACATTCATGTTGAAGGTCTCCGCCATCATAGCGGTCTGGTAGTCGATGGGAATTCGTTCTTCAAAGAGCTGACAGCCTACATTGCTTTGCTTGCAAATATGCATCAGGTCCGACGATAGTCCGTCTGAAATGTCGATCATTGCTGTGGGAACAATGCCGTGCTCCGCCAAGAGGACTACGATGTCTTTTCGCGCTTCTGGTTTGAGCTGCCGCTCCAGCAGATATTCCTTGCCAGAAAAGTCGGGCTGCACTTCATCGCTGCCGTCGAACACGGTCTTCTCTCTTTCCAGTAGCTGCAATCCCATATAAGACGCACCCAGGTCGCCCGTGACATAGAGCAGGTCTGTGTCTTTTGCGCCATTCCGATAAACAATCTTATCCTCTTCGGCCGAACCGATGCAGGTGATGCTGATGGTAAATCCGGTAAGAGATGAAGTGGTGTCACCGCCAACGATGTCTACCCCGTAAATCTCACAGGCTAGCTTGAGTCCGCTGTAAAAATCTTCTAGATCTTCCACAGTGAATCGCTTCGAAATGCCCAGAGAAACGGTGATCTGCTGTGGCGTACCATTCATTGCGTAGATATCGGAGAAGTTGACGACAGCAGCCTTGTATCCCAGATGTTTCAGTGGGGTATACACGAGATCGAAATGAATGCCTTCCAAAAGCAGGTCGGTAGTGACCAGTGTCTGCTTGCCATTGTGATTGAGCACGGCAGCATCGTCGCCTACCCCTTTCAGAGAAGACGGTTGTGTAAGCTGAATGTCACCGGTCAGGTGATCGATCAACCCAAACTCACCCAATTTAGCTATTTCGGTTTTCTTCATTTAATTCTCCCCACCATGGTACGCATGATCTCAGCCATTTTAGGCTGTGCTATTTTTGCAGCTTCCTGTACATCTTCGTGCGATACTTCCACAATTTTACCGATTACACCCAGGTCGGTGATGATGGAAAAGGCGAGTACTTTCATGCCTGCATGATTTGCCACAATCACTTCGGGCACGGTAGACATTCCCACGGCATCTCCACCAATGACACGGAAGAAATTATATTCGGCGGGTGTTTCAAAGGTGGGACCCTGTACGCCCACATATACACCATGCTGTAACTTGATGTTTTTTTCTTTGGCAATCTCCATGGCCATCAGGCGCAACGATTTGCTGTAGGCTTCGCTCATATCGGGGAAGCGGGTGCCCAACTCATTGAAGTTCTTTCCATGCAACGGATGTTCCGGAAACATGTTGATGTGGTCTTCAATCAGCATGATGTCGCCGATATCGAAGCTGGGGTTCATGCCGCCTGCTGCGTTTGACACAAACAGATATTCAATGCCCAGCGCCTTGAAAACACGCACAGGAAAGGTTACCTGTTTCATGTCGTACCCCTCGTAATAGTGAAAACGGCCCTGCATGGCCAGCACTTTTTTACTACCCAGGTTGCCGATGATCAGCTTTCCGCTGTGGCCTTCCACCGTGGAGACCGGGAAATTGGGAATCTCGGTGTAAGGGATCTCCTTTTTGTCGGTTATTTCGTGCGCCAGCTCTCCCAAGCCTGTACCCAGGATAATGGCGGTATTGGGGACATCCCCAATTTTATTTTTTAAGTAATCTGCTGTTTGTTTGATGGTTTCTAACATGTTCAAGTATTTTTTGATTGAATGTGTTTCTTTCGGTCTCATCTACAAAGGTGACACGCACCGGAATGTAATAGAGCATTTTTTTCATCTCATCATCCAGAAAAGGCAATGCCCGAAATCGCATCGCATCCTTTTCGGTGGTGAGGATTATCTTATTGTCATCTTCAACCGATTGTACCGTGCGGCGGATAGATTGTATATCCTCCTTCGTGAAGAGGTGGTGGTCGGGGAAAAACAGGGTGTAAAGATTGTAAGTCTTGTGCTCCAGTTTATCCACCAAGGGTGCCGGTGAAGCTATGCCGGTAACCAGGAAGAGATGCTTCTTCCGCAACTCATCCAACAGGAGTGGTTCTGATTGTAGCTCGGGGAAGACCGGTTTCACTGCGTCGTAATCGAGTGAGGTGAAATAGAGCTGCTGGTATGGAAACAAATCCAGTCCATTGGTGTAGATCCTGTAATCGATGGGCTGCATATCGGGGTCGCACTTGGTGACTAGCACGATCGATGCACGCTCTTTGCCTTTGAGAGGCTCTCTCAGCATTCCTGCTGGCAGCAACCGGTCTTCGAATACGGGACGGTTGCTGTCTGCCAACATGATAGAGAGAGAAGGCTGGACATGCCGGTGTTGAAATCCGTCGTCCAGAAGAATCACATCGGGGCGTTCCGCTTTCTCGATGGAAAGAATCTTTTTGATAGCCGATACCCTGTTTTTATCTACCACAACCAGTGTGTCCGGAAACTTCTGCTTGATCTGCAGCGGTTCATCTCCCACGTCGCGCACCCTGGAGCAGGTATCCACAATCAGAAAACCTTTGCTCTTGCGTTTGTACCCCCTGCTCAGTACAGCGACCTTGTATCTCGGGGAGAGTAACCTGATCAGGTATTCGATGTGCGGAGTCTTCCCGGTACCTCCTACCGTGATGTTGCCTACGCATATTACCGGAATGTCGAAAGTATGTTGTTTGAGTATATTCTTGTTAAAGAGACTGTTCCGAAAATCCACACCAATACCGTATAACCACGAAAATGGCAGCAAGGCACGACGTACTTTAATGACTGGTTTGTCCATTTCTTTTATCGTATATTCGGGTCGAAAGGAATCCTCGCCTGAACATAATCCTGTTCTTTCAAATCTTTTAAAATCATGAACAACTCATAACTTTCTCCCAGATATCCTTTTAATGTGCGGGCGGCCAGCTCTTCTTTGGCGGGCTTCAGCAGCTCATCGATGCGGGATCGCATCCTGGGGTATTCAAAGATAACGTAACTTTTACCAAGATTGGCCATTTCGGCGGCAATTTCAATGGCTTTCTCAATGCCTCCCAACTCATCAACAAGTCCAATCTCTTTGGCCTGGTTCCCTGTCCACACGCGTCCTTCGGCATAAAGCGCCATGGAGTCTTTCGGCATGTTGCGTCCTTCTGCGCAGCGAGTGAGGAAGAGATCGTATCCTTTTTCGATGTAGGCTTGCATCATCTCTCTTTCTCTTTCGGTAAAGGGACGGGTGATGTTTCCAAAATCGGAAAATTCATGCGTTTTCACCTCGTCTGTATAGATGCCAATTTTTTTAGCAGTACCTCCCAGGTTGGGGATGGCTCCGAAAATGCCGATCGAGCCGGTAAGTGTGGTGGGCTGTGCGACAATCTTGTCGGCATTGCAGGCAATGTAATAACCTCCCGAAGCAGCCAGATCGCCCATTGAAACGACAACCGGTTTTTCCTCTTTCAGGTTTGTGATTGCCTTCCATATTTGTTCCGATGCGTAAGCGCTGCCACCACCGGAGTTGATTCGAAAGACCACCGCCTTCACCTCGTCATCTTTTCTTAGCTTCTCAATCTCATTCACCATATACTTGTCCTGTATATCCGATGAACCGTTACCCGATGCGATGCTGCCGCTAGCATAAAGGATGGCAACGGTGTTGCCGGTTTTCTTCACCATTTTGGAAGTGACCGATTTCATCTCAGCCACCGTGGCGGAGGGGATTTTGTCGTCTTCATCGAGATCAAGCAGGCTGCGCAGGTACTCTTTCATCTCTGTTTCATAGAGGAGTGTATCGACCAGATTTGCTGAAAGCAATGACTCGGTGGAATGCAAAATGGGGAGTGTATTGGAAAGCGAATCGATGGCTGTCACTGTAAGGGATCGTGAATCTGCCAGGTCTTGACGGAAAAAACTCCAGGAATCGTTCAGGTAAGAGGCTACTTGCAGCCTGTTTGCCTCGCTCATCTCATTTTGAGTGAAGGGCTCAACGGCCGACTTGTAGGTGCCAACCTTGAAAATCTGCATCTCGATGCCCAGTTTGTCCAGGGCTTCTTTGAAAAAGATGGGTGTAGCAGCGAACCCGTGCAGATCAAGCATCCCCTGAGGATTTATAGCCACTTTGTCGGCTGTGGAAGCCAGGTAGTAACCGCTCTGAGAATAAGTGTCGGCATAGGAAACGATAAACTTGCCGCTTTCTTTGAAGCTGAGCAGCTCCTGACGAATTTCGGCCAGGGTAGCCATCGAAGCCGACAGCGTACGGGAATCCAGGTAAATCCCTTTTATTTTGTCTTCATTTTTGGCCTTACGGATGGCACTCACAATATCGTTGAGTCCCGTTGCTGAAGGATAGTCGTCTGCGAGCATCGAGGTAAACGGGTCCTCCTCCGGAGTTCGCTCGACAATGGGGCCATCTAAACGCAGGTTTAAAACAGTATTCTCTTGTAATATGAATTTTTCGGATGACACAGAACTAAGAAGGGAGCCCATCATGCCCAAAAAGAAAAGCATGGCAATCAGGGAGAGAACAACTTGTGCAATGAGAAACCCCACAGCGGAAGCGAGCATGATTTTTATAAAATCTTTCATAAGGACAAAACTTTAGTAGATTAATAGGACAAAAATAAATAAAAAACAGTTATACAGCAAGATAAATTTACATATTCTTAATTATTTTCACTTGGTTTATTTTCATCCGAATTGTATATTTGAAGGTTGAAATGCATTTGCAGGTCTTTGTTATCTCCCCATTACTTAAAAAACGATAAAATATGGGTAAAAACGCTTGACTCATGCAGCGTTTTCACTCTTTTTTCGTCTATCATTTGAACTGCGATAAGAATGGATGATTCGCAACTGATAATAGCGTGTAAGAAACAGGACAGTAATGCCCAAAAGGCATTATATGAGAAGTATGCCCCTGTAATGATGGCAGTCTGTTTACGCTATTGCAGGGAAGAAGAAGCAGCCTGTGATCTGTTGCATGATGGATTCATCCGAGCTTTTACGCAAATTGGCTCCTATGAGGGCAAGGGTTCTTTTGAAGGATGGTTAAGACGTATTTTTGTCAATCTGGCACTAGAGAGTTTCAGGAAGGAAAAACAGAAAAATCGTTTCCTGGAAGAGTATGGCTACATGATGGCCAATGAAATCAACGAGGATGCCGATGATATACTCGACATAGGGGATATCTCACGCGAGAAGGTGCTGGAAATGATCAGGGATTTACCTCCAGGATACCGGACAGTATTTAACCTGTTCATCTTCGAGGAAATGTCGCACAAGGAAATTGCACAGATGCTGGGTATCAAAGAGGCAGCGTCGCGTTCTCAGTTTTTCAGGGCTAAGACAATTTTAAAGAATAAAATCGGGGCCATTCTTCAGCTTAACAACGGTAAATACAATGAATATAGATAACGAGATTAGGAGAGAGTTACAGTCGAAATTTAGCGACTACAAGGCACCGGTGCCACCCGATGGGTGGGATCGGATAGAGCGGTCGCTGAAAGCTGCCCGTACAGCCCGCATGGTTGCCCGCCGCCGCTGGTTTGCAGTTTCTGCTGCAGCCGCTGTGATCCTGCTCGTGGGCGGACTTCTTTTTCTTTGGCCCACGGCCGAGGAAACCATGTCGCTGGTTTCGGAAACAGCATCGTCTGCCGATCGCACAGAATCTCAACGCAACAGACTACAGGCCCATAGAGTGGAGGACGCTGGAGACGCTACACCGACAGCACCCGCCACATCCTCCCTGCAAGCATCCCGCCTCGTCACTTCAGCTAAATCGAAAAGAATTGAAAAAATACTGCAGAACAGACGGTTAATGCAGGTGAAGGCGGAGAGGAGCATCTCAGCAAACGATTTTTCCTCAATCGTAAAACAGGTGCCACAGCAATCAACACTTTCTGCAACGGAAGGGGTAGCTGAGGAAACTTTTTTATCGGTTGGCAGTGAATCAACAGGCTTGACCAAAAGGGATGAACAGGTTCGACGAAACGAGGGGCAGATCGTGCTGGCACTGAACAGTCGCGGTGGCCTGACTCCCTTTGAGCAAACTGTAAATTCTCCCATGACACTCCGTGCTGCCCAAGCAGACGAGAACAATCCTCCGATGACCGATCCCAAGCTGGTACTATCCAATAACATGACGGCCGGCAACATTGCAGAAATGGAACATGACCAGCCGGTTTCTTTTGGCATCACGGTGTCGAAATCGCTCTTCGAAAATCTCTCCGTGGAAACCGGACTTCTGTATACTTACCTCTCTTCCAAAACAAGAAACTCAAGCTCCAATTTCCAGGTTCAGGAAACACAGCACTTGCACTACGTGGGTGTGCCGCTGAATGTGAATTACAACCTCTTTACATTGCGGAAGTTGGGTGTATATGCTTCAGTGGGAGGAATGCTGGAAAAAGATGTTTATGGGGAGTACCGAAGAAAAGGGGAGGGCAGATCACTCGAATTAAATATTACATCAGAAGAAGAGGAGATCACCAAAATCTCACAGCGCAACCCGCAGATATCTGTCAATGCCGGCTTAGGAATATCTTATCCGGTTTATCAGAATTTAAAATTGTATGGTAAGATAGGAGGCGCCTATTACTTCGATGCCAACAACATATACAAAACCATCTATTCCGACAGTAAGATCGTGATGGATCTGAGTGTGGGACTAAGATATGAATTTAAATAATCACAAAATAAAATGAAAACGAAAAGAACGCTCTTACTATTGGGTATAATTAGCATGACCCTTTTATTGACTTCCTGCCTGGAAGAGGGAAGCCGGAATTACGACGAGAATTCAGTGGTTTACCTGGCTTCGGACAACACCACGGGACGTGTTTATGGCAGAACTATTTCAGGAAGACTGATTACCTCCACCAGCATGCAGTTGATGCTTCCTGGTTCATTCCAGTTTTTACGCTACAGCTGGACAGAGGAATATGGGTACACAACCATTGAAAATAGTCTGCAAGCCGATAACGTGGCCCTTGTGGGTGATCCGGTACAAATTAGCAAGCTACCATTGCGTATAAACCAGCAGCCCCCTCAGGTTGAAACACCGGTGAAATTTTTGGGCGTTCAATCACCCGTCTATGCGGATGATAAAATATATCTGGGTGACCATTGGCTTTTTCAGTATGCTTGCGAAATCAAGAAAGGGGAAAATGCCAATGTGAATTTTTATTACATGGAGGAAGAAGAGGATGCATCGGATAACGAAATTACCATTGTCATCGATCTTACCATTACCGGTCAACCGGAGACAGGAGCCTCCAAAACCACGAAAACAGACATCATTGCGCTCGATATGTCGCAATTGCGTGCCATGTATGAAGGGACCAGCACCACAACCACCAAGGAATTGAAGATTACCTTTCAATACTACATGCAAGGGCGTGACCAGATTGTAGATTTACCGGTGTGCCGGATGAAGGTGAAAGGAAACTGATTGCGACACAGAAAACATCCAAATAGCGGCAGTCTTCGGTGGAAGAGTGCCGCTATTTCTTTTCCGCTCATCGCCTTATTTACGTGGAATTAATTACCTTTGCAATTCAAAATAAAAAGGTAATGTGGAGAGATCTCTTTGTAACAATCACGCAATTGATAGTTGCTTCCCCGTCCGCATGGAAGGATATTCACAAGGAGGATGCAAGCCTGAACAGCTTTATCAACCGTTTTCTTCATCCGATTATCGGTCTCATAGCATTGGCCGCCTTCGTGGGTGGTTTATGGTTCTCTCCACATGACGGAGGGCTGGAGGGAGCACTCAAAAATAGCATCATCAGCATCGTGGCTGTATACGGTGGGTTTTATATTGTTTCCTACCTGTTACATGAAACAGCATCCCATTTCGGTCTGAATGAGAATCTGAACCGTTTTAAATTGTTTACGGGATATGCTTCGGTGGTTGTCTATGTTTTGTATGTGGTTATTCCGTTCTTCTCCGATTTTTTTATCCTCTGGTTGCTCGTGCTCTATACTTTTTATCTTGTGCAGACCGGTGCAATCTATTATTTGAGGGTGCCGGCTGCAAAACGGATGAATTTTACTGTTTTTACTTCGGCGCTGATCATATTGGTGCCTACTCTGATAAAGGGGATTTTTTCTTTTTTAATTAAGTAATGCAACAAACGGCCATCAACATAAAAAACAAACGTGCCACGTTCGACTACGAACTGCTGGATATCTATACCGCAGGCATTGTACTCACCGGAACCGAGATCAAATCGCTCCGCCTGGGAAAGGCAAGCCTGGTGGATACGTATTGTTTTTTTGAAAGAGGTGAGTTATGGGTACGTAATATGCACATTGCCGAATATTTCTACGGCACCTACAACAACCACAATGCCCGTCGTGACCGCAAACTGTTGCTCAACAGGAAAGAACTGCACAAGATCTTGCGGCTGACACGGGAGACTGGTTTCACCATCATCCCGGTACGGATGTTTATCAACGAAAAAGGACTTGCCAAGGTCGTGATCGCTGTGGCAAAAGGGAAAAAAGAATACGACAAACGCCACTCCCTAAAAGAAAAAGAAGACAAACGGGATATGGACCGTATGTTTAAGAAGTAGTTTTTGATGTATGTTTTAGGTTTATAAAATCCCAATAAGTTGCCTATGCAATTTTGGAATCATATTGTACTTCGTGCGCTCAAGAAATCGGTTCACACCTCACTCTGGCTGCTGAAAATCATTCTTCCCATCTCCTTGCTGGTGCGGTTTCTCGATTATTACGGTATGTTGGCGTACATGGCAGATTTTCTGGATCCTGTCTTTGTGTTTATGGGGTTGCCGGGGAGTACGTCCATCATATTTATCACCAGCATCTTTCTGCCGCTCTATGCCCCGCTGGCCATTATCACCTCCATGTCCATCACCCTGCGTGAGTTAACTATTCTGGCACTGATGTGTCAAATATCACACAACCTCCCTGTGGAAAGCGCTATTCAGGCTAAAACGGGTACTTCATTCCGGGCAATGACAACGCTGCGCATTGTGGCCAGCATCGTTACCGGCATTGTGCTGAACCTGATCCTGCCACAGGAAATGGGTATGCCTCTTTTTGTGCAGACCGACGTGGTGGCCATGACCTCTGTGGGCGATGTCTTGCTGCTGTGGCTCAAAAGTTCACTCAATATCGCCTTGTTGATTGCTACAATCGTTTTCATGTTGAATTTGTTATACAATCTGCTTGAGGCCTATCGCCTGATTCCCAAACTGAGCAAGGTGGTTGAACCACTCCTGCGTTTTTTTGGGTTACCGGTGAGCACAGCCTTCCTGTGGCTTATCGGCTACATCGTGGGACTGGCTTATGGCGGTGCCCTGATGATGGACCAGATGGAAGAGGGTAAAGTGTCCAAGACCGATGCCAGTTTGTTGAATTATCATCTGGCCGTGTCACACTCGGTGTTGGAAGATAACCTTTTGTTTGTGGCCCTGGGTGTCTCCATCTGGTGGATACTGGGCGTACGCTTCGCGTTCGCCTGGATGGTGGTCTGGATGAGGAGGTTTGTGTTGCGATTGAAATTTGGCAATGTGCGCTTAAAAACAGGATCATAGCTGAAGATCAATTTTATTGCTTATTTTTGAGCGAAATAATAAATTGAGAGAATAATCAAAAATGAAGTTAGAAGAGATTTTAACCGATCGCATCCTGATACTCGACGGAGCGATGGGGACAATGATACAGCGTTATAAACTCACCGAAGCCGATTTCCGGGGTGAGCGATTCAAAGAGTCCCAAACTTTGCTGAAAGGGAACAACGACTTGCTTTCACTCACACGTCCCGATGTAATCGCACAGATACACAGGGAATATCTTGAAGCTGGGTCCGACATCATCGAAACCAACACCTTCAATTCCACCAGCATCTCCATGCAGGATTACGGCATGAGTCACCTGGCAGCTGAGATCAATGTGGCCTCAGCGAAGCTGGCTCGTGAGGTGGCCGATGAGTTTACCCGACTCACGCCACACAAACCGCGTTTCGTTGCTGGCTCTATCGGGCCGACAAACAAAACTGCCTCGATGAGCCCGCGGGTGGAAGATCCGATGTTCCGTGCTGCCACATTCGACGATTTCAAGAGGGCCTACAAAGAACAGATACTTGCATTGACCGAAGGTGGAGTGGATGTGTTGCTGATAGAGACTATTTTTGACACACTCAATGCCAAAGCAGCAATTTTTGCAGCAGAAGAAGTTGCCTCGGAGACAGGGAAAACTTTCCCGATCATTCTCTCAGTCACACTTTCCGATAGGGCGGGAAGAACGCTATCGGGACAAACATTGGCTGCTTTTGTTGCCTCTGTGAGCCATGCCAACCCCCTGGCGATAGGCTTAAATTGTTCATTGGGAGCCGCAGAACTGAAACCATATGTAAAGGAACTTGGTAAAATAGCACCCTTCTTTATCAGTACCTATCCCAATGCCGGCTTACCCAATCAGCTGGGTGAATATGATGAGACGCCGGAAAAGATGGCTGCGCAAATCAAGGAGTTCATCGACGAGGGGTTGGTGAACATTGTAGGGGGATGTTGCGGTACCACACCCGCTCATATTGCCGAATATGCGCGTCTTGTAAAGGACGGCACTCCTCATCGCAGATCCATCCATCCCGCGTATATGCAGCTTTCGGGATTGGAGTTACTGGAAGTCTCTCCGCAAATTAATTTTCTGAACATTGGAGAACGGTGCAATGTCGCCGGCTCACGCAGGTTCCTTCGTTTGATACAGGAGAAAAAATATGAGGAGGCACTAGAGATTGCCCGCAAGCAGGTGGAAGATGGTGCACAGGCACTCGATATCAATATGGATGATGGTCTGCTGGAAGGAGCAGAGGAGATGACCCTCTTCTTGAATCTACTGGCTTCCGATCCCGATGTCTCCCGTGTGCCCATCATGATCGACTCCTCGAAGTGGGAGGTACTGGAGGCGGGATTGAAATGTGTGCAAGGGAAGTCGATTGTCAACTCCATTTCTCTGAAAAACGGTGAGGCGGAATTTCTTCATCAAGCCCGCCTGGCACAACGCTATGGCGCTGCGGTGGTGGTGATGGCTTTTGATGAAACAGGACAGGCAGATACCTATGAGCGCCGCATCGAGATCTGCGGGAGAGCCTACAGACTTCTCACGGAGAATGGATTCGACCCAAAAGACATCATCTTCGACCCCAATGTGCTGGCCATTGCCACTGGTATGGATGAACACAAAAACTACGGGGTGGATTATATAAAAACGGTCCGCTGGATCAAGGAGAACCTTCCGCATGTCAAAGTGAGTGGAGGTGTGAGCAACCTCTCCTTCTCCTTCCGTGGTAACGACTCTATCCGGGAGATGATGCACTCGGTCTTCCTCTATCACGCCATTCAGGCGGGCATGGATATGGGAATTGTCAATCCGGCTCAGTCGGTCATCTATGAAGACATTCCTGCGGATGTGAAAGAACTGGTGGAAGATGCCGTCCTGAACAGACGTGACGATGCAACAGAGCGACTGATGGCCTATGCCGAGAAAATAAAAAATGAGAAGACTCCCGAAGTTGAACAGGCTAGAACTCAGGAATGGCGTACCCTTTCGCTCGATGAGCGACTGAGTTACGCATTGGTTAAGGGAATAAGCGACCACATGGAAGAGGATCTTGCAGAGGCACTACAGGCATATCCGCGTGCTGTGGATATCATCGATAAGCCCTTGATGGAGGGAATGAACAGAGTGGGTGACCTCTTCGGATCAGGGAAAATGTTCCTGCCGCAGGTGGTGAAGGCGGCACGTACCATGAAGAAGGCGGTGGCGATACTTCAACCCACCATCGAAGCGGAGAAAACTTCCTCGGGTGGTTCTCAGAAAGCAGGAAAGATCGTGCTCGCCACTGTGAAAGGAGACGTGCATGACATTGGGAAGAACATTGTATCCATCGTGCTGGCATGCAACAACTATGAGATCATCGACCTGGGTGTGATGGTGCCCCCTGAAAAGATCATCGACTCGGTGATCAGGGAGAAGCCTGATATCGTGGGACTGAGCGGACTCATTACCCCCTCCCTCGAAGAGATGGCCATCGTAGCTGAAGAGATGGAGAAAGCCGGCTTTAGTATGCCCCTACTGATTGGAGGCGCAACGACCTCCAAGCTGCATACGGCATTGAAGATCGAACATCGATATAACCGGGGTGCCGTGGTATATGTAAAGGATGCCTCACAAAGTCCTTCGGCCGTAGCCAATCTGATGAGTGCAGAGAACAAAGATGCTTATGTGCAGAAAGTGCGCAAAGAATATACCCTTCTGCGGGAAGGATATGCCACGAAAGTAAACGAACTCATTCCACTGGAGGATGCCCGCAGAAACCCTTTCCGGGTGGCAAACAACTATGAACCGGTACGCCCGCAAACCATGGGTCGAGTGAAACTGGAGAAGATCGGAGTTGATACGTTGATACCCTATATCGACTGGAAGTTCTTTTTCCCTGCCTGGAACTTGTCTGCCAAATTCCATACAATCACTCGAATTGATCGGAATGATAGTGAAGCATATGAAAAATGGAAAGCATCCTATCGCGACGATGAACAGGATAAAGCGGTGGAAGCAGCCAACCTCTATCGCGATGCACAGGATATGTTACAACGTTTTGCCGATGAGCAGGTGGATTATGTGAAAGCAGTCTTTGGATTGTATGAAGCATACAGCGAAAATGACACCATCTTTATTGATGGAACGCCATTCCCCTTCCTGCGACAGCAGCAGAAGAACGACAAAAATGAATACTTCTGTCTGAGCGACTTTATTGCTTCCCGTGAATCGGGGAAAAAGGATTATATCGGAGCTTTTGCAGTAACAGCCGGTGACGGGGCTGATGTAGAGATGCACCGGTTTGAGGAAGTGGGCGACGATTATTCCGCACTGCTGATGAAATCGTTGCTCGACCGACTGGCCGAAACGGCTACGGAATGGGTGCACGAGAGAGTGCGCCGCGATTACTGGGGCTATGCCGCCGACGAGCAGCTCTCTGTGGCTGAATTGTTTGCGGTGAAGTACCAGGGTATACGGCCGGCAGTGGGTTACCCCTCCATGCCAGATCAAACAACTAATTTCCAGCTACACAAACTTCTTGCGACCGAAGAAATAGGTGTATCCCTTACCGAGAATGGCGTGATGTATCCCAACGCATCGGTCAGTGGTCTCTTCTTTGCGCATCCCGATTCGAAATATTTTTCAATCGGTGAAATCGATGAAGTGCAGATGATCGATTATGCCCGACGAAAAAATATGAAGCCAGAAGAGATCAGAAAGTTCCTCCTCGCAAATCTGGGGTAAGTTTTGTATCTTTGCACTCACAAAAATCATTTTTCATGCGAAGTTTTGGAAGCGATAACAATTCAGGTGTTCACCCGCGCATCATCCATGCATTGATGGAAGCCAATGTGGACCATGCCATTGCCTATGGCGATGACAAATGGACTCACGAAGCAGAGGAGGTGCTACGCTCTGTTCTGGATGATAGCGAGTTAGATTCGTTCTTTCTGTTTAACGGCACCGGTGCGAACGTGGTGGCGCTGCAGGCCTGTACACTTCCCTTCCATACCATCTTTTGTGCTGCTACGGCACACATTGCCGTTGATGAGTGTGGTGCACCGGTAAAACTGACCGGTGCTTCGCTGAAAGAGATTGCCACACCCGACGGCAAGCTCACCCCCGAATTGGTTCGTCCCCATCTTCATGGCTTCGGCTTTGAACATCATTCTCAACCGAAAGTAATAGCGATCTCGCAGACTACCGAGCTGGGGACATGCTATACAACCGATGAAATAAAGGCGCTTGCCGATCTGGCGCATGCCCACGATATGTACCTCTTTGTGGATGGTACCCGCATTGCCAACGCATGCGTGCATCTGGGAGTGACGCTGAAGGAGATTACCGCTGATTCTGGAGTGGATATTTTTACGCTGGGTGGCACCAAGAACGGGCTGATGTTTGGTGAGGTACTGGTTCCATTGCGAAAGGAGCTGGCTGAACATCTTAAATATTATAGAAAACAAACAACCCAGTTATATTCCAAGATGCGGTATATTGCAGCGCAGTTCATTCCCTATCTGAATGAAAATCTATGGCTTGAGAATGCACAGAAGTCCAATGCCGCAGCCCGTTTGTTGTGGAAAGAAATGCGTGAAATCAAAGGTGTGGAGATAACGCAATCTGTGGAGTCCAATGCACTGTTCTTTATCCTTCCCAAAGAGATCACGGACAAGCTGCGGGAACGTTATTTCTTCTACGATTGGGATGAAAGCCGCAATGAAATGCGCCTTGTCTGCTCGTGGGACACTACGGAGCAGGATATCCGGAATTTTATTGATTATCTGAAAACCCTGGTTGCTGAGGCTTGACTTTAAAGTGTGCTTTCCTGATTCTAACTTCTAATGACTGATATTTGATTCTTATGTTTGACTTTTTAGACGTGTACCCCTGGCTGTTGCCTATAATCATTTTTTTTGGTCGTGTGGTGGATGTATCCTTGGGTACGTTGCGAATTATTTTTGTATCGAAAGGCGAAAAATACAAAGCGCCCTTAATCGGCTTTGTGGAAGTATTTATCTGGGTTGTGATCATCTCTCAGATACTAGCGAGAGCCAACGACATAGTGGCTTATCTCTCCTATGCGGCTGGTTATGCCACAGGCAACTACGTGGGGATCTTACTCGAAAACAGGATTGCATACGGCGTCGTGTTATGCCGTATCTATACACAGAAGAATGGAAAAGAGCTGGTGCTGATGCTGAATAAACTGAACATCGGGGCTACTCTGACACGGGGTACAGGATCGACCAACGAGGTGGATATCATCGAGACGGTGGTCGACCGCAAGGAGATGAAGACATTGGAACGTACACTCAATAACTTCGACAGCAATATTTTTTATGTCGTGGAGGATATCCGCACCAAACAGAACGGTATCTTTCCAAAACGGAAAACCATCTTGTCCCGTTGGCGAACAGGGAAGTAACATTTACTCCTCTCTTTTGGCTTCCTGCCAGATTGCTTCCATCTCTTGCAATTTCATCCCTTTGAGTGAGTGACCTTGTTCCTTCACCTTCTTCTCCATATAGTTAAACCGGAACATGAACTTCTTGTTTGTGCGCTCCAGCGCATTATCGGGATTTACCTTGTAGAGCCTGGCTGCGTTGATGATGCTGAAGAGCAGATCGCCAAATTCGCCTTCCATTTTATCGGTATCCATCTTCTCAATCTCCGCCTCCAGCTCTCCCAGTTCCTCCTTCACTTTGTCCCACACATCGTGGCGTTGATTCCAATCGAATCCAGCGTTGCGGGCTTTATCCTGTATACGGTAAGCTTTCACGAGTGAAGGTAAGGATGCGGGCACCCCTTCGAGCACAGTTTTGTTGCCTCCGTTTTCTTTGAGTTTGATCTGCTCCCAGGACTTCTCAACCATGCCTGCCGAATCGGCTTGCTGATCGCCAAATACATGCGGATGGCGGAAGATCAGCTTCTCGCAGATTGCGTGGCACACATCGGCTACATCAAAGGCTTGCTTCTCTTCTCCTATTTTTGAATAAAAAACCACGTGCAATAGCAGGTCGCCCAGTTCCTTTTTTATCTCTTCGTTGTCGTTGCAGAGGATGGCTTCCGCCAGTTCATAGGTCTCCTCAATGGTGTTTGCTCTGAGGCTCTCGTTAGTCTGTACCCTGTCCCACGGGCATTTCTCCCGCAATTCGTCCATGACGTCGAGCAACCGCCCGAAAGCCTCCAGTTTTTGTGCTCTTGTATTCATATATAAAATAGTGAAGAGGTCTGCGTGACCTCTTCACTCATGATTATTTTTTAAAATTAGTCAATCCCGTTTGCAGAAATTCAATATAACGTTCCACATTTTCGTCATAAGCATAGGACGGGCTTAGCGGCATGCCGTCGTGATCGAGAGCAATATAATAAGGTTGTGCATTGGCCCCGAATTTATGGCGCTGCAGGTAACTCCATTTGTCGCCGATGGTTTTCAGGCGAGTGGTTCTGCCCTGCTCATTTACTTCGATGATTTCGGGGAGCTTGGCTTTGTCATCTACCATCAGTGTGATCAGGACGTACTCGTCGTCGAGGATATTTTTTACCCGCGGATCGGTCCATACCGATGCTTCCATCTTGCGACAATTCACGCAGCCATAGCCAGAGAAATCGATCAGTACCGGTTTATTTTGTTGTTTTGCCAGTGCGATGCCGGCTTCATAGTCCAACGATTGGGCATGCACCTCTCCGTCGTACAAATTAAAGTCCTGTGTGTAGAGGGGAGGAGAGAAGGCGCTGATTGCCTTTAGGGGTGCGCCCCATAGTCCGGGGATCATATAGATCGCAAAGGCAAGCGAAATGATCGACAGAAAAAGACGTGGTATGGTGACATGAGGCAGGTCGCTGTCGCCGGGGAATTTAATTTTACCAAGAAGATAGATTCCCAACATGGCAAAGATCACGATCCAGAGCACCAGGAACACCTCCCTGTCGAGGATTCCCCAACCATAGGCAAGGTCGGCCACCGAGAGGAATTTAAGTGCCAGCGCCAGCTCAAGAAATCCCAATACCACCTTAACCGAGTTGAGCCAACCTCCCGATTTGGGAAGGTTAGATAACCACGACGGGAAGATGGCGAAGAGCACAAAGGGGATGGCCAGGGCGATGGCAAATCCCAACATGCCGATTGCCGGTCCGAGGATGCTTCCCGACAGGGCAGCTTCAACCAGCAGCGTGCCAATGATGGGTCCGGTGCAGGAGAAAGATACCAGTACCAGGGTAAAAGCCATAAAGAAAATGCTGATGGCGCCGGAAGTTTTATCGGCTCTCTCATCCATCTTATTGGTCCATTTTGCTGGCAATACCATCTCGAATCCGCCGAAGAAGGCAATGGCAAACACCACCAGCAGCGCAAAGAAGATGAGATTGAAAACGGCACTGGTAGCCAGATTGTTCAGTGCGCTGGCACCAAAGATGCCGGTTATCAGTAGTCCCAGCCCCACGTAAATGATAATGATGGCTGCACCATAAACGATTGCTTCGGTGATGGCTTTCTTTTTCTCTGCCTTGTTTCGTTTCAGGAAGAAGCTGACCGTCATGGGGATCATGGGCCATACGCAGGGGGTGATTAGCGCGATGAGTCCGCCAATGAACCCGGAGATGAAAATCCAGAATAGAGACATGCCGGCGGTACTTCCTTTCATGCCGAATTGCTGCAATTCTTCAATTACCGGTTCCCAAAGCAGGCCATTGTTTATTTCTGTTGAGGCCGCAGTTGCAGGAGATACGCCCTGCAGGCTGTCTCCCCCCTCTTCCTGTGACCATAAGGGAAAGGTGGCTGTTGTTTCATTTTCTGCAACAGCGACGCCATTATCTGAAGTTTTTGCAGCTACGGTTACCGTGGCCGGTAATTGTGCCGATGTAAAGGAAAAGTCATTCGGAAGGGGTGGGGTACAACTGCTGTCGTCGCATGCCTGGGCACGCACATCACCCTGCAGGATGAAGCCGGCCTTGTCGGTAACTCTGAGCCGTTGTACAAACCGGGCATTCTCCTGGAACGTGCCAATGGTCATCTGAAAAATGGCGTCGTGTTTCACCTTTGCCTTTGTTTCGGCATGGAATTCACCAATCACCTCAGCGCCGGCAATCTTGTCGAAGCTAATCTGTGTGGGAGTGGGCCCCCCGTCGGGGATGTTGGTATCGTAGAGATACCAACCCTGTTTTATTTTTGCATCCGCTACCAGTGCAATTTCTCCGTTCCCTAAATCATTCAGTGAGAAATTCCATACTATTTCGTCCTGTGTAAAAGCCAGGGATACCCATAGTGAAAGAATGCCGAGCAGGGCAGTCAGTCTTTTTATATTCATGATGCTATTTGTTTACGTGATGAATTTGCAAAGTTAACCCACAGGGGATTAAATCCGAAGTTAATATCCGTTATAAAGGATGTTGTTGCGTTAAATAACATGGAGTTACGCTTTGTGTGTCAGTATATCCAGCACAATCCGATCGGTCTCTCTCATCCCCTTGTTGCCAATCAATGCGAGGTTGCGAATTGTTTGATCCACATCATCGTCTATAATACCCTCCTGGGCAGTGACCACTTCATTCTCCATGGCCATCAATGCGGAGAGCGTGGCCGTAGAAACACCGCTGGCAATTTTTAATGCACAACTTGGCTTGGCTCCATCACAAATCATGCCGGTGATATTGGCAATCATATTCTTGGTGGCATAGGTTACCTGATCATAGTTCCCCCCCATTAACCAGGTGATGCCACAACTGGCCCCGGTGGAGGCGACCACACAACCACACAACGCAGATAAGCGTCCGATATGCTGCTTGATGTAAATCATGGTCAGGTTGCTCAAAATCAACGCTCTGATAAGTTGCTCCTCGGTCGATCCCATCTGTTCGGCATAGGTCACCACGGGCATGGTGGCAGCGATACCCTGATTGCCGCTTCCGCTGTTGCTCATCACGGCAACCGGAGCGCCGGCCATTCTTACGTCACAGGCTCCTGCCGTGGAGGCCACCATGCGGGTATGCAGGTTGTCGCCAAATAGGTTGAACCCCTTTTTCCCCTGCAGACTTTGGGATACATTGTGACCAAAATTACCCTCACGGGATGCCTCCGCCGCTTTTTTGTTCATTTCCGCCGCATCGAGGATAAAGCGCAGCTCCTCAAGCGGTGAGGTAACCGCATATTCATATATTTTTTTGAAAGTAAGTTGGCTATTGTGACCCATATCGTCCGACGACTCTGTCTCGCGCTCAAAAACAATTTGTCCGTTCCGCTCAATATGAGTGAAGAAGGTATGACTGCCCCTGATGATTGCTTTGGCAATATCACCGCCTCCCATGCAATGCACCTCAATGTACAATTTATCGGGGATGTGTTCTTTTAGTTTGATGTGGATCCTTTTTTCTTCTGCATAATGCTTCCCTTTCTCTACCTCCTCTGGTGTGAGGTCTTTGAGTAGTTCCAGCCCATTTTCTGATTTACCCCGCAAAGCTCCCAGCGCAACAGAGATGGGGAGACCGTTCATGCCCGTACCCGGAATACCCACCCCCATGGCGTTCTTGATGATATTCGCACTCAGGAACACATCGATCCGTTCGGGCTCACAGCCCAATGTCTCGGCCGCTTTGGCGGCACACAAGGATACAGCTATAGGTTCTGTACAGCCGAGAGCCGGAATAATCTCTTGCTGCATCAG
The DNA here is from genome assembly GCA_964602395.1 of uncultured Proteiniphilum sp. Taxonomy (GTDB): domain Bacteria; phylum Bacteroidota; class Bacteroidia; order Bacteroidales; family Dysgonomonadaceae; genus Proteiniphilum. The sequence goes on along the minus strand of CAZRRC010000029.1, from coordinate 8,402 downwards.
CAGTTTAATCTGCTCTCTTTCTTCTTTGAAAAGCACGTTGTTTTTTTTTGTGGTTGCAAACACAAAAATAGGTAAAATCAGGTAATTCGGGGGGTAAAATGGTTTTAAAAGATCATTTTATCGACAAATAGATAACCCGGTCTTCCGGAAATGTTCCGGGACCGGGTTATACTGAGAAGTCTGTTTTTACCTCGGGTCATTTACTCCTCATTCCTAACGGAGCACTCTCCAGACCTGAATGTACTATTGGATTCCAGCCTTGTCATAGGAAATGCCCAGTGCATCGGCAACACCCCTGCCGTAGGCAGGATCGGCTTTGTAGCAGTTGCCGATATGACGGATCTTGATAATCTCGTCGCAGCATCCCATGTTGCGGGCAGTGTTGGCAAAGAGCCGTTGCTGCTCTTCCGGTTGCATCAGTCGGAACAGCTTACCCGGCTGTTCGTAGTAGTTGTCGTCATCCTGACGGAAGTCCCATCGTTTGATGTCGCCATTTACCTTCTGCACAGGTTCATTGTGTTCGGGTTGCTCCTGCCATACATTGTAGCTGTTTGGCTCATAGTGCAGGGTTGCTCCGTGATTCCCGTCCACGCGCATCTGTCCGTCGCGGTGGTACGAATTGTAAGCTCCCTGCACACCTTTTGGACTGTTTACCGGAATCTGGTGATGGTTTACCCCGAGGCGATAACGCTGCGCATCACCATAAGAGAAAAGTCTGCCCTGCAGCATTTTGTCGGGTGAGAAGCCGATGCCGGGAACTATATTTGCCGGGTTAAAGGCAGCCTGTTCCACATCCTGGAAATAGTTGTCGGGATTGCGATTGAGTTCAAACTCACCCACAGGAATAAGCGGGAAATCTCCTTTGTACCAGACCTTTGTGAGGTCGAATGGATTGTAAGGCATCTGCTCGGCCTGCTCTTCGGTCATCACCTGAATATACATCTTCCATTTGGGGAAATCACCATTGCCAATGGCTTCGAAGAGATCGCGCTGATGGCTTTCCCGGTCTTTCCCGATCAGTTCACCCGCTTCCTCATCGGTAAGATATTCGATGCCCTGCTGGGTAATGAAATGAAATTTCACCCAATGACGTTGATTGTCGGCATTGAGGAAGCTGTAGGCGTGACTTCCAAAACCGTGCATGTGACGGTAACTACGCGGAATGCCCCTGTCACCCATCGTAATGGTAATCTGATGCAGCGCTTCAGGAAGGTTGCTCCAGAAGTCCCAGTTGTTGTTTGGGCTGCGCAGGTTGGTGTGGGGGTCACGTTTAACAGCGTGATTCAGGTCGGGAAACTTCAGTGGATCGCGGAAGAAGAATACCGGCGTGTTGTTTCCCACCAGATCCCAGTTTCCCTCCTCGGTATAATACTTCATGGCGAAACCACGGATGTCGCGCTCGGCATCGGCGGCGCCTCGTTCTCCGGCTACGGTAGAGAAGCGGACAAACATCTCAGTCTGTTTCCCGATTTCGGAGAAAATCTTAGCCTTGGTGTACTGCGTGATGTCGTGTGTGACGGTAAAAGTTCCAAACGCACCCGACCCTTTGGCATGCATGCGTCGTTCGGGGATAACCTCCCGATCGAAGTGTGCCAGTTTTTCTAAAAACCACACATCCTGTAACATCATGGGACCCCTCGGACCAGCGGTCATTGAATCTTGGTTGTTACCCACCGGCGCACCGGCCACGGTAGTCATCTTGGCCTGATTTTTCTTGTCTTTTTGTTTTTTCAGTTCTTCTGCATTCATACATCCAATTTTTAAGGGTTATTGTGTTCAAACTCACTCCCGGGTGAATCTGCCATTGATATTTACATTTATAGAGTTAATCTCATAGCCGGGTATGTTGTTTTGAAGGAAAAAATTCTCTAACAAATGGTCAAGCTCTTCATTCACATAGTCTTCTATTCTGTTGTCCCCCTCGCCATAGAGATGGTGATGCTGTTCCATGCGGCTATCATAACGAGTTGCTTCGTTTGTGTTTCGTACTTTGGTAATTAAACCTTTTTCCACCAATGTGTCAAGGGTTTTATAAATGGTGCCGGTAGCCACGTTGGGAGCACTCTCATGTACAAAATTGATGATCTGCTGAGCCGTGGGATGATTCTGTAACTTGTACACGGCGCGTAAAATGCCTGCTCTCTGCGGGGTTATTTTTAAGCCACTCTGTTGTAATTTGGCATGTATTTCTTCCCGATGCATATGTTGTCTTGATTTGGAAAAGTTATTTAATAAGAATCATTCTTATATAGAACAGATTCATTGATAGAAAGTTCAGTGAAAATTTAATTTATGAGATGCAGATGATTGGCTTTCTTTGAAAAGTTTTCAACAGATCTTGTTCATAACTTGGGAAAGAATGAACCGGCTAATTTTTTTTGGAAAGAATAACTTCCCTAACTTTACCTTCTATTTGTAAACACACTGAATGAATGGAGAAACAAAAACGAAAACCGGCAGTCAAAGTAATTGAGAAGACAGTGATGACTCCCGACATCGGGAAGTTACCACCCCAGGCGCGGGAGTTGGAAGAGGCTGTATTGGGCGCGCTTATGCTCGAGAAAGACGCCTATTCAATTGTCAGCGAGATATTGAAGCCGGAGAGTTTCTATGACCCCACACATCAGCTTATTTACGGTGCCATACAAGGCCTTGCCATGCAACAGAAGCCGGTGGATGTGCTTACTGTGGTGGAGGAACTGAAGCGACAGGGAGAGCTGGAGCCTGCCGGTGGTGCTGTATATGTGGCAGAGCTGTCGGAGAAGGTAGCTTCTGCTGCGCACATAGAGTATCACGCACGCATCATAGCCCAGAAGTATCTGGCCAGGGAGCTGATATCGTTCTCTTCGGAGGTGTCACAGCATGCCTTCGACGAGACCGTCGATGTGGATGACCTGATGCAGGAGACTGAAGGGAGGTTGTTTGAGATCTCTCAACGAAATGTGAAAAAGGATGTGATCCAGATCAATCCTGTCATCAAGGAAGCGATGAACAACATCCAGGTCGCAGCCAACCGCAAGGATGGAATGAGTGGTTTACCTACAGGCTTTAAGGAACTGGATAAGATGACCTCAGGCTGGCAGAACTCCGACCTGGTTATCATCGCCGCCCGACCTGCCATGGGAAAGACCGCTTTCGTACTTTCCATGGCCAAGAACATCGCTCTCGACTATCAGCAGCCGGTTGGCGTCTTTTCATTGGAGATGTCGAACGTGCAGCTGGTGAACCGTCTGATCGTGAATGTGTGCCAGATAAAGGGTGAAAGCATCAAAAGCGGGCGGCTCTCCGACGATGAATGGGAACGTTTGGACAAAAACCATAAGTTCCTCTATAATGCCCCTATTTATATCGATGATACACCCAGTTTGTCGGTATTTGAATTGCGTACCAAAGCGCGCCGCCTTGTTCGGGAACATGGGGTACGGATATTGATTATTGACTACCTGCAGTTGATGAATGCCAGTGGAATGAGCTTTGGCAGCCGTGAGCAGGAGGTGAGCATGATCTCCCGCTCGCTGAAGGGGTTGGCCAAAGAGCTGAACATCCCCGTCATTGCCTTGTCGCAGTTGAACCGTGGAGTGGAAACGCGGCAGGGATCAGAAGGGAAGCGTCCGCAGCTGGCCGACCTGCGTGAGTCGGGAGCCATTGAGCAAGACGCCGACATTGTATGTTTCATCCACCGCCCCGAATATTACCGGATTACAGAAGATGAAAGGGGCAATTCGCTGGTGGGCATCGCGGAGATCATCGTCGCGAAGCACCGTAACGGACCCACCGGCATTGCCAACATGCGGTTCGATAATGAATATGCCCGCTTCAAAAACCTGGACGACTATGCTGTGGGGCAGAAGTATGTGGAAAGGCCTTCGCGGATGAATAATCAAGTCAAGAGTGCCAGCAATCAAATTGATGCAGCCGATCCGGCCGGTTTCCTCTCCCAGAATAAAGAACCGTTGCCCTTTTAGGCGGGCTGTGTAGCCGGAAGCTGCTAATGTATTTCTGTTTAAATAGTTTAATTACTGTCAAACAATGCGGAAGAGTGGCCGGAGAGCAGCAGGAATCAAATAAATTTTCCTATTTTTGTGCGTTAAAAGTTGTATAATCAGCTTCATATAAAACTGTTGAAATGCGTAACATCTTTTGTCTCACCCCGGTATTTATGTTGGTGTTCTTGTTGTGCACGGGATTTCAGCCCCTACAGGCGCAGGACAAACCATACGAAACGGTGACACTGAATGGACAGCGTTACTTTAAATACACGGTTAAAACGGGTGAAGGACTCTATGCCATCTCCCGCTTGTTCTCTACACCAATAGCAGAGATCATTCGCCACAATCCTGGATCAAACGGAGGACTGAAAAACGGGCAGGAGCTGCTTATCCCTGTTAACAGTGAAAATTCATGGCGCTCTTCATCTCCAGATTCCAGTAAGCCAGAGTCGACAGAATTGGTGGATCAGAACAACACATTTCAGCATACGGTGTCGAAAGGAGAAACGCTGTACAGCATTTCCAATATGTACCACACCACAGTAGCTGAAATTAACCGATATAACCCCGGATCCAGTGAGAATATCGCAGTAGGTCAGATCCTTACTATCCCGCAGCGTCGCGTGATTAGCGAAGATAAAGAGGAGAACTATCGTTACCACACCATCCTGCCCAAAGAAACACTTTACTCGGTTTCAAGAACCTATTCACTGAAGCCGGAAGATGTGATGCTGGCTAACCCCGGCTTATCAACCGAAACTTTTCAGATCGGCAAGACCATTCGAATCCCTTTTTTCGAATCATATGAAGTCGTTGCTCCTTTTGAACATCAGACAAAAAATATTACCCATCACGTACAAAAAAAGGAAACCCTTTACAGCATTGCTAGCAATTATCAGGTTGAGGTCTCCGAAATAGAACGGTTGAATCCGAAACTATCAGGTGGACTGAAAGCTAACATGGAGTTGATTATTCCGGTGAAGAGAAGCCTGCTTGAAAAAGATACCCGTACGCAGGAGAATGAAGCAAATCGCTTGCTTTCACAAAATTTGCCATCTGGTAAGGTTGACGTGATGCGGGTGGGCCTTCTGTTGCCATTCCTCGATGAGACAGGCAGGGGGCACCTCCGCCTACAGGAGTACTACGAGGGCTTCCTGCTGGCAGTGGAGGAGATGAAAAACAACGGCGTTAATCTGGAATTATTCGTCTTTGAGATAGGCAGTGGAGACAACACTGGTAAATTAAAAAGCTTGCTTGAAACCATGGAGATGCGCTCGCTAAACCTCGTTATCGGCGGAGTGAACGATGCACAGATCCGCTTGATATCTGACTTCTCCCGGGCGAATAACATCAAATATGTAGTTCCCTTTTCGCAAAGTAACGGAGAAGTGCTGAACAATGGTAATATTTTCCAGGTTAACCCTCTTAGCAGTGCCACCCACACGAAAGCATCCTCGGCATTTGTACAGACATTCCGCAACGCCAACATCATCTTTGCTACAGGCGGTCAAAACGATAAGAAAGAGTTCACGGTCGAGCTCCAGAAACAGTTACGGGAGAATGGATTAAACTATCAAACAATCTCCCTGACGGAAACAACAAACAGCGCCATCATCCCCATGTTGAGTCCCGGTAAAGAAAATGTGATCCTGCCTTCTTCTTCCGACTCCAATACTCTCCGACAGCTGATCAATGAATTGAAGGAAGTGAGAGAAACCGACTCACTTACAACAATTCGCCTTTTTGGCTACCCTGAATGGCAGACATATGTCGACCAGATTGCTGATTATCATCTATTTGGTACCTATATTTATACTCCTTTCTTTATCGATAAGACCAATCCCCGTACCGAAGCATTTACCCGCAATTTCAACAAATGGTATGGACGGAATCTGATGGATACACATCCCTCCTACGGGTTGTGGGGATATGATACCGGTCTGTTTTTCATGACAGCCCTGAACCGATACGGAACCCGATTCGAACAAGATATTCACAGACTGCGCATCAACTCACTACAATTTGCATTTCACTTTGAGCGGGTGAACAACTGGGGTGGATTAATCAACAACGGACTCTATTTTATCTACTACGATACCAACGGAAGAATCAACCAAACCGACAGAAGCCGATGAAACCTTTTTTACCGATACTCCTTTTTGCCATGATCAGCATCAGCCCTGTCCATGCGCAGAAGAAAGATGCCTTTAAAAGTGAACTCTACCTGGGTGTGGGAGGTGGAGTGATGTCGGCAGGGATGGATTTTATGCCCACCATCCAGCAATCGTTCATGATGGGGATGCATGGCGGTCTCTCAACCAAAGTTATTACGGAGAAACATTTGGGACTGATTGCTGAAGTGAACTATTCGAAGCGGGGATGGACCGAAGAATTCGATCCCGGAAACGATTTTTCATATAGCAGGACATTGAATTATCTTGAAATTCCTGTGCTTACCCACATCTACTTCGGAAAAAAGCTTCGTTTTATCGTGAATGCCGGGCCGCAAATCAGCATACTCCTGAACGATGAGCAGGCCATGAGTCAGGCACTGGCAGATTATATTGCGGAAAAACAATCTGCCGATCCCGAAGCGCGTATCGGTGTGCAGTATAGCCCATCCGATGCATTGAAAAAAATTGATTACGGATTGACTGGAGGAGTTGGCCTGGAGTTGAAGACAGGCGTGGGAAATCTTAATCTGGAAGGACGGTACTATTTCGGGCTGGGAGATCTTTTCGAAAGCCGTCGCAGCCAGAATGCTTACTTTTCCCGCTCCGCCCATCGCCTGATCGAAGCAAAACTTACCTACTACATTCAAATCAGATAAAAATTTTTACAGCAAAAAAATTGTTGTACTTTTGAACAAAAATGCATGAATATATGTTCATATGTTGATTTAGCAATTATCAATAGAAATGGATATCGAAATAGGGCAAAACAGAGAAACAAAAAACCGTAAGATCGACGCTGCGCGTTTCAGTGATGCGGCTTACCTGTTGCGGGCGCTGGCCAATGAAACCCGTCTCTGCGTAGTAATGCAGTTATCGCGTTCTCCCGAAATGACAGTGAGCGAACTCAGAGAGAATATGGAATGTGAACAGTCGCTTTTGTCTCATCATCTCACCGATATGCGGGCAAAGGGCATTCTGCACTGTCGCAAAAGTGGCAAAAACAGTTTTTATTCTCTTAAAGACAAGCGCATCAAAAACGTGTTGAATTGTATCATGCATTGTGATAGCCAGGATGTTGAATCGCGTTTAACGGAAACAGGATCTTTAAATTAATTAAATGGAATGATGAGAGCATTTTTTATAAAACATTGGCTTAAAATCGCCGGAATAGCTGCAGGAGCGCTGGTAGGCTATCTTTACTACTACTATGTGGGATGTGTGAGCGGCACCTGTCCCATCACCTCCAACCCATACAAGATGATGCTTTACGGTGCATTAATCGGCTACCTCTTTTTCGATATGTTTTCACCGAAAAAAGGTCCGAAGAAAGTAATTGAAACAACTGAACAGAACGAAAATAAACAGAACAATCAATCATGACAACAAAGAACCTACTGTTAGCAGCAACTGCATTGATAATTGGATTGACTTCATGCAACAACGCGCAGCAAAACAAAGCAACGGTTGCGAACGAAGCAACCACGGAAACAAACGAAATTAAAACAGATAATAATATGACAACAACTACAATGACAACAGCAAAAACAATTCATTTGACGAGAGCCGACTTTTTGAAGAAAGTGGCTAATTTTGAAGAGAATCCCGATAAATGGGTTTACTTGGGTGACAAACCTGCGATTATTGATTTTTATGCCGATTGGTGTGGCCCCTGTAAAATGATCGCCCCAATTCTGGAAGAACTGGCCCAGGAGTATGATGGACAAATTTATATTTACAAAGTGGATACCGAGGCAGAGCAGCAGCTGGCAGGAGAATTTGGTATACGCAGTATTCCGTCGTTGCTCTTCGTCCCGATGGGTGAGGCACCGCAGATGGCTCAGGGAGCATTGCCGAAAGATGCCTTTAAGCAGGCTATTGAAGAAGTACTGTTAAAGAAATCGTAAAGGAGGCTTGTGATGGATGGCATGTTTTTTGAAAATAGAAGTCGGTATGGTTTCGAAGAAACAGTACAACGACTTGCCGATGTTGCGCTGGAAAAAGGGTGGAAGGTAATACAGACACTCGATCTGCAGGAAACAATGCGTAAGAACGGAAAGGAGGTTCTGCCGGTGAAGGTAATGGAACTTTGTAAGCCCGATTATGCGTATCGGTTGCTTTCCGAGGATGCCTTGCGCATATATGCGAACATGATGCCTTGTCGGATTGCTGTTTATCAGAAAACTGACGGAGAAACATATCTGTCACGCATGAATGCCGCGATGTTTGCCGCAGAGATAGG
>CAZRRC010000028.1:24329-28424 GCA_964602395.1 uncultured Proteiniphilum sp. | reverse complement strand
ATGGATCTAATTTCACCGGCAGCAGCACTTAACCTGGGATATAAATTTACTCCTGCGTTCGGAATGCGCCTTGGTGCTTCAGGTTGGCAAGGTAAAGGCGGCTGGGTTGCTCCTGCACAGGTGTATAAGTTTAATTTTATACAGGGTAACCTCGACCTGGTACTGGATCTGATGTCAGTCTTCAAAGGTTTCAACCCGGACAGGGTATTCAATCCCTACCTGTTTGCAGGAGGAGCTTATGCCTTTGGATTCGACAACGATGAGGCTAACGCACTGAACACGGGAACCTACGACCTGGAGTATCTCTGGCAAGACAGCAAAGGGTTCCCTGCTGGTCGCTTCGGACTGGGCTTCGATTTCAAACTGAGCAATGCCGTTTCTCTGATGCTCGAAGGAAATGCCAACGCACTCTCTGATCACTTCAACTCGAAGAAAGCAGAGAACCCCGACTGGCAGTTCAACGCACTGGCTGGTATTAAAATAAACTTGGGTAAAACCTATACCCGCACTGAGCCCGTGTACTACGAACCGCAACCGGCACCCGCTCCGGCACCCGCTCCGGCACCGAAACCCGCGCCAAAACCAGCTCCCGCACCAGTTGTGAAGGAGTTCCCAGCACTGCCTGCAATCCATTTCGCATTCGACAGTGATGTGGTAGACGCCGAAAAGTATGCCACCGAGCTCAGCACCATCGTCGCCACATTGAAAGAATTCAGTGATACCGACGTAACCATCACAGGTTATACCGACCACCACGGACCGAACCCCTATAACGACAAACTGTCTCTCCGCAGGGCTGAAGCAGTGAAGAGTTACCTCGTGGGACAAGGAATCAACGCCTCCAGACTTGCTACCTCGGGAGCTGGAAAAGATTCCAAGACCGAAGGCAAGGAAGCGCTTACCATCAAGGCTCGCCGCGTGGAAGTAGCAAAATAAGTATTATCCGGAAAATAGATTAAACAGATTACAATAACATTTTTCGTCATCATATCGCTGAGGTGCGATAGGTTTAAATTCTTTTCCGGATGCAGGAATGTCTCAAAGGCATTCCTGCTTTTTTTATATCCTCAATATCTCAATAAACCAAAACTTTGTGTACCTTTGTGAGATTTTAGATGTATAGAAAAACAATTTTTATTTATGACAAATCCAATAGTTAAGCGTATTCAGCTGCCTGATGGCCGCGAAATCACGCTGGAAACGGGAAAACTGGCAAAACAGGCCGACGGATCCGTGACCCTTCGCATGGGCGACACGATGTTACTGGCCACTGTGTGCGCAGCCAAAGATGCAACCCCGGGAACCGACTTTATGCCTTTACAGGTGGAATACAGGGAGAAATTTGCCTCCGCAGGACGCTTCCCTGGTGGATTCCTAAAAAGAGAAGGCAGACCTTCCGACTCGGAAATACTGACTAGCAGGCTCATCGACCGTGCCCTGCGTCCCCTCTTCCCCGACGATTACCACGCCGACGTGTTTGTGAATGTGATCCTCTTCTCCTCCAACGGCGACGATATGCCCGATGCACTGGCCGGTCTCGCAGCTTCCGCTGCACTGGCCGTATCCGATATACCCTTCAACGGACCCATCTCTGAAGTACGTGTAGCCCGCATCGACGGGAAATATGTGATCAACCCCACCTTCAAGGAACTGGAAAAAGCCGATATCGACATCATGGTAGGGGCCACCCTCGACAACATCATGATGGTGGAAGGCGAGATGAACGAAGTGTCGGAAGCAGAGATGCTCGAAGCCATCAAAGTGGCACACGAGGAAATCAAGAAACACTGCCAGACTCAGATAGAACTGACCGAAGCAGTTGGCAAAACAGTAAAACGCACTTATAGCCACGAAGAGAACGACGAAGAACTGCGCAAACTGGTGTGGGACAAGTGTTACGGACCTGCCTATGAAGTGGCAGCTTCCCAGAATCCCAACAAGCACCAGCGTATGGATGCTTTCGAAGCCATCCTGGCCAATTTCCTGGAGGCGCTCCCCGAAGAAGAACGCGAAGCAAAAGCAGCGCTGGCAGGCCGCTACTACCACGAGGTAGAAAAAGAGGCAATGCGCCGCAGCATCCTCGACGAAGGTAAACGACTCGACGGACGCCAGACCACCGAAATACGCCCCATCTGGAGCGAAGTGGACTTTGTCCCCGGCCCTCACGGATCGGCACTCTTCACCCGCGGTGAAACACAGTCGCTCACGACCGTGACCTTGGGCACGAAGCTCGATGAGAAGATGATCGACGATGCACTCGTTCACAGCAGCGACCGCTTCCTGCTCCACTATAACTTTCCACCCTTCTCCACCGGCGAAGCTCGTCCACAGCGTGGTACCGGCCGTCGCGAGATCGGTCACGGCAACCTGGCCCACCGCGCCCTCAAACGGATGATCCCACAAGGATATCCCTACGTGGTACGCGTGGTATCGGATATCCTGGAATCAAACGGTTCCTCCTCCATGGCTACTGTCTGCGCGGGTACACTCGCCCTGATGGATGCCGGCGTGACCATCAAAAAACCGGTCAGTGGCATCGCCATGGGACTGATATCAGAGAACAAGGGACAGAACTATGCCATCCTCTCCGACATTCTGGGTGACGAAGATCACCTGGGCGACATGGACTTTAAAGTGTGTGGTACCAAAGATGGCATCACCGCCACACAAATGGACATCAAGGTAGACGGCCTCTCGTTTGAGATCCTGGAAAAAGCACTGGCACAAGCCAAGGCTGGACGCGAGCACATCATGGGCAAAATGATGGAAACACTCTCCGAACCACGTGCCGACCTGAAACCGCATGCACCACGCATCGAGGTGATTGAGATACCAAAAGACTACATCGGTGCCGTGATTGGCCCGGGTGGAAAAATCATCCAGGGCATTCAGGAAGAAACAGGTGCCACCATCACCATCGAGGAAATCGACAACAAGGGACGGGTGGAAGTTTCTGCGACCAACAAGGCTTCCATCGATGCAGCCATGAACAAGATCAAAGGCATCGTGGCCGTACCCGAAGTAGGAGAAGTATACGAAGCCACCGTACGCTCGGTAATGCCTTACGGCGCTTTCTGTGAATTCCTTCCCGGGAAAGACGGACTGCTCCACATCTCCGAAATCGACTGGAAACGGCTCGAAAAAGTGGAAGATGCCGGCATCAAAGAGGGCGACAAGATACAGGTGAAACTGATCGACGTCGACCAACGTACCGGAAAATTCAAACTTTCCCGCAAAGTATTGCTTCCACGTCCTCCCAAAGAAGACAGCCCGCGTGGTGATCACCACGACCGGCCCCGCAAATCGGAAGATTAAAATTTCGAACTATATATTGTACAAAAGCGAACCCACAAAGTTCGCTTTTGTTTATTTTATTCAATCGGAGTGATTAAAAAAGTAGACAGGGATGCTTTTTTTGAAAAAAGTGAAACGTAGAATGATTTTAATTACAGATATCTGTAGTTTTCAACCCATATTTTTAGTATTTTTGCAACCTTAACTGCCGTTTTTGTAATAAAAAGAAATATAAGAGAACAATATCTGCAAAAACGAACTATCTGGAATATGAACAAACAATTGCTATTGGGTGCCGAAGCTATTGCCCAGGCTGCACTGGACGCGGGCATATCGGGCGTGTATGCCTATCCCGGTACCCCTTCGACCGAAATTACGGAATATATACAAAAATCGCCGCAGTCAAAAGACCCCTTTGTGCGCTCTTCCTGGGCAACAAATGAAAAAACGGCTTATGAATCTGCCTTGGGCATGTCTTACGCCGGCAAGCGAAGCCTGGTCTGTATGAAGCACGTGGGACTGAACGTGGCAGCCGATGCCTTCATGAACTCCTCCATCACCGGCATTCACGGCGGACTGGTGATTGTGGTAGCCGACGATCCCTCGATGCACTCTTCCCAAAATGAACAGGATAGCCGCGTTTACGGCAAATTTGCCATGATTCCCGTGCTGGAACCGGCAAATCAGCAGGAGACCTATGAGATGACACGGCATGCATTTGATCTGTCGGAACAGACTGCACTACCCGTGCTGCTGCGCATACCCACCCGCCTGTCTCACTCAAGAGCGGTGGTGACAAGG
>CAZRRC010000028.1:21441-24229 GCA_964602395.1 uncultured Proteiniphilum sp. | reverse complement strand
ATCAGCACCTGCGTGGATATGGGGGCTTCCATCACCATGGCCAAAGGTGCTGCCGATGCAGGCCTGCGACCGGCGGTCTGCGTGATTGGCGATTCCACCTTCACACACTCCGGAATCACGGGACTGCTGGACGCGGTGAACGACCGCTCACCGGTCACCATCATCATATCCGACAACAACACGACCGCCATGACAGGAGGGCAGGATTCAGCCGGCACCGGCAAGTTCTTCGATATCTGTAAAGGGTTGGGAGTGGAGGAAGCACATATCAGGCTGATGATTCCGTTGAAAAAGAACCTCGATGAGAATGTAGCCATCCTGAAAGAGGAATTTGAATACAATGGAGTCTCGGTGATCATCTCACAACGCGAATGCGTGCAGACATTGAAAAAACAAAAAAAACAATGCAACGAAATATCATCATAGCCGGTGTGGGTGGCCAGGGCATCCTCACCATCGCATCCATCATCGACCTGGCAGCCATGAGCCTCAACCTCCGGGTGAAGCAGGCAGAAGTACACGGCATGAGCCAGCGCGGCGGTGCCGTGGAGTCGCACCTGCGCATCTCCACCGAAGAGATCTATTCCGACCTGATTCCACTCGGGAAAGCAGATCTGATCCTTTCACTCGAGCCCATGGAATCGCTGCGATATCTTCCTTTTCTGGCACCGGAGGGCGTCATTGTGACCGCTACAGAGCCTTACGAAAACATCAACAGCTACCCCGACAAAAACAGCTTGCTGCAACACATCAGTGAATCGGCTTCTGCTCTCCTGGTGGATGCCAAATCGATCGCCACAACAGCAGGAAGTGCGATGACATACAACGTGGCCATGCTGGGTGCCGCTGCACCCTATATCGGCCTCGAACCGGCAGAGCTCGAAAAGGCCATCACGACCTATTTTGCCGGAAAAGGAGAAAAAATAGTGGAAACGAACCTGATCGCTTTCAGACTTGGACTAGATAATGCAAAGAAATAAGATGATCTGGAACAACAACATGGAATGTGCCGACAGGCAACAAATGCACGAGATACAAAGCAGGCGGCTCACCGCGATGATACAACGGATCTACGACCATGTGCCTTTCTACAGGAATAAACTGAAAGAAGTAGGCATAGAGCCGGGCGATATCCGAAGTGTGGATCAGCTTAAGAACCTGCCCTTCACCACAAAAAGTGACCTGCGCGATAACTATCCCTTCGGTTTGTTCACCGTACCGCAGAGCGAAGTGGTGCGCATTCACGCATCGAGCGGCACCACAGGAAAACCTACCGTGGTGGGTTATACGCAACAGGACCTGGAAATATGGGCCGAAGTGGTGGCACGCAGCCTCACCATGGCGGGCATACACAGCGGCGACACCATCCAGATTGCCTATGGCTACGGTCCGTTTACCGGGGGACTTGGACTCCATTACGGAGCCGAAAAAGTGGGCGCCACGGTGATTCCCATATCGACGGGTAACACCAAAAAACAACTGCAGTTCATGACCGACTTCCGCGCTACCGTCCTGGCCTGCACACCCTCCTACGCGGCACACCTGGGTGAAAGCATCCTGAAAGAAGGAATCGATCCCAGTGAAATCAAACTCCACACCGGTGTCTTTGGTGCAGAACCCTGGAGCAACGAAATGCGCAAAGAGATTGAACAGCTGCTTCGCATCAAAGCATACGATATTTATGGACTGAGCGAGGTAATTGGTCCGGGTGTATCGATGGAATGTGAGTGCCAGTGCGGCAACCACGTGTTTGAGGATCACTTCATCCCCGAGATCATTCACCCCGAAACATTGGAAGTACTGCCCGACGGCGAGTTGGGCGAACTGGTCTTTACCCCTGTTAGCAAGGTGGCCATGCCGCTGCTTCGCTACCGCACACGCGACCTCACCCGGTTGCACCGGGAGAAATGCGACTGCGGACGCACCCTGGTGCGCATGGAGAAATGCCTGGGCCGCACCGACGACATGCTGATTATCCGCGGCGTGAACGTCTTCCCGTCGCAAATAGAATCGGTGCTGATGGAGATGAGCGAGACCACACCGCACTACCAGCTGATCATCAGAAGAGAGAACAACCTCGACACACTGGAGGTGCTGGTGGAGATAGACGAAAAAAACTGGTCCGACAGTATCCGTGAACTCGAAGGCATACGAAATCGCATCGACCACAACATCAAGTCTACGCTCGGCATCAGCGCAAAGGTCCGCCTCGTGGAGCCCCACAGCATCGAGCGATCGGAAGGAAAAGCCAAACGGGTCATCGACTACCGGCTTTCACACTAACACATTGGCAAATTGACACATTGTTTCATTAGCACATCAAGGAAATGCACATCAAACAACTTTCTGTTTTTCTGGAAGACCGGTCGGGAAGGTTGACGGAACTGACCCGCATCCTGGCGGAAAACGACATCAACATCACCGCGCTCAGCGTGGCGGAAACGGCCGACTACGGCATCGTACGCATGGTGGTAGGCCGACCTGAACTGGCAAAAAAAGTACTGGAAGAGGCTGGCTTTTCCATCGGTCTGACCGACGTGGTCTGTGTAAATATCCCCGACAAGCCAGGATCGCTCTACCGCATTCTCGAGATACTGACTGCAGAAAATATCAATGTGGATTATATGTATGCCTTCTCCAACAAAGATGTGGCGCTGGCAGTGATCCGCGCGACCGATATCGTTCAAATGAGTGGCGTATTGGAGAAAAACAACCAGCAGCTGCTCTCACAGACCGACATTTACCAACTGTAAGAAAACTTCCTAACTGTTGAAAGCACAATGTTTGC
>CAZRRC010000028.1:19319-21341 GCA_964602395.1 uncultured Proteiniphilum sp. | reverse complement strand
GATCGCTAAAACAAACAACGATGCCCCGATTTTCTAAAAATATTGCAAACCTCCGTTCATCGGAGATACGCGACCTGATGAGCCTCGCCACGGCCCCCAACATGATTTCCTTTGCCGGTGGCATGCCCGGCAACGAGCTTTTTCCGCTCGCGACCATGGATAAAATCTACAACTCCCTCACCGAAAGGGAAAAACAGGTAGCCATGCAGTATGGGCCCACGACCGGCCTCTCTACCCTGCTGGAATCTTTGTCGGACTACTTGGAAGCGAAAGGACTCCCCGTGAAAAAAAACCGGCTGATCATCACCACCGGCTCGCTGCAGGCCATACACATCCTTGCCAGGGCGTTCCTCGATCCGGGCGATCCGGTACTGGTGGAGACACCCAGCTTCATTGGTGCACTTTCTGCCTTTCGGGCCTGCGAGGCCGAGCTGGTTACCGTGCCGCTGCATGGCGACGGGATGGATATCGGCATCCTACAAAAGAGACTGGAAAGCAACTCACCCAAACCAAAGTTTCTTTACTACGCACCCAACTTTCACAACCCGGCGGGAATCATCTATTCACCGGAAGTGAAACAGCAGATGGTAGAAATCCTGAAAGGACAAGAGATTCCCATCATCGAGGATGATGTGTATAGCGACCTCTACTTCTACGAGGAAGACCTGCCGAAGATGAAGCTGATCAAGGAGATGGATCCCAACGGAATAGATGTTTGCTTTACCGGCTCCTTCTCGAAGATACTGGGACCGGGACTGCGCCTCGGGTGGATGCTGGTGCCCGAATCGATCTACCGGAAGTGCGAACTGATCAAACAGTCGATCGACGCCTGCTCACCCAGCCTCTCGCAAGTGATTGCAGACAAGTTCATCCGGGAGGGTCATATTCACTCCTATGTAGCAGAGGTGCGAAAAGAATACAAAAAACGGGGATTGGCCATGATTGAAACACTGGAGGCCTGTATGCCGGAATATGTGACCTTCGAAAAGCCACGTGGAGGATTCTATACCTGGCTGCAACTGCCGGAAGGATGCGATGCAACCGAGGTGTTGAAAAAAGCAATCGAAAAAGGAGTCGTCTTTGTCACCGGCAAAACATTCGATCCCGACGGAATCCGCAACGACCACATGCGGGTATCTTTCTGCAACACCGACGTGGAAACAATACACCGCGGCGTTCCCATCATCGCGCAGGCCATTCGCGAATTGCAGGGATAAGAACGAGACAAAGACGAGACATCCGAGTCTTGTCTTGTGATTCTCCGTATCTTCTCCTAATATAGTCCTAATAAACTCCAAATATGCTCCAAATAGAAATGGAGTTGATCAGGATTATATCAAACCGAAATCAGGTAAAAAAACAAAAAAAGGCTATCTCATGGTTTATGATGAGACAGCCTTTCAATACGCAATCAATATTTCAACTCAAAAACGCAATCAATACACCAGCAGCCACAGCAGAACCAATCACGCCGGAGACGTTGCTCGACATGCAATACTGCAGGATGTGATTCGACTTGTCGTACTTCAGCGCAAGGTCGTTGGCCACACGCGAGGCCATGGGTACCGCACTCAGGCCGGTGGCACCAACCAGCGGATTGATCTTTTTCTTCGATCCTTTGTTATAGAGCTTCACAACCAGAATACCTCCCGCAATAGAAATTGCAAAGGCAAACAAGCCAAGCACTAGGATGCCGATGGTTTCCCAGCGTAAAAACACCTCTGCCGGCATGGTCGCACCCACGCACACGCCCAAAAAGACTGTGGCGGTATTCATGATGGGACCGGCAGCGGCATCTGCCAGACGGGCCGTATTCGTACCAATTTCTTTCAAAAGATTTCCCAGCATCAGCATGCCAATGAGTGGTGCAGCTGAAGGTACCAGCACGGAAACCACCAGTGTCAACACAATGGGGAAAATGATCTTGACCGTCCGCAAATGTTTGATCTCATACTTCGGCGGATAAAGCTTGTCCATCTTCTTCATGTGAATACCGAACTCCTCCTTTGTCATCAACAGCTT
>CAZRRC010000028.1:10907-19219 GCA_964602395.1 uncultured Proteiniphilum sp. | reverse complement strand
CCGAAATCGGTCAGTGCCCCCACACCCATAAAGATGACAGGGGGAAGGATACCCGACTTGATCAGGGAATAATATAGGAAATTAAGGATGCCATATTTGGATGCAATCTCGGGCAGATTCATCAGACTTCCATCGGGGTTGACCACCATATCACCTCCCACCACGGCCAGTCCGGCGCCGGGCAGGTTGGCCAGCAACACGCCGAAACCTATGGGTACAAGCAAAAGGGGTTCATATTGTTTAAAAATCCCCATGTATAACAGGATCCCGGAGATGGCCCACATCAGAACCGTTCCCCAGCCGACAAAACTGAAACCGGTTACCTCCAGTAAATTAGTTAAGAATTCAATCATCGGTTACTGCATTTTAATAAGTACGTCATCTTCATCCACCGAATCGCCATTGGCATGGCAAATCTCGGTCACCACCCCGCTTTCTTCAGCGGCAACGGCATTATAGGTTTTCATTGACTCGATGTATCCGATGATGTCATCTTTTTTCACAGCATCACCCACCTTCAACGGAGTCTCGGAGGAGTCTTTGGTGAGGAAAAATTTACCCTCAAGCGGCGAAAGCACCTCTTTGACAGAGCCGGAAGAGACGGGAACAGCTGCAGGGGTTGCAGCCGATACTTGCGTTACGGGCGCCATCGCCTGTGCAGGCGATGCTGCAGCGGCAGCCTGCGATGTGCTACCGACTGTTTCTTCGGGATAAGAGATGTTGACCACATACTCCTGGTTGTCGATGGTAACCACCAGTTGTTTGGGCTGGAAGCCGTTGCCATTTCCGTTTCCGTTGGTTGATTCAGCTACTGCCGGTGCTGACTCTGCCGCCTTCTCGGCCTTGCGCTTCGCCAGATCCGCCTCGAAAGAACGTTTGGCGTCGCCCGACTTGTATGCCCTGTATTGCTCGGGGTGCATGGCCAACTCAAAGAGTTCCTCCTCATCCTGTCCCACAGGCCAGTTTTTTTGTTTCATTTCCTCACGGAAGACATCCAGCTGGTTGGGATAGAGATCACGGGGGTTACCCGTATAGAACTCGCGGCCCTGCTGTTTTGCCAGCTCCACCAGACCCGGAGAAGGCTCCCCGGGGAGTTTGCCCGACTTGCCCAGGATCATGTCCCAGATGTTGTCGGCGATCATCGACCAACGTTCCTTGCCTTTCTCCAGCTGAATCACGTTCATCAGCGCCAGGTTCTTCACGTACTGGCTGTAGGGCGTCACCAGTGGGGGATAACCCACCTTGGGCCATACATAGGTAACTTCCTCGAAAAGCTTGATCAACAGGTCGTCTTGCGTAAGTTCCGGCTGTCCGTTTTTCACCTTCCACTTGTTGAGCGACGAAAGGTTGCTCTCCAGGTCGGCCATCAGGCTGCCCATCATTCCGCCAGGCAGTCCCGGCCCGATCAGCAGTGAATTCATCATCCTGTTTTTGGGATCGATGTAGTAGCCCAGGAAGTCATCCATATATTTCTGCGTCAGAGAACGCACCTTCATATAAGCTTTCATGTTGATGTCGGGCACAATGAAACCGGCATCTTTCAGCATCGCATGCACTGCCAGCAGGTCGGCATGGCCTGTACCCCACGAAAGGGGTTCCATACCCACATCAACATAATCCACTCCCGCATAGGCAGCCTCGAGGATCGAAGCCATCTGGAATCCGGGACCCGCATGACCGTGGTACTGGATGGGAATCTGTGGATGACGTTCTTTGATATTTTTGATGATCTTGCCGATGCTTGCCGGACGGCCCACTCCCGCCATATCTTTCACACAAATTTCGTTGGCACCCAACTCAATGAGTGTATCGGCCAGCGAGGTGTAGTACTCTACCGTGTGCACAGGCGACACGGTGAGGCTGAGTGCGGCCTGTGATATCATCCCCGCATCGCGGGCATAGCGGATGGAGTTTTCCAGGTTGCGCGGGTCGTTGAGCCCATCGAATGAACGGGCGATGTCGGTACCCTGCTTCTTTTTTACCTGGAACATCAGTCGGCGCACATCGGGTGGCACCGGTGTCATCCTGATGCCATTTAGTCCGCGCTCCAGCATGTGGGTTTGAATGCCGGCTTCGTTGAAAGGTTTTGTCCACTCCCGAACGGCTTTGTTGGGGTTCTCGCCAAACAACAGGTTGATCTGCTCAAAACCGCCGCCGTTGGTCTCCACGCGTGCGAAACAGCCCATCTCAATGATCGCGGGCGCTACTTCCGTGAGCTGTTCTACCGTGGGTACATATTTCCCCGATGACTGCCACATGTCTCTATATAAGAGACTGAATTTTATCTCCTTTGCCATATATGTTTTAGATTTATTTCTTCTGAACCGAATCCACCTTCCCGCGTCCATGGGTAATTAAGTCCACAGCAGCGACAATAGCAGCTATTTTTTTTGAATGAATTTGTTTTTCAGGCCCACTGGCACTTCCATGTTTGTTTTCTTCTGGTATAAATCGGTTTGTGAGGTTGATGACCAGATTACCAAGTCCCACCACAAGCCAAAGTACAATGACTACCATGATCATACCAATGGCCAAAAGGCCTAATGCCTCACTTAAATTTTCCATATGTATTCGCTATTATTTACTATCGCACAAGGATAACCCGATAACCCGAATGATACTAAAAGGACGGAATTAACTCAAGAATGCAATTATGAACCTCAAAAATACAAAAAAAATTCTATTCTGTGCTCGAGAACAGACAAAATTTGTAATTTAACGGTTTTTCACTTTCTGTTTTTTAATACTCATCCTTTGAATGATTGATCCTGAATAGTTTCATCAGCTCAACCACGACGATGGGGGTAAACGACAAGGCAATCACGTAAAGCCAGTGCGCAGTGTCCATTTCCACCAAGCCAAAGACTTGCATTACTCCCGGAACAATCAAAACCAGCAGCAACAACAGAGTAGAAATGAAGATGGCTCCGAGCAGTGATTTGTTTGCCAAGAGATTGATACGGAAAGAAGATCGTTTGTTGGAGTGCAGGTTGCGCACATGCAGTAACTGCGATAATCCCAAGACTGCAAAGGCCATGGTCTGACCCAACACCTCGGGGTTCTCAAGCCCCATCCGGATGCCGTCGTTGCGACCAATCAGATAAGCAGCCAACGATATCAGACCAATGGTGGTACCCTGGTAAAAGATCCGCCAGATCATCCCCTTCGAGAAGATTCCTTTTTGGGGATTCCGAGGCTTTCGGGTCATGATATCTTTTTCTGCCGGATCCATACTCAGCGCCAGTGCCGGCAGACTGTCGGTCACCAGGTTGATCCACAAGATAAGAATGGGCGAGAGCGGGTTGCCCAGGTTCAAGAGGAAGGCAATAAAGATCAGCAGCACCTCTCCCACGTTGGAAGATAGAAGAAACTGAATGGCTTTCAGTATATTGTCATAAATTCGACGGCCTTCCTCCACGGCCTTTACGATGGTAGCGAAGTTGTCATCGGTGAGGACCACATCGGAAGCATCTTTTGCCACCTCCGTCCCCACGATACCCATCGCCACGCCGATGTCGGCCTGCTTGAGCGCCGGTGCGTCGTTCACGCCATCACCCGTCATCGCCACGATGTCGCCGTGCGATTGCCATGCCTGCACAATACGCACCTTGTGTTCGGGCGCCACCCTTGCATAGACCGAATAATCCTTTACTGTGTCCTCGAGGTGATCCTGTGTGATTACCTCCAGATCGGTACCGGTAACGGCTTTGTCTCTTTCTCTGTAGATGCCAATCTCCGAAGCAATGGCCACAGCCGTCACCTTGTGGTCGCCTGTGATCATCACGGCACGGATGCCTGCCGTGCGGCATTTTTTCACCGCCTCCATCACCTCAGGACGTGCCGGGTCGATCATACCAAGCAACCCAATGAAGACCAGATCTTTTTCTATTGTTGCGGCAGTTACCTCCGCAGGAACGGCATCAATATCCCTGTAAGCCACTGCCAGCACACGAAGGGCCGATTGAGCCATCCGGTGATTCACTTCACGGATGGTTTCACGGTCTTCATCGGTGATGGGACGTATGTTTCCGTGTATGAGAATGTGTGAGGTGACGGACAGCACCTCATCGAGGCCCCCTTTCACATGGATTCGAAAATCTCCTTCTCCCATGCTGTTGATGGTGGCCATCCGTTTTCTGCCGGAATCAAAGGGTACCTCACCCACCCGGGAGAATTGCTGTTCCAGCGTGAGTTTATTTTTCTTCAATCCGAGTGCAACGTCCACGATGGCCGTTTCAGTAGGGTCACCGGCCGTTTCATGATTACCGTCGGGGAGCATCTTCAGATGAGCATCGGTGCAGAGAACGGCTGTCTGCAATAGCAGATTCTCATCGCTGTCGAGCTTATCGGCAGGGGGAGCATTGCGGAAGTCGATCCGGTTGCCGCTGCTCCATCCTTCTACTACGGTCATTTTATTTTGTGTGAGCGTGCCCGTTTTATCGGAACAGATTACCGTGGTACTTCCCAGGGTCTCGACCGACGGCAGGGTACGCACAATGGCATTCTGCTTCACCAGGCGCTGCACACCAATGGCCAACACAATGGTCGACACAATCTGTAATCCTTCGGGAATGGCTGCCACAGCAAGGCTCACCGCCATCATCAGCATCTCCAACCATTCGTTGCCATACAACAGCCCCACCAGGAAAATCAGGGCACAAATGGCCAGCGCCACATATCCCAGCAAGCGGCCCAGTTGTTCCAAGCGCTTCCCCATTGGCGTTTCCACAGCTTCTGTGTTTTGCAGCATGTGAGCAATTTTACCCACCTCGGTGCGCATACCCGTAGCAACCACCACTCCCCGGCCGCGGCCATAGGTGACGATGCTGGTGGAAAATGCCATGTTGTGCCGGTCGCCCAATGGGATCTCTTCCTCTGCGAGCTGTGCCTCGTTCTTCTCCACAGGTACTGATTCACCGGTAAGCGCTGACTCCTGTATTTTCAAGTTTGCTGTCTCAATCAACCTTAGGTCGGCCGGGATGATATCACCCGTATCGAGCACCACAATATCGCCGGGAACCAGATCGGTGGAAACCACCTCCTCCACTTGCCCGTCGCGCAACACCTTCGAATGGGGTGAACTCATCTTATTCAGTGCTTCGAGCGACGATTGTGCCTTCAGCTCCTGTACGGTACCGATGATTGCATTTACAACCAGAATGGCCAGGATCACGAAGGTTTCCACCAGTCCCTCATCCTCCATCACGCCAATGACTGCCGAAATGATCGCTGCAACCAGCAAAATAAGCACCATGCTGCTCTTAAATTGCTCGAAAAAGATGGTAAGAAGTGATTTTTGCTTTGTCGATTCAAGTCGGTTGGGTCCGTGCTCCGCGAGCCGCTCTGCTACGGCTTCACTGGAGAGGCCCGAGTGAGGGTCAGTTTGGAACTGTTGTAAAACCGCTTCGATGGTTTGGCTGTAATGCCGGTCTGGTTCTTGTTTGCTCATGTGCTACTGTTTGCGTTTGTAATATTTGCATTCGGTGCATTCACAGCTTAGGAGCCAGGTTCTGGTCAAGGATCATTTTCATCCTTTTATTGAACAGGCAAAGGAACATTTTATTCTTTTTTTAAGCAAGTGAAAAGTCCGGAATGTTTCAAGTTTTAACACTTTCCAACAACAGCAGACCACGAATTATATGTTGTATAACATAAATGGAACATTTTTTTTCTCACTCGATTTTTATAAATTGCGGGCGCTATTAAGACATGATGACTTTGTGGGTCTTCACCGACGCAAAGTCATTTTTATTGCTTTTTTACGGATAACATCAACTGATCAATACCCAACGTTTTCTCAACGTGATGCTGATCAACATGGCACATTAATTTTATTAAATATATTCTAATCATGAAAGTTTACAAAACCAATGAAATTAAAAACATTGCTGTTATTGGCAATGCGGGATCAGGTAAGACCACCCTCGCTGAAGCTATGCTTTACGAGTGTGGTCTTATAAAACGACGTGGTACCATCGATGGGAAGAATACCGTGAGTGACTATTTTCCCGTGGAAAAAGACTATGGTTATTCTGTTTTCTCCACTCTTTTTTCATACGAGTGGAAAGAGAAGCTGATGAACTTTATCGACTGTCCCGGGTCGGATGATTTTGTGGGCGGCGTGGTCTCGGCACTCAATGTCACCGACATGGCACTGATGCTCATTGATGCTGCAAACGGTGTGGGTGTGGGTACCATCAACCAGTTCCGTTACGTGGACGAGATGAAGAAACCACTGGTTTTGCTGATCAATCGAATGGATCATGAAAAAGCAGATTATGAAAATACGCTGGCCAGCCTCAAGGAGCTCTATGGTAGCAAGGTGGTGCCGGTGCAATATCCAACAGGCAACGGAACGGCATTCGACGGCATTGTGGATGTACTGAAACAAAAATATTACCACTGGAAGCCGGGAAGCACCGCTCCCGATGTGCTTGAAATTCCCCAAAGCGAACAGGAGCGTGCCGGTGAGTATTACCAGGCTCTCCTCGAAGCAGCAGCTGAAAACGACGAGGGACTGATGGAGAAATATTTCGATCAGGGCTCACTCACCGAAGAGGAGATGCGCGATGGCATACACAAAGGAATAATCAGCCACAGCCTTTTCCCACTCTTCTGTGCCTCGGCCGAGAAAAATATGGCGGTACACCGCATCATGAACTTCCTGAGTATGGTAGCCCCCTCACCCACCGATGTGCCGGCACCGATAAACAACGAGGGGAAAGAAGTAAAAGCCGAAACCTCGGCACCTACAAGTCTCTTTTTCTTCAAAACAACTGTAGAACCTCACATCGGAGAAGTTTCCTACTTCAAGGTCATGTCGGGTACAGTAAAAGAAGGAGACGACCTGGCCAACATCAACCGTGGCTCCAAGGAACGCCTGGCACAAATCTATACCGTGGCCGGTCAGATCCGCAACAAGGTAGAAGAGCTACAGGCTGGCAGCATTGGCGCAGCAGTGAAACTGAAGGACGTACGTACCGGCAATACGCTGAATGCCAAAGGAGCCGACTTTCTGTTTAACTTCATCAAATATCCTGAACCACGCTATCGCAGAGCCATCAAAGCGGTAAACGAATCCAACTCTGAAAAGATGAGCGAAGCACTTACCCGGATGAAGGAGGAAGATCCTACCTGGATCGTGGAAGTATCGAAGGAACTAAAACAAACAATCGTTTCGGGACAAGGCGAGTTCCACCTGAGAACACTGAAATGGCGCCTCGAAAATAACGACAAGATCGAGATCGAATTTATGGAACCAAAAATTCCATATCGTGAAACCATCACCAAGCAGGCTCGCGCCGACTACCGACACAAGAAACAGTCGGGTGGTGCCGGTCAGTTCGGAGAGGTACATCTCATCGTGGAACCCTACACCGAGGGAATGCCTGTGCAGGAGATCTATCGTTTCAACGGACAGGAATTCAAGATTCAGAATCGCGACACCCAGGTGATCGACCTCGACTGGGGTGGCAAGCTGGTATTTGTCAACAGCATCGTGGGTGGAGCCATCGACGCCCGTTTTCTGCCGGCCATCCTGAAAGGGATTATGGGACGCATGGAACAGGGCCCGCTCACCGGATCGTATGCCCGCGATGTACGTGTGATCGTTTACGACGGTAAGATGCACCCGGTAGATTCAAATGAAATCTCCTTTATGCTGGCCGGACGGAATGCATTCAGCACCGCTTTTAAAAACGCAGGACCCAAGATTCTGGAACCGGTTTACGATGTCGTCGTTTCTGTACCCGGAGATTATATGGGTGATGTGATGAGCGACCTGCAGGGACGACGCGCCATCATCATGGGTATGGAGAGCGAGAAAGGATTTGAGAAGCTGAAAGCCAAGGTGCCCCTGAAAGAAATGGGCAGCTACTCCACCTCGTTGAGCTCCATTACCGGTGGCAGGGCATCCTTCAGCATGAAGTTCGCCAACTACGAGCTTGTACCTGCCGATGTACAGGAGAAGCTACTGAAGGCTTACGAAGAACAGGAAAAAGAGGATTAATTTTCGATACTCTTTTAGAACGACAAAAGACTACCTCTCTTGGGAGGCAGTCTTTTTTTATGGTCATCACCTATAAGAAATTCATTACCGATGTAGATTACGACCCCAAAATCCGTTTGCAGACCATCTCGGCGCTGATCACTGCCATGGGGAGACCAGCCCCTGGTGTGGTGGATGCACCTACATAAAAAAGGTTATGGTACGTTTCATCGAAGTTCTTCGGGCGAAGGCCTCCAATCTGACTGAGCCGATGCGACAACCCCAGTCCGCTCCCCATATACAGGTTGAATTGCTTCTGCCATTC
>CAZRRC010000028.1:0-10807 GCA_964602395.1 uncultured Proteiniphilum sp. | reverse complement strand
CCCAGGAAGAAAGCTACCAGAGAGACAATCTGGCGTGCATCTTCAGAACTGAAGTATTTCTTCACCTGCTGCCAAAAGGTCTTCATCAACACGGGTATGTGAACCGGGTTTACCTTCATCAAGGTGATGAAATAATCGAGAGAGTTTTCGAAGTTGTTGCGGATCACAATGTCTAAAGTATCGTGGAAGAGGGCACCCGACTTTTTCAGGTATCGCTCCATTTTGGCTTCGAAGTCGGGCTCGATGTCTCGGAATTGCGCTGCCAGCTTTCTGATATCCTTGTGAAGGTGGTAACTACGGCCTCCCGCAAAATGTACCGAGTAAAGCGGATCCAGCTCTACAAAGCGGAAGGGCATCTCCACCTCACAGCGTTTCATAAAGTCGGTAAAGACGTATGACATACTGAAAAAACTGGGTCCGGTATCGAATACAAAACCTTCCTTTTCGATGCGGTTGAGCCGTCCGCCCGATTGGCTGTTCTTTTCGAGGAATTGAACCTCATATCCTTTGCTTTGCAACAGCAGCCCGCTGGAGAGCCCCCCCAGACCAGTACCGGTAATGATCACTTTTTTCTTCATTTAGTATGTTGTTTTTTTGTGAATGCGGGATATAGTTCATCCTTCACCCAAGTGAAATCGGGAGCATGTGAGAGCGCTTTGCGATAAAAGGAGTCGGCCTGGGTCATGTTGCCTGTCTCTTCGAAGGCCACAGCAAGCTGTACCAGCAGAGCCAAATAGTTCCAGTCGCCCTTGCCGTTGGGTGCCATGAGCCGCTCCGCACGAATGTAGTGTTCGATGGCCCGCTCCTTTGATCCACCAAAAAGCGGTGGCATGAAGTAGTAGATATTTCCCAGTTGAATATATCCCAGGGCGTTTTTGTCGTCACCGGCGACGGATTGTTCGGCTGCATCAAGGCTGCGTGGTCCCAGCTTGGGTGCCTTGAGATTGGCAAGTCCGATCTGAAAGCCAAGAAAGGCAGACTCGTAAGCCAACAACTGGGGAACCTGATAGTTTGCCTTCCGGAGTAGATCGACCCGCTCCATGCTACGCTTCAGGTATTGTTTTGCCTCGCTCTTCCGCTTACTGCCCATGCACCAGCCAATGTAGCCATACTCGTAATTCAGCAGTTCCAGCTGACGGTGATTGTTTTTGTCACTCTCGGCATGCATGGCCTCAATGGTTTTTTTCCAGGTTGCCATATCATTGGAGAGATAGGCCCTGTAAATGATCTCTTTCTCCTGGGCTGTCACACAGAGACAAGCAAAGGTGATGAGTAAGATGAACAACAGTTTTTTGATCATTTATTTAATTTACAAACGTTTACACAATATAGCGTGCCAGTGCCCGCTGCCGGGCAAAAGCATGGTCTATCATCGGGGCCGGGTAACGCGGGGAACCCAGCTCGGGAATCCAGCGACGAATGTACTCCTGCTGCGGATCAAACCGTTTTTGTTGTTCAGTGGGATTAAAGATACGGAAGTAGGGCGCAGCATCGCAACCAGTGCCGGCCACCCACTGCCAATTCCCATTATTGGCCGCCTGATCATAATCGAGCAACTTCGATGCAAAGTAGGCCTCCCCCCAACGCCAATCGATGAGCAGGTGCTTGGTGAGAAAACTGGCGGTGATCATCCGCACCCGGTTGTGCATGAATCCGGTGGCGTTGAGTTCCCGCATGCCCGCATCGACCAGCGGGTAGCCGGTGGTACCGGAACACCAGCGACTGAAATCATCTTCGTTGTTCTCCCAAAGAATCGATGCATATTTCTTCCGGAAGGGCCCTTCCGCTGCATAGGGGAAGTGCCAGAGAACCTGCATGAAAAACTCCCGCCAGATCAGCTCCTTCAGATAAGTCTCGTTGAGAAGTGAGGCACGCAATGCCAGTTTACGGATGCTGAGTGTACCAAAGCGGAGATGCACTCCCAGGTGGGTAACACCGTTCTGCAATGCCGGCAGGTCACGTGTTCGATCGTAGTGGGCAATCACCGCATCATCGGGTTCCGACGAAGGAAAGCTGTATCCGGGATCATGAAAGCCTATTTTCTCCATGTCCGGCAACAAGGGTATTCCACATAACAGGTTATGGAGCTTTTTTTCTGAGGGATATACAAGCTGTTCCTGTTCTTTGTACTTCAACAGCCAGGCTCGCGAATAGGGGGTGTACACCGTGTAAGGGTTTCCTGCAGCGTTCATGAGATCTTCCTTGTGAAAGATCACCTGATCCTTGAAACGAAGGAGGGGTATTCCTCTGCGGGAAAGCAACTGCTCCACCCGATGATCGCGACTCACGGCATAGGGTTCGTAGTCTTCGTTACAAAATACTTCAACAATATGATAATCGGAGAGCAGTTTTACAAAAACCTCTTCCGGTTTGCCCTGAAGACAGAGAATGCCCGATTGATGGCGATCGCGCAACCGCCGGTCCATTGCTTCAATCGCAGAAAAGATGAAAGCAACCCGTCGGTCCTCCGGATCGTTGAGCTCATCCAGTATTTGCCGGTCGAAAACAAAAAACGGCAACACAGGTTGCCCTGTGCAAAGTGCCTGCCAGAGGGCATGATTGTCTTCCAGTCTCAGGTCACGCCGCATCCACCAGACGGTCACCGGTGTATCGGTTCGTGTTATCCGTCCTGAAAGGGGGTCATGCTGAATAATTTTTTCTTTGGACATGGCAATTAATTTTTTGTGCAATACCTTCAAAGGGTACGTCCCTTCCAACGGAACGTCTTTTTTTGTTTGTTCACCATCGAACGCAGTATAAATGCCCCCAGCATTCCTTGTTGTGGCAGGCATAGCAGCAGATTGCTTCCTACATTCATTCCCGCTGTCAGCAGAGCCGCTGCGCGGGCCAGCAGGGTAAACGCAAACCAGAGCCAGAGAAGGTCTATCCTTCCCGCTGCAAGGAAGACAACAAAGCCCAGAGTGGTAACAAGCCAGTAGGAGATGGTAGCAACCAAAGAGTTGCCAAAGAAATGAGTAACGTTCTTCGAGAATCCTTCCACCGCCTCCTCTCGCGAATGGTACATACGACAGCGTATATCCCGGATACCGGTCAGACAGCTCACTCGCTTACGTTGCTGTTTCAGATAACGCGATATCTCAATATCTTCGGCGCGGCTCTTGCGGAACTGGCTGTGGGGATCCAACGCTCTGTAAGCATCGCCGCAAAACAGCATAAACTGCCCGTTGGCGGCAGCAAGCGATGGAAACCCAGAGAGGCGTACCAACGGCAGAGGCAATAGCGTAAGCAAAATAATCTGCATATTGGGGACTGTGATCTTCTCCCCCATGGACAACATCTCCTGGATAGGAAAAATGCTCATCAGGTCACAATGGCGTCTCTTCGTATATTGAAGGGAGCGATCAATGACTCCCTCCCACACCCGCACATCGGCATCAAGAAAGAGAAAGTATTCCCCCGATGCTTCCTGTGAGAGCCGGTAGCATGCGTGATTCTTGCCTGACCAGTCATCGGGAAGCGCGTCTCCCGATATAAGACGGATGCGTTGATCGCATGTAGCAAACTCTTCCACGATGGCTGCCGTATCATCTACTGACTGGTCGTCATAGACGATGATTTCGAGGATCCTGTCGCTGATGGCAGTAAGATCACCCAACAACTGTCTCATGTTCTTCTCCTCGTTGCGGGCTGGCACCAGCACCGACAACGAAGGCAGAGGTGTCTTTGCATCGCGTACCGGAAGGCGCTCCTTGAAAAAAAAGTTAACCAGGGCGACAAGCAATTGCAGGAAAGCAAAAAAAAGAATGATGTAAACGACGAAATCTATCATTCGGTCCGTGCTGTTTGAAAGGTGAGACAATCGGCATAGAAATGATTGTAGGCCTCCTCCAAAGCTTCGTGGCTAAACGTTCCCTTATACTCGCAAAGGAATATGGACAAAGAGGGTTTCGAATGTGCCAGGTAATCGATCATGTTGACCGACATCAGCAGGTGTATCTCTCCCTCTTTGTTGCGGAGGATGCGTTCGATTCCCTTCTCAAAATGAAAGCTTGTACAGTAAAGCGACTGCAGTCTGCCCTGTGGGTAAATGAGTACCATATTTGCCGGATTTTGCAGGAGAGAGGCGGCGTACTGTAATGATGCCAGCATCTCACGGCTCTTTCTGTTTATAGAGAAGGCTCCAGTATAATTAAAAAAACGGAAACGAAGCAGCTGATCCTCCTGCATCATCACATGAAACCGGCGCTTCACTATTTTCAACTTCAAATACATGCCCCAAAAGCCATCCCACCAGCTCACATGGTTGCCGATCAGCATCACCGGCTTCCCTTGGTCAGCGAAGGATCCCTCAATGGTAACCTGCCTGAAATGACGTTTCAAAAGCCAGCAGGTATAAAACTGAAAGAAGGGATAGACAATAAAATGGTGTTTCGAATGAAGCATCGCAGGTTCAATGTTTGTACGTTTCTTTCTACTATAAACATCAGATGATCAGCAATATCAAAAGAAAAAAAATCGCCTGCGCCAGGAAGAGTGGTAGTGCCATTGGGTTGTGATCGCGCACGTTCATCGCATAACGCAGGGTATGGAAGAAGAGCGCCAGAAAACCCCACATCAGGTAGTTCTGCAACGGTACCAAATCGTGTTTCCACGACCACATATCCATTTTTGGAGCTACCTGCTCCATGATGAGGTCGAATGCCACCATCAGCAGGGAAGGCCAAACGATGCCGTTGACAACATTGCGTCGTAACGGGGTAAAAATGGCAGAGGTAAGATAAATCATCAGTACCCAGTTAAGGCCAATCAGGGGGGGAGTACCCAGAATTTTGGGCCCCAAGCCACTCCCATACAGGTAACTGCCAAACAGCAGACCTGTATTGACACCCCACATTTCTACCAAGAAGCCAATGATGAAGACAAATGAATAATAGAAGATCCTTTTCAGTTGCTTTTCCTTTCGACGATCTTGATCATGCCATAAAAGCAAGACAAACGAAAAGAGCAACATCAGGGGCGTCAACTTTATAAAGTAGCCGTGCGTAAATGGAATTGTAAAGCCGACCACTCCCACGGCGTAGATCACCGCAAGACGACGGATCATTTCTTTCTCGTTCATTGTGTGCTTGATTAACGGTTTCATTCGATGGCTTACTGGCTATAAACCTCCGGACGAACATATCTTTGAAAGATTATCTTGAACCACTCGGTGAAATACTCGGGATGTCGTTCCATTTTCCCCTGCAGGACATCTGTCGGTATATACTGCCATTCATCCACCTCGTCGGGATGCGGTTGTGGCACTTCGTCGCTCGTATATGCAAAGACCCGGTCGTATTCATACTCAATCAGATTCTCATCAACTTTCGCCCGGTAAACAAAATCAAAAAGGTGTGTC
Organism: uncultured Proteiniphilum sp.; assembly: GCA_964602395.1. Classification (GTDB taxonomy): domain Bacteria; phylum Bacteroidota; class Bacteroidia; order Bacteroidales; family Dysgonomonadaceae; genus Proteiniphilum. The sequence goes on along the minus strand of CAZRRC010000028.1, from coordinate 5,448 downwards.
AACTCTTCCGTGACATTCATTCCCATCTCCTCAAGGAGGCGACGACGGGCTGCAACTGCATGTTCCTCTCCCGGATAGGGATGGGTACAACAAGCGTTTGTCCAAAGACAGGCTGAGTGGTATTTGCCAGCTGCACGACGGTGCAACAGCCATTGACCATCCCGGTTGAATACAAGCACCGAGACAGCACGGTGGAGCGCCGGGAGAAGGTGTGCCTCCAACTTATTCATGGTACCGACAGGATTGTCTTGTTCATCAACCAGCTGCACCAGTATTTCGTTATCATTCATATGATTGAATCTTATTTAGGCAAATTCAAAATGAAATTTGTGTTTGATGATGGCACCCAACAGGAGGCGGAACTTTTCAGCATTGGGCACGCGGATACGCCGGGATACCAATTTTTGGGCAGGGGTATCGCGTATTTTGTCTAGCAGGCGCGAGTAGTAACGGTAGGCAGTGTGTACTGCCAGTCGTGAGCTGTCGGGCAAGCGACGAATGCCCTCCAACGCCTCGGTGAAATCAGCCTGGATATCGCGAACCAACTCCTGTTTGGATTGCTCGTTGAATTGTTCCATCGAAAAACCGGGAAAGTATAGTCGTCCCAGTTCAACCACATCCTGTCGCAGGTCCCGTAGAAAATTAACTTTCTGGAAAGCAGAGCCGAGGCGCATGGCTGGTAATCTCAATTCCTCAAAAAGGGTTTTGTTATTTTCACAAAAAACGCAAAGACACATCAGTCCAACTACATCGGCCGAACCGTAGATGTATTGATCGGTTTCAACCCGGGTAGCGTATACTTTCTTGTCCAGATCAGCCCGCATGCTTGACAGGAATGCCCGAATATAGGCATCTTTAATTCCATAACGTTTGACAGCAATCAGAAAAGAATGGATCACCGGGTTGGAACTGACACCCTGCTCCCGGGCAAAGTCATAATCAGCCTCAAACCGATCGAGCATTGCACGCTGATCGTGTCCATGAAAAGAATCAACAATCTCGTCGGCCAGCCGTACGAAACCGTAGATACCGTAAATGGCCTCTCTGACAGAGGGAGAAAAAAGTTGGGTAGCTGAATAAAAGGAAGTACTGTAGCTTCGGGTCACCTGTCGACTTATCTCAATGGAGAGGTCGTGATATTTCCAAAATCCGGTTTTAGTCGCGATCATATGTCTGTGTTTTTTAATGTGTTATTTGTCCCTTGCCTACTTGACATACCTTCTCCCTTTCTCTTCCGAAATGTACCAGAAAAGATTGGCATGTTCCCTTCAAGAAGACTCAATTGACTCTTCGCTTTAACGTCTCACAATCAATCTGTCAAAGATACAAAAGTTTGTATAAAAACCAATTTAAAGTACCCAAAACTAATCGAAGAAATTGTATGCCAGAATTTAATTTAAATAGTTCACAGACAAGATGATCGCAGAAGGTTATTCTGCAAACCGCGTTTTTGAAAATTTTCCACTATTCAAGCTGAGAGTGGTCACTGGCAGCTAAAAACTCTTCTCCAGATTCCGTTTCAGTGCCTGCAGAAACTCCTGCGTGGTAAGCCATGTATTGCGTGAGGCATCGTTGCCGTGTACCAACAGAGCCAGATCCTTCGTCATCTCGCCGCCCTCGACCGTTTCCACGCATACTTGCTCAAGTTTTTGACAGAAATCGATAAGCTCCGGGTTGTGATCGAGTTTTCCACGGTGTGCCAATCCCCCGGTCCATGCAAAGATGGAGGCGATGGGGTTGGTGCTGGTTTCCTTTCCCTGTTGATGCTGACGATAGTGGCGCGTGACGGTACCGTGTGCTGCTTCGGCCTCCACCGTCTTGCCGTCGGGCGTAACCAGGATGGATGACATCATACCCAAAGAGCCGAAACCTTGGGCTACGGTGTCGGACTGCACATCACCATCGTAGTTCTTGCAGGCCCATACGAAACCGCCTTTCCATTTCATGGCTGAAGCCACCATGTCGTCGATCAGGCGATGCTCATAGGTGATACCGGCCTCCTGAAACAGCTCTTTGAACTCATTTTCATATACCTCCTGGAAGATATCTTTGAAACGACCGTCATAGGCCTTCAGAATGGTATTTTTTGTGGACATATAAAGCGGATACTTCTTTGTCAGTGCCATCTGAAAGGAGGAACGGGCAAAGCCGTAAATCGACTCGTCGGTGTTGTACATGGCCATGGCCACGCCGTCGCCATGGAAGTTGAAAACCTCCCAGCTTTGTGTAACACCATCTTCACCGGTGAAGGTCATGGTGAGTTTTCCCTTCCCTTTGATCACGGTGTCGGTGGCGCGGTACTGATCTCCGAAAGCATGACGACCGATGATGATGGGCTCTGTCCATCCCTGCACATAGCGGGGTATGTTGCTGCAAATAATTGGCTCCCGGAAGACGGTACCTCCCACGATGTTGCGGATGGTGCCGTTGGGCGACTTCCACATCTTCTTCAGACCAAACTCCTCCACACGCGCTTCATCGGGCGTGATGGTGGCACATTTGATTCCTACATTGTATTTTTTAATTGCCTCCGCCGCATCTATGGTCACCTGATCGTCGGTAGCATCCCTGTTTTGGATACTGAGGTCATAATATTTGATATCCAGATCGAGGTAAGGCAGGATCAGCTGTTCTTTGATAAATGACCAGATTATTCTGGTCATTTCATCTCCATCCAGCTCAACAACCGGATTGTGCACTTTTATTTTTTGCATAGGGTTTTATCTCTCGTTGATGGGAACAAAGGGTTGTTTATCGCGTACATTCTTATATGCCGGGCGAATTAGACGCTTGCTACTGAAATTCAGCTCCTCAATGCGGTGTGCCGACCAGCCAACAATGCGGGCCATGGCAAACAGCGGGGTAAATACTTCACTGGGCAGTCCTATGGCATCATATACGAAGCCAGAATAAAAGTCCACGTTGATGCAGGTTCTTGCTTTGGCTGTTTCTTTTTTGAAACCAAGGAACACTTCCACAGCGCGTTGCTCAATCAGCTCCATAAACTCAAACTCTGCGAGTCGGCCCTTCTCGATGGCCAGCTCGCGTGCCATCGATTTCAGCAGATCGGCCCTGGGGTCGCTAATGGTATAGACTGCATGACCGATGCCATAAATCAGGCCCGTTCGGTCAAATGCCTCTTTACGGAGAATCTTCAACAGGTAGTTGTCAATCTGATCCACACTCTTCCAGTCGCTCACATTCTTTCTCATGTCTTCGAGCATACCCTGCACCTTGATGTTGGCACCGCCATGGAGCGGTCCTTTGAGGGAACCGATGCCCGCAGCGATGGCCGAGTAGGTATCTGTCTCCGTGGAGCTGGTCACGCGCACCGAGAAGGTGGAGTTATTTCCACCGCCATGCTCTGCATGAAGGATCAGTGCAAGATCGAGTATCTTAATATCCAGTTCGGTATATTTATCGCGCCCCTTCATCATAAACAGGAAGTTCTCCGCTACGGAGCGGTCTTCATAGGGGTGACGGATATGCAGCGAGCGTCCCATCTGATCGTGACGCAACACCTGATAGGCATAAGCGATGATGGTGGGGAACTTGGCAATGAGGTTCACCGACTGCCGGACGAGGTTTTCGGGCGAAATGTCATCGGGATTATCGTCGTAAGCATACAGCTCCAGCACACTTCGTGCCAGGATGTTCATGATGTTTTTTCCTTTCAGTGAAAGGATATTCATGGTTGCTGTATGATTGAGCGGCATGGTTTGCGCAAGGAGCGATTTCACCGCATCGAGTTCCTCTTTGGTGGGTAGTTTCCCGGAGAGAAGCAGGTAGGTTGTTTCTTCAAAACCAAGCCTGTTTTCTGTCTGAATTCCTTTCACCAGTTCTTCCACATCCATGCCCCTGTAGTAGAGTTTTCCGGGTATCGGCTTCAGGGTTCCATCCTCCTGACGTTCATAACCCACCACGTCGCCTACACGCGTAAGACCCGCCAGCACGCCGGAGTGGTCCTCGTTACGCAGGCCACGCTTTACACCCATTTTCAAAAAAAGCTCTTTATCTATGTTGCTCGTGTAAGCGATGGAATCCGATAAAATTTTCGTCAACTGTTCATTATCCATTTTTCAGTATGTTTTGTTTGTTGTGATACGACAAATGTTTTGTGGGGCCTGTCTCGGTATGGCTGTTGTTTTAACATACATTCAACCACTTTTGTTTACCTTGTATGATTTTTCTTATAAGTTTTCTTCTTATAAGTTCTCGATCACCTTTTGAGAGAATTGTGTGGTGGTCTGAGACTTCCCGTTTTCCATGAAGCGTGCCAGGTCGGGTGTGGCATAACCTGCTTCAAAAAGTTTCTCGAGCGAAGCGGTAATCAGCTTTCCTGCATCACGCCATCCCATGTATTCCAGCATCATCACGCCCGAGAGCAGCATAGAGCATGGGTTGGCCTTCTCTTTTCCCACAATATCGGGAGCCGTACCATGGGTTGCTTCGAAGATAGCGTGACCGGTGCGGTAGTTGATGTTGGCGCCTGGAGCGATGCCAATGCCACCTACCATGGCAGCCAGCTGATCAGAGATATAATCGCCGTTCAGGTTAAGTGTGGCCACTACCGCATACTCTTCGGGTTTCAGCAAGGTGTTTTGCAGGAAGGCATCAGCAATGACATCTTTGATAAAAACCCTGCCCGATGAGAGAGCCTGGTTGTAAGCCGCCACTGCCGCATCGAGTCCTTTTTCCGCTTTAATGCTGTTAAACTGGTGCTCAGTGAAGGTCTTATCGGGAAACTCACGTTCCGCCAGCGCGTAACCCCACTTTTTGAAACCACCCTCGGTAAACTTCATGATATTCCCCTTGTGAACCAGTGTGACCGAAGGCAGCTTGTGCTCCAAAGCATAGCCGATTGCAGCGCGGACCAACCGCTCTGTACCTTCTACCGACACAGGCTTTACACCGAGGGAAGTGGTCTCGGGAAAGCGAATTTTCGCAACTCCCATTTCCTCTTTCAAGAAGGTGAGCACCTTTTTCACCTCGGGTGTGCCGGCCGCCCACTCGATGCCAGCGTAAATATCTTCGGTGTTCTCGCGAAAGATGGTGACATGGACCTTCTCGGGGTGCAACAGTGGGGTGGCAACGCCCCGGAACCAGCGTACCGGGCGCAGACATACGTACAGATCGAGCTCCTGGCGAAGCGCCACGTTCAGAGAGCGAATTCCCTCTCCCACGGGCGTGGTGAGCGGACCTTTGATACCGACAAGGTTGTCGCGGAACATTTCTATTGTCTCGGCTGGCAGCCAGCTTCCCACCTTGTTATAGGCTTTCTCTCCCGCCAGGACCTCCTTCCAGGTAATCTTTCGTTTTCCACCGTACGTCTTTTCCACTGCTGCATCGATAATCTGCTGGACAAACGGTGTGATTTCTTTGCCGATCCCATCCCCTTCAATAAAGGGAATCAGCGGATGATCGGGCACAAGGAGTCGGTCATCTTGT
>CAZRRC010000027.1:4844-30101 GCA_964602395.1 uncultured Proteiniphilum sp. | reverse complement strand
CCGGCAACAATTTTTCGATACGAATAGTTGGCAGCATTGTCCACCGAATTGTTGTAATGCTTTTCCAATGAACATCCGCCAATATACATGTTGCCGATGATGAGGGTATCTCCGGTGGCTTCTGCCAAACCGTAAAGATAATGTTCAACGGCATCGTCGGAAAAACTGTTCCCGATGGTGAGTAGTTTAATCTGTTTCCCATACGCAACAGAGAAGGATACACAAAGTGTGAGAAAAAGTAACCCAAATTTTTTCTTAAGCATGATGAATTATAATTTGTTTATTATCTTTAAAAAATATGGAAAGCAATGACCTTTTCAAAACTGCTTCCTCTCATAAAAAAAAGAGGACACCTCGATCGAGAAGTCCTCTTTTGTATTGGTTAACGTGATATCAGCATTAAGGTAAAAAAGATTGTTTTAGGTTATCGATGCAAAGATAGGCCTCATTTTTGAATGTGCAAAATAAAAAAACATATTATAAAACATAGTTTTTAAATATGTTTATTGAACATATGGAATCCTTCCTTTGCATTTATTGCGTTTCGGGGGTTGCCATCATTCATACAAAGAGACAGTTTCTATTTTGAGACCATTTCTTTTTTTGTGCTATGTTAACAAAAAACGCGAAGTTCTCGTTTCAATTAACTAAGTTGCTTCAGGAGGCCACTTTACTACACGTGGATATCCATGGCGAAAAAGTGTGTGAAAGAGAAGTTACTCTCCGGGTAGGGGTAGAGACACCGCAGTCAACGGCCCCAGGATGTGGCGCATTCCTTCGGCAACCTGAAAAATAGACGAAATAGCTTCCTGCTCGGATAATAGAAGGGTATTGGAAGGGTATTGGGTCGCTATCTCCTTATACATATACGGAGGGGTAACGGAGGGATAACGGAGGGGTAACGGAGGGATACCAGCGAAGTATCAGGACGAATACAAAGAAAGGCCGTCTCATGTTTTATGATGAGACGGCCTTTTTCGCTTTTTGTAGAAATAACCGACTTTGCCATGTGGCCAGTTTCCCTTGCCATTCATGATCGGTTGTTTCTTGAGAAAATTATTTTCTGATACCCAATTGTTTGATAATGGAACGATATCTTTCAATATCAATTTCAATCAGGTAATCGAGTAAACGACGCCGTTTACCTACCAAAATTCTCAATGCTCTTTCCGTGTTATAATCTTTTTTGTTTGACTTCAGATGCTGAGTCAAATGCGAAATACGGTAGGAAAACAATGCTATCTGAGCTTCAGCTGAGCCAGTATCAGTGTTAGACTTTCCGTACTTAGCAAAGATTTCTTCCTTTTTAACAGAATCTAAATACATACTTGTGTGAAATATTACGTTTTTAAAAAACTTTAGGGTTGCAAAGGTAGCACCATTTTTTCTAATTACAAACGGTTTCCCTTTTTATTTTCTCCTACGTAATTTGTTGCTCAACCTTTTAATGGCGTCATTGATCTGCTGATCGGGTTCAATCACGTTGTATTCTCCCCAGAAGTCGGGATCAAGAAAGTATTCCACCCGTTCGGCAATCACATCGGTAGAGCGGATGCGTTCATTGCGCGGAAATTTCACCACGTTGTCGTTATACCGGTCGGTAATGGCTATCTCTGAGCCAATAATGTAATTGGTGGAAAAGAGTCCAAAAAAACGATTGGTCCACCTCACCTTGAACGAAACCTTGGTGGCACTATAATTAAAAAACCACTTCCCGTTATTTTCCAGATAGTTGACCACATATTGGGCTTCATTGACTTCAACGCGCATTTTGGAAGGCTTACGCCGGATGAAGATGTTGGCTGCATCTTTGCGGTTTTCCACATTCATATTAAACTCCATGCGGGCAAAGGCAAGCGAGGCGGCATCCAGATAAATAGTCCCCCTGAAAAGGATTTCTTCAATCGTGGATTGTGGCATGAAAGTGATGATATAGTGTGGTTTGTTGTTGATGTTGATCAATCCGTCGATGTGGAAGCTATACTCGGCAGCATCGGTGCCGAAGACAATTTCTGGATTCTTGGCAATATCGAGCATCAATGCATCACTGATACCCCCCTGGAATTTGAGCAACACCGTGTCGCGGGGTGAAATGTCGGTAGCCTTCCGCCCGATATAAATCCGAGCCTGGTCATTGCTGTAAGAGCGGTAAGATGCTTTGTACACATCCAGTACTGCCTCAACCAGTGAGATGTAATTAGAGCCTTTCTTTACCGACTCGCGATAGAAGGCAACCATCATGTTCGGGTCAGCAGAATAGTTCTCCGGAATCCGTTGCAAGGCCTCCCGTATCAGGTTGGTGCCGTCACCGGAAACTACAAGCAGTTCACTGAGTTCGATGGGAGACGGTGTCAGCGTGATGTGGTTATTGGGATTGTCGATGAGTGAAACCACCGGAATCTCCTTGTTTTCGTATCCGAGGTAGTGGATAATCAGCTGCATATTCCTTGAGGAGGCCGGAACCCGAATGGAGAAGTAGCCATCTTTGTTTGTGATACTCGACATATTGGCTTGTTGTACGGTGATATTGGCATTGGGTAACGGTTCCTGGGTGTCGCTTCCAAACACTCTGCCACGAAGCAGATAGGTGCTGTCGGCCTGCTGCTCCATATTTGCCGAGTATAGTTCAGGAAGTGCAGCAAGGCTAAAGAAAAAGAATAGAATCAGTAAGTGTTTCATCTGATAAAATGATGTTAAACAGTGCCTTTAGTTCAATACACAAAGGAAAGCAAATACCCGACATTTGCAAATAAAATCGCACTTTTTAACAATGTTTATTTCCCTGGTGCTGGAATACAAAAATGGTCTCCTCCTGCGAATAACCTTGAATTATTGCGTACATTTGTAGGGAAATAATACAAAAAGAAAGAGAAAATGGTCCGCAGATATGATTTTCTGGTCATTGGCTCCGGCATTGCCGGGATGAGTTATGCCCTAAAAGTGGCAAAGCAGGGAAAAGTTGCCATCATCGCGAAAAATCCACTGGAAGATGCCAATACCTATTACGCACAGGGAGGAATTGCCTCTGTGACAAATCCATGGGATAATTTTGAAAAACATATCGCCGACACGCTTGATGCCGGTGGCGGATTGTGTGATGTGCAGGTAGTGGAAAAAGTGGTGAAAGAGGCGCCTGCTCAGATCAGGGAGCTGATCAACTGGGGGGTAGATTTCGATAAGGATGAAAAAGGCAATTTCGACCTTCATCGCGAAGGGGGTCATTCCGAGTTCCGGATCCTGCATCACAAGGACAGTACCGGCGCCGAGATTCAGGTGAGCCTGATCAACACCATCCGCAATCATCCGAATATCGATGTCTATGATCATCATTTTGCCATTGAGATTCTCACGCAGCACCATTTGGGGCAGATCGTGACCCGACATACCCCCGGTATTGAATGTTATGGTGCCTATATCCTCGATCAGGAAACCAATGACATCGATACCTTCCTCGCCCGTGTGACCATGATGGCAACAGGGGGCATTGGCTCGGTTTATCAGACCACGACCAACCCGCTGGTGGCAACTGGCGATGGAATTGCCATGGTGGCGCGTGCAAAAGGAGAGATCAGAGGAATGGAGTTCGTGCAGTTTCATCCTACCGCCTTATATCACCCTGGTGCAAGACCCTCGTTCCTTGTCACTGAGGCAATGCGTGGTTTTGGCGGCATATTGAAGACGCTCGATGGAAAAGAATTTATGCATAAGTATGATGCACGTGGATCGCTTGCTCCGCGTGATATTGTCGCACGGGCCATCGATTCAGAAATGAAGGAACGGGGCGAAGACCATGTTTATCTGGATGTGAGGCATAAGCAGGCGGAAGATATCAAAAAGCATTTTCCAGGCATCTATCAGAAATGTCTTTCCTTTGGGATTGATATCACCCGGGATATGATTCCGGTTGCTCCTGCAGCCCATTATCTGTGCGGAGGCATCAAGGTGAACCTCGATGGGGAGACCAGCATCGGGCGACTATATGCCAATGGAGAGTGCGCTTGTACGGGATTGCACGGGGCAAATCGCCTGGCATCCAACTCACTGATTGAGGCAGTGGTGTTTGCAGATGCTGCCGCGAAACACTCGCTGCCCCTCTTCAAACAATATGAATTCAAAGAGGATATTCCTGCATGGAATGCCGAAGGTACCTCCTCGCCCGAGGAGATGGTGCTGATTACCCAAAGTTACAAGGAGGTGGGACAGTTGATGTCGGCTTACGTGGGTATCGTGCGCTCCGACCTGCGTTTGCAGCGTGCCATGGACCGGTTGAACATTCTTTTTCGGGAGACGGAAGATTTCTTTCACCGCTCCGTGGTGTCACGAGATATCTGTGAACTGCGAAACATCATCAAAGTGGGATACATGGTCATCAAGCAGGCAATGGCGCGCAAAGAAAGTAGGGGGCTTCACTACACAGTAGATTATCCATTGAAAGATCCCAATTCGGTGCTGTAATGAAAGCAATCAATATTCAGGGTAGATTGATCGATTTGTCGGTGCCTCAAGTGATGGGTATCATCAACATCACGCCCGATTCTTTTTTTGCATCCAGCAGAAAGCAGGCTGATGAAGAGATGATCGAACGATGCCGGCAGATCATCGATGAAGGGGGCAGCATGATTGATATCGGGGCGCAGTCGACGACTCCTTCCTCCACCTTCCTTACGGCCAAAGAAGAAGCAGCAAGATTAATGCCCGCGCTGAAGCTCATTCGAAACGAATTCCCGCATGCAATCCTGTCGGTCGACACATTCTACGCCGATATTGCCAAACAGGCTGTGGAGGAGTTTGGTGTACACATCATCAACGACATCTCCGGCGGACAAATCGATGAACGCATGTTTCCCGTCGTGGCGCAGTTGCAGGTGCCTTATGTGCTGATGCACATGCGGGGGGTGCCGCAGACCATGCAACAGTTGACCGATTACGATGATTTGATTCAGGATATCCTTTATTATTTCTCGGAGCGTAAGGCCAAACTGAATCTTCTGGGGGTGAACGATGTGATTATCGATCCCGGTTTCGGCTTCAGTAAAACACTATCTCAGAACTACGAATTGATGGCTTTTTTGAAATATTTTCATATCTTTGAGGAACCGATGCTGGTGGGTATCTCACGAAAATCGATGATCTACAAGCTGCTGGGAAACTCAGCCGAGGAGAGTCTCAACGGTACCTCTGTCCTCAATACGGTTGCATTGCTTTCGGGTGCATCCATTTTGCGTGTTCATGATGTGAAAGAGGCCGTGGAGTGTGTAAAGATTGTGGACAGGATAACCCAATTCGATCAATAACCGGCACCCTATTGGATATGTTTGCACATTTCGGAATAAAAGATTTTATCGATGTCTTGCTGGTAGCGCTTCTGCTGTACTACCTGTTCAGGCTGGTTAAGATATCGGGCCTGCGACCCCTTTTCATCGGAATAATGGTGTTCATGGTGATCTGGGTACTGGTCTCGCGGGTATTTAACATGGTATTGCTTGGCTCCATCCTCGATCAGCTGGTGAGCGTAGGGCTTTTTTTGCTGGTGATCCTCTTTCAGGATGAAATCAGACGCTTTCTGATGTCGCTCGGCTCAAAAAAAGGATGGAACTTTATCACGAAGCTTTTTTTTCCCAGTGAGAAGCAGAAGAAGGATAATTCGCATTTCACAGCCATCGTGCTGGCCTGCATGAATATGTCGAAAACCAATACCGGAGCGCTCATCGCAATACAGGGTGATATTCATTTGGGCCTTTACGAGCAGACTGGCGAAATTGTCAACGCCGATATATCTTCCCGTCTTATCGAAAATATTTTCTTTAAAAACAGTCCACTACACGACGGTGCAATGATTATTGTGGGGCAAAAAGTAAAAGCCGCCGGATGCATCCTGCCCATCTCCCAGAATCCCAATATACCCACCCACCTGGGACTGAGACACCGTGCCGGACTCGGTATATCACAGGAAACCGACGCAAAAGTCATCATTGTCTCCGAAGAGCGGGGACGAATTTCGTTTGCCTCACAGGGCAGGCTGAAAATGAATATCTCTCCCGAAGACCTTCAGCGATTGCTGATGGAGGAATAACCCTCCCCCCTCTTTTGTGGAAAAAGCCAGCCTGCATGCAGTTGTAAGGGCTGTTATATGAAACAACGATGTTAATAGCATGATTTTAGAAGAACTATCCATCATCAACTATAAGAATCTGATGCAGGCAGAGTTGCAGTTTTCTCCCAAAATAAACTGCTTTATCGGCAACAACGGCATGGGAAAGACCAATCTGCTCGATGCAATCTATTACCTCTCATTTTGTAAGAGCTACACCAATCCCATCGACTCGCAGATTATACACCACAATGCCGATGTGTGCATGCTGCAAGGACGGTTTCTCTCGGAAGAAAACGGACGGGAAGAGATCTACAGCGCTATCCGGCGCCGTCAGAAGAAACAGTTTAAACGCAATAAGAAGGATTATGAACGGCTTTCCGATCACATCGGATTGATTCCCCTCGTGATGATCTCACCCGCAGACAACGAGTTAATAACCGGTGGCAGTGATACACGACGGAAATTCCTGGATATGGCCATCTCCCAGTTCGATAAGGAGTATTTGCGTGCGTTGGTAAGGTATACCAAGGCCCTGCAACAGCGCAATGTATTGTTGAAAAACGAAGAAGGAAACTGCGATATTACCTTGCTGGAGCTTTGGGAAGATCAGATGATTGAAGAGGGATACCTTATCTATCGGAAGCGGAAAGCATTCATCGAAGAATTTACACCCATCTTCAATGACTTTTATACGCGCATCAGCCAATCGGGAGAACCGGTATCCTTCGATTATATTTCACAGCTCAATGAGGCTGATTTTCGGGAAATACTCGATAGAAACAGACAGCGTGACATGGCATTTGGACACACCACTGCCGGTATTCACCGTGATGAACTGGAGATGCTCCTCGATGGGTATCCCATAAAAAAAGTTGGATCACAAGGACAAAACAAAACCTACTTCGTGTCTTTGAAGCTGGCACAGTATCATTTTCTGCAGCAAACAGGACATACTACACCCATCTTGCTGCTGGATGATATTTTCGACCGCCTTGATGCACACCGTGTTGAGGAGATTGTGAAGCTTGTCTCCGGCTCCGGTTTCGGACAGATATTCTTGTCGGATACAAACAGGGAGTTTCTCGACAGAATACTGGTACGTACACACAACGACGCACACATCTATTCTGTGGTAGATGGGGAAATTAATCGACTGAAAGAATAAAAAAGTGTTATGTTGAAGAAGAATGCCCAACCTTTATCGGAAGCACTTTCCGACTTTTTCGATGAAAACAGTACATTGAAAATGAAGATGGCCGAACACCGTGTGGTCAGAGGATGGCGTGAAGTATTGGGTGAGGGTGTATCTAAATATACCAGAGAGGTCTATTTCAATCGCAATACACTCTATGTGCACCTTGCATCGGCCGTGCTCCGCGCGGAACTGATGATGAACAAGGATGGACTGATAAAAAAATTAAATGATCACGCCGAAATTCCCATTGTGCGTGATATCGTCTTCCGGTAAATCTGCCGGATCCATCTACAACAAATAAGTACTCTGATTAAAAGAAAGCCGAAACACCCAGGTAAACACCGCTGGGGTGGGGCGAGTCGACATGCTGAATAAGGTCGTAGTTCAACGTGACATGCGATCGGCCAATACGAAACCCGGCTCCTGCAATGAGGGAGGGCACAAGACCGCTGTGATAGCTTGTTTCTGCGTCCGATTTGCATGTCAAACCAGACCAGATATAGTTTATCTCAGGTTGCATGAAAATTGTCAGGAAGGAGACCGGATAAAAGTAGCCGAAAAGATTGGCGCCCAGCAAATGATCTTTAACGACGTACTCCAATGTACGTGCTTTCGAATAGTAATATCTGATGCCCACACCGGCCATAAAGTTGCGATTGAGCTGATAACCAGCCTGGGGACCGAACCCAAGCCGGGTGTAATTTTTGCTCACCGACAGTGCGAGGTTTGCCCCCAAGCGAAGTTTGCTTTTGTCGAAAGAAGGAAGAGAACTTACCTTTTCCCCATTGCTTTGCCGTATGTCATGCAAAGGAATCCCCTTCTCTGCCGTGCGTTGTGTCTGATGACGTTCGATATTCCTCTTGTCGTTTGTCGATACAGAAATGGTATCGTAGGTGATTACCTGCGCGACAGAAAACAAGGGAAAAAGGCAGAGAAAGAGAAGGAAAAGAGAGCGCACAAAAGTATTTTATTCTGTGGGTGTCCCTTCTTCTGGTGTTGGCTGAGCAGGTGCCTGTGAAGGTATGGGCAAGCCTGGAGTCACATCAGGAGCAGTGGTAGGATTGAGCGGTGCCGGTTGCTGCACTTCCACCTGCGATTGCGGTGCATTGCTGTGTGAAGCTGTATATTTGGCAGTAAGGATGCTCAATACCATTACGATACCTGCCAGAGTCCAGGTGAATTTTTCGAGGAAATCGGTCGTTTTGCGTACACCCATGATCTGGTTCGACGATGAAAATCCGCTTGCCAAGCCGCCTCCCTTGGATTTTTGTACCAATACAGCAAGAATCATCAATAGGGAAGCCAGTAAAATGAGGATTGTAATAAAGATATACATATATGTTTTGTTTTATTTCATTTAATTCGATTTGTCCTGTTTTCACTTAACGAAAACGTTCGTTCTTGATCAAAAATTCCAAAAAACGAATTTGATCGGCAAAGTAACTACTTTTTTTCGGGAAATTCAAACTTAATCGTTTAATAATTGTGAGTGCCTGGGTGTATTTTTTTTGTTTGATATAAATTCTTGCAAGTGTTTCCGTCAGAAACTCACCTCCTTCCTCTTCCTCGGTTTTTTTCTGATTGTCTTCCACTTCCGGCTTTTCGTCAGGGGTGAAGAGGGGAGCTGAAGCTGCTTTCTCGATAAAGGCATCGATGATACCATGGTGCTGTAACTTCTGATCATCCGGCTCGACAAGGGAGGTATCTTCACCGAGAGAGTCCAAATAGGAGAGATAGTCGGTAGATACTACATTCAATGTGCCATCGATGAGCTTCGACTCGTGTTTTTCACTCTCTCCGAGCGAGGAGAGGAAAGAATCGAGCAGTTCCTCTGTTCTGTCTTTTGCTTCGCCTGGAAATACTTTGGGAAGATCAAACATTTTCTGATAGTTTTCTCTGTATATCAGATAATAAAGCCTTCTTCTGTCGGCACACAAAACAGCCGTCGTGCTGAGTTCCTCGTTGTATTGCTCACTGTTGATCGTGTCCAGATTTTTTGTGTATAACAAACGGGAGGTATGAAAAAAGGGGTATGCTTCCACTACTGCTTTAAGGGCACTTACTGTGGTATCAGTCAGCATGGCTGGTTCCTCCATGAAGCGATAGAATCTCTCTTTGTCCATTAAATTACCAGTTTGCCATGGTCGCGTTAAAAATCTGATCTACAATTTCGTCGATCAACTCGTTGATCAGCTGATCCTGTACCGTATCGAACACAGTGTTGCTGGGGAAAGTACGGTTGGCAGAGATGGTCTCCTGCATTTCAGGCGCGTCAATCTTGTTGTTGCGAAAACGCATTCTTACCGTCATTGTCAGCTTCGTCTCTGAAGCAAACGCATCCTCCTGCACAGCCATAGGAGTCAGTTCATAGCCTACAATCTCACCCTCAATCTCCATATCTGCATTCTGATTCAGGAGCTGCAAACGGGTGTTGCGGGTAAACATATCTTTCATTTCTTCATTAAAGCGCTGCTCAAGAGGAGGATATACAAGTGGAGCCTGGTTGATAAAGTGGGCAATGGAGAGGCTCTTGGTAAGCTCATAGTCAATAGAGGCTGTCCTGAAAGAATAGGACATCCTGCATGAGCTTGTGATACAGAGGGCGCAGAAAAGGAGGGCAGTCCTAATAAAAAAATGCTTGTCTATATGAATCTTCATGTTTATTTCCTGATTTTGAATGACTATCTGCCTTCGAGGTCGTATTCTTTGATCTTGCGGTAGAGCGTACGTTCTGATATTCCTAAATCGGCTGCGGCCAATTTCCGCTTGCCATTGTGTCGTTCCAGCGCTTTGATAATCATTTCTTTTTCTACCTCGCTGATAGAGAGTGTACTTTCTTCGTACTCGGTGGCTTCCTGTATCTCCTCTTTCTCTCTCTCCTCAAGATGAATGCTCTTGGGGAGCACTTCATATTTCACTGGCACCGATACGCGGGTTTGATCTTCCTGTATAACCGATGTGGGGTGAAGTCCGGTTTGGGGAGTATCGAAATTGGTTGCAGCCTGGCTGTTACTTTCCATGATACCCTTCACCACCTGCTTGAGGTCGGTAATGTCTTTCTTCATGTCAAAAAGCACCTGATACAAGATCTCCCGTTCGTTGGCAAATGATTTCTGTTCGTTATCGTGAATCTGTGACATGGGTACAGGAAGCATTCCTACTTCGTTGTAGGGCAAATATTTCTGTAAAAGATCGGGCGTGATCTTTCGTTCCTGTTCGATGATGGAGATTTGTTCGGTGATGTTCTTCAGCTGCCGTATATTGCCAGGCCAGCGGTAGTTCTTCAACATCTCCTTTGCCTCATCGGTGAGGAGGATGGGGGGCATCATATACTTCTCTGCACAGTCGCTGGCAAATTTCCTGAAAAGCAGTGGGATATCCTCTTTCCTTTCGCGTAATGGTGGTATCCGAATTGGCACGGAATTGAGCCGGTAATAAAGATCTTCGCGAAACTTCCCTTTTTCCACCGCTTTCACCATGTCCAGGTTGGTAGCCGCCACTACACGCACATCACTCTTTTCTACCTTGGAAGAACCCACTTTGATAAATTCACCGCTTTCGAGCACACGCAGCAAACGCGCTTGCGTGGACAGCGGGAGCTCGCCGGCCTCATCGAGGAAGAGTGTGCCGCCATCGGCTACTTCAAAGTAGCCTTTTCGGGTGCCTGTGGCGCCGGTAAACGAACCTTTCTCGTGGCCAAAGAGTTCCGAATCAATGGTTCCCTCAGGGATGGATCCGCAGTTGATGGCAAAGTAGGGGCCATGCTTGCGTTTACTGTGAAGATGAACAATCTGCGGGAAATTTTCTTTTCCCACACCACTCTCTCCAGTGATGAGCACCGACAAGTCGGTAGGTGCCACCTGTAAAGCCACGTCAATGGCTCGATCCAACTCGGGAGCGTTGCCAATGATGCCAAAACGTTGCTTAACCTGTTGCAGAGAGTGCTTAGCCATACGATGTTATTTGAGAATTCAAAGATAAACAATTATTTTAACGCGTAGGTCTTAGCTTTTAGGAATTCTCCTAACCGTGCCGTATCATTTCCATATTGTTTGATCTCTTCAGGCATCACCGGATCGCCAAAAGTGATGACCATCTCTTTGCCTCTTTTGTTGTATAACTCATGGCAGAGCCGGAGGTTTCGAAAGCGCCAGCCCAATATTCTTGACAGATAGAATGATTGGCTGTTTCGACCGGAGATGTGCATCGGGATTACGGGCACATGCAATTTCTGAATGATTTTTAATACCGCAGGCTGCCAGTCCCTGTCCTCGATTACAAACTTCCCTTTTTTGAAATAGAGGTTCGACACAGCACCGGCAGGAAAAAAGCCCATCGGCCACCCTGACCGCAAATGGGCCATACTTTCTCTGATTCCGGTAAAGGTGTACCTGTTTTTTTCCTCGTTTTTCATCGGGTACACGGTGATGAAATTCTCTGACATTGTATCTATCAATGAAAGAATGACATTGACCATCATCTTGTAGTTTTCAAATCGACTGCCTACAGCCTCAATAGCGGCAATGCCATCGATGTGCCCATAGGCATGATTGGAAACCGTGACGAAAGGCAAGTTTTTGAAATCCTGCAGGATATGCTCGTTGCGCAGGGTGCGTTTCACGCCGAGCTTATCCAGCAAATCCTTACAAAAAGCGGGCCCGGTGAGATGCTTGGAACGATCGTAGATCTCATTGGGTACGTTCAATGCCGACAATTTGATGCCGAGGTCAATAAACAGATCGCCATATTTTCCACGAAATACGGGATGCAGTCTGCGTATGTCCTCGCGACTTATCAGTGTATCTTTCATTTACATTGAAAATTAACTTATTAATTTAACACATCGGCCACCCTGAAAAAGATGATGGGCAGTTGTTGGATAAAATTATGGACAAGGCAAGCTTTTAAGCAAGGTCTCTGATCAAATCGATTATTTGTTTGCCTATTTCCTCGGCTTCCTCCTGGGAGTGTGCCTCAGAATAAACCCGGATAATAGGTTCGGTATTTGATTTGCGCAAATGTACCCATTTGTCGGGAAAATCAATTTTTACCCCATCGATATCGGTCACCTGCTGATCGCTGAATTTTTCTTTCATCTTTTCCAGGATGGCATCTGTATCGATATCGGGTGTAAGCTCTACTTTTTGTTTAGCCATATAATAGGCTGGGAGAGATTTCTTTAGCACAGAAGGAGTCTGCCCTGATTTTGCCAGATGGGTGAGAAAGAGCGCGATGCCTACGAGCGCATCGCGTCCGTAGTGGGAGGCGGGATAAATGATGCCGCCATTCCCTTCACCGCCTATCACGGCATTCACGGCTTTCATTTTTGTAACCACGTTCACTTCTCCAACAGCCGCAGCATGGTAAGAACCACCTCTTGCGATGGTGACATCGCGCAAGGCGCGGCTCGAGCTGAGGTTAGATACTGTATTGCCTGGAGTATGCTGCAACACATAGTCGGATACCGCTACCAAGGTATATTCTTCACCAAAGGGTTCTCCATTTTCACAGTATATCGCCAACCGGTCCACATCGGGATCTACGGCAAAGCCCACACTTGCTTTGGAACTGCGGGTGAGTGAAGAGAGTTCGGTAAGGTGCTGTGGCAGAGGCTCCGGATTGTGAGAGAAATTGCCATGAGGTGCACAGTGTAATTTAAAAATCTCTTTCACCCCCAATGCATATAGTAATTCCGGGATAGCGATGCCACCCACAGAGTTTACACAGTCGACGGCTACTCTGAAATTAGCTGCTTTAATAGCCTCTATATCTACCAGCTCAAGCGATAAGACACTTTGGATATGTTCGTGCAGGTATTGTTTTTGTGAAATACTACCCAGTTCGTCTACAGGAGAAAATGAAAAATCAGCCGTTTCGGCAAGTATAAGGATCTCTTCACCCTCTGCTGCATTCAGGAATTCTCCGTTCTGGTTGAGTAGCTTTAGGGCATTCCACTGTTTGGGATTGTGGCTTGCGGTGATGATAATCCCACCGGCGGCCTTTTCTTTTGTGACGGCAATCTCGGTGGTGGGTGTAGTGGCCATGCCAATATCGGTCACGTCGCAGCCCATGCCCGTTAGTGTGCCGGTGATGATGCGATGTACCATCTCTCCCGAGATACGGGCGTCGCGACCCACGACGATTCGGGGTCTATTGTCCTGAGATGATTTTTTGATAAAGGCCGCATATGCAGCTGTAAATTTTACTATATCAAGCGGGGTGAGGTTTTCACCTGTTTGTCCACCAATGGTACCGCGGATGCCGGATATGGATTTAATTAATGTCATAAGATATACTTGTGAAATTAGTAAGCTGTAGAATTTACGTAATGATGCCTCTTTACACAGGTAGCCAGGGTTTAGTATTGATTTTCAAACCGATATTGTACCATGTCGTAATAAGTGGGCTCATACTGAGACTGATCATAAGATGATCCCATGTTAAAGGGAACGATCAATTTTACTTTTCCGGTGTGACCCACATAACTGAGGGGTACTACCCATCCCGGTGTAGCATAGTTGCTTTTGGTAGATGAGGTAACGGGCCCAATGAATGTAATCTCTTCCGGAGAAACGTTGAGGTTCGAATATCGGGTCGTATCATCTGTATTGAAATAGTGTAAGCCACTGAAGCGTACGTAGACTTCCTCTTTCCATTGCAGTTTTTGGATGGTATCGCCGTAGCTGATAATATGGATATAGACGCCTGTGGTTGGATCTTTGTAAAACTCGTTCTCTTTAAAGGTTCCTCCCGACGGGAAATTTTTGAGAATGGTCAGGTTATTGGATTCAATGAACAAGTCAATTGCTTCTGATTCTCTATCCAGATAGTCGGCGTAGGTCATGGTGTCCTTGCATGAGACAGTGAGGAATAGTAACCCACTTAGCATAATGACAATGAAATGTAAATGCTTCATATTTAGTCTATCGTATAAATGAAATGGACATTCGTCCTTTGGTGAACTACAAAAGTAAACAATCTGCTTTAATAAAACGAAACCTTGGGTTGAAATAAAAATGATAGATTCTTAAAAAATGATCACAGCAGGTTAATTGTTTCTTTCAGTTTGCTTTCATAGGTTTTGAGCCCTTCGCTGTAAATGAGGAGCGCTTCTTCAAAAGTGCCGTAATGTTCACCTCCCGAAGCATTGAGATGCCCGCCACCATTGAAAAACTCAGCAGCGAATTCGTTGCATGGAAATGAAAGTTGCGAGCGGAATGAGAGCTTAATCAGTCCTTCGTCTTCCCGGATGAAGGTGGAGAAGATAATCCCCTTGATACTGAGGGGATAATTAACGAAACCTTCCGTATCTCCTTTGTTGAAACGAAACTGTGCCTGATCCTCCTTTGAAAGGTAGAGGAGTGCTGAGTGCAAATGGGGGTAGATCTCCATGCGCTGCGACAAAGTGAAACCCAACAGCCGGAAGCGTGCTTCTGAAAAATTGTGAAATACATGCGAATAGATGGCATCTTTGTCGATCTGTTTGCGTAGCAACAGGCTGATGATCTCAAATATCTCCGGATTACTTGAATTAAATGTGAAGCCGCCGGTGTCGGTCATCATGCCACAATAGATGCATTCGGCTTCGGCCTTTGTGAGTGCATCATATTTGTCTGCTTGATATAATAACCGGAATATGAGTTCGCTGGTAGAGGATATCTCGGGGTGGGAGACTGTGATGTCGAAAATGTCTCCCGGAAAAAGATGATGGTCTATCAGTATTTTTTTTGCCGGTGATGTTTCAAGGCTGAGAGCCATATCTCCCGTTCTCTTCGGAATATTGTAATCGAGCGCGAAGATCAGATCGGCATGAGAAAGAATATGTTTGGCTGCAGGGGGATTGTACTCAAATACATCCACCTCGCTGGCTCCCTCCATCCACTTCAGGAAGTAAGGAAAGGAGTTGGGAACGATAATACGTACCTGTTTGTTCGCTCGTTTGAGAAAATGATACAGTGCGAGTGAAGAACCCAGTGCATCACCATCGGGTGATTGGTGGGTGGTAATTACAATTTTTTCTGATCTCTCGATGGTATCCATGATCGCTGCCACTGTTCGTGGCTGAATTACCTCGGAGATGGGATGTGAAAGATTCATTTTTCGGTACAATCTTTTGAAGTTTGGGGACAAAAGTACGAAAAATTCAGTGAAAAGGCTCCATCTTGTGCAACATCGTGTATATCAATACCTCTCTTGCTGCACTCCGCGCTTATCCGTTGTGCTGCTCTGCGGGGAAGGGAACTGTCGAGGACAATGAGAGAGGGAGTGAAAAGAGCAACCAGCTGCTCAACCTGAAAACCGCCATGCTCCGAGAGCACCAGCAAGTCCAAAGGAAAAGGTGTCTCAGCGCTGAAGCGGGTTATCTCATTGTCTGACAGGCGAAGGATGCGTTTTTGTGGATGCGGTATAAATCCATTATCCGGTATAGCTAGATAGTGTCGTTTTCCGTCAGCAAACAGGGCTATTTCTGTTCTGTTTGATTCGTTGAATACCATCAACTGCGGAGCAGGCTGATGCAGTTCACTCTCCAGTGTGGATATCTGAAAAGCAAGGAACACTGATAGGGATGTTAAAAGCGTCCCTATCCGGCGCGTGAAAAGAAACCGGGCAGAAAAGAAGATAAACAAGAGCATCAGCAGAAGCTGGATTGTGGTAATATAATTGTCGGTAAGTTGTGCAAAGGGAAGCGATTCCGATATCTGGACAACGCGTAAAGTGACTCCGGCGAGTGTTTCAGCAATCCACTGCAATATTGCCTCACCATGGTCAATAAGCCCGGCAGTGGCCTCGTTGATCAGCCCTGCGCCTATGAGCGCAGCGGCAGCATAGATAATGATCCCGACAAGCGGCACCACCAGCAGGTTGGTTACAAAAAACCAGGTTGGAAAGGTGCCGAAATAATGGAGCACAAGCGGAAAGACACCCAGTTGTGCGGCCGTAGAGACAGTAAGGAGGGCCCATACATATTTTCCTATTCGGCGATTGGGTTGGTACAATGCATACAATCCAGGCTGAAAAAAGAGGATGGCCGCCACGGCGGTAAAGCTCATTTGAAAACCCACATCAAACAGACTGTAAGGGCGAAACAGGAGAATAAAAAAGGCAGCCGCAGCCAGTGTATTATAGGTAAACCCTCTCTGGTGGAGCATGTTTCCCATACAGAAAATAGTGAGCATGATGGCAGCTCGCACCACAGAAGCAGATCCTCCTACCAGAGAAACATAAATCCACAGTGTTAGAATGACCATTCCCTGCCTGAGCATATAACGCCAGCCCGAGCTGCCAAGGAAAAAGAAAAGCATGTTGATAATTACGTAAATGATGCCGACATGCAGTCCGCTCACGGCCAATACGTGTGCTGTGCCGGAGGCCCGGAAAGCTTCCTGGATGTCGTCGGAAAGATCACCTTTATAGCCGAGCGTGAGGGCTGCAATAAAGGCACGGGCGTCGTCATCGTCTATCAGAGAACGGTACATGGTCAGTGCTTTTTCCCGTGAACGCTGTGACCAGGATGCGAAGTTGTTAGATTGGCGTCCTGTCTTTTCCCAGTCCGTTCCTGCTATATAGGCCGTTGCCGTAAAGCCTTTTATCTTCATGAAGCGCACATAGTTGAAATCATCCGGATTACCCATGTTGCGGAAAGGCTGTAATGTGGTGTAAAAAATGATTTCATCGCCCGGCTTCAACGTTCTGGCATCTTCGTCTGGAGCCAGATACAATTTCACCTTTTGTTTAAAGGAATGTGTGACCTTTACATTGCAGGCAATGGAGCGGGTTTTAACATCCGGAATATCGAGGATAATTCCTATATAATGTTGTGAATCGGTAGGGAATAGAAATGCTCTCTCCCTTTCCTGGTCACGGTATTGATTGATGGCAAGGGAGAAGAGGAACAGGTACACCCCGGCTCCAAACACCCACCGAAACTGATATTGGTTTTTATTACCGAGAAAGAAGGAGAGAAACATGAGTGCACACCCGGCAAGACTCAAAAAAAACGGATGAAATCTCCAGTTGGGAAAAAGAACACAGACTATAATGCCTGCGACGACCGGAAGGAGCAGGCGTAAAAAAGGCGTTTTTCCGATAAATGCGTTCATGGAGGTACGCAAGAGAAATAAATGCAAGTCATTTTGCTCTCGCGATGGAGGTAGCGCGACAGCAGTCAGTAATAGCG
Organism: uncultured Proteiniphilum sp.; assembly: GCA_964602395.1. Classification (GTDB taxonomy): domain Bacteria; phylum Bacteroidota; class Bacteroidia; order Bacteroidales; family Dysgonomonadaceae; genus Proteiniphilum. The sequence continues at coordinate 12,635 of CAZRRC010000027.1, read as the reverse complement.
GGCTCTGAATTTAGAGGGCCCGCAACATCCGGATGGTCTCTTCGGGGTTATCCGAAGAAAAAATAAAGCTTCCCGCAACAAGTACGTCAGCACCCGCGTCGACGAGTCTTCTCCCTGTTTCGAGATTTACGCCTCCATCCACTTCTATCAGGGTTTCGGCATGCAGTCTGTGCGTCATCTTTTTGAGTTGATCTACTTTCCGTACAGTATGTTCGATAAACTGCTGTCCACCAAAGCCGGGATTTACTGACATGAGCAACACCATATCTAAATCGGGTAAGATATCCTCAAGTACCGAGAGTGGTGTATGCGGATTGAGTGTGACGGCCGGCTTCATTCCCTTTTTTCTGATTTCCTGCACCACCCTGTGCAGGTGAGTACACGCTTCATAGTGTACGTTCATGTAAGTGGCTCCAGTGGCGGCTATTTCATCTATGAATTTTTCAGGTTGTACAATCATCAGATGGACGTCCAGCGGCTTTTTGGTTACTTTCTGTAATAGATTGATTACCGGGAATCCGAAAGAAATGTTCGGTACAAATACCCCATCCATGATATCGAGGTGAATCCAGTCCGCCTCACTTCGATTGAGCATTTCCACGTCTCTCTCCAAGTTCAGAAAATCGGCCGCCAACAGCGACGGTGCTACCATCGTACCCATATATTTATTGCAAGTTTCTGCATCAAAGGTAACGTTTTTTTTTAAAACTCAGCTGAGGGAGATCATATTATCGGTTATGCTGAGTTGTTTCACTGTGTGGTTGTTTCTGGCAAACTGGCGTATCAGTGTCAGCGTAAGCTCCGTAGGATGTGGTGTAACGGCCGCGTTCTGTGCAACAGGGGGAATGACAGGAAATGTGTTTCTGCTCATAAGCAATTGTTATTGTGTCTATAGAACGGGAATGCCTCTCTTTTATTGTAAGAGAACAAAAATAAGGTTTAATCGTTATTTGTAGTGACAATTTATATATCTTTGTTCGTATTTAAATCATAAAAAAGAATTAAAAAATGAGAAAGTTATTGTTTCTTTTCATATCTGCAGGATTCATTCTCTCCTGTCAAAACAACAAGAATTTTACGATCAGTGGTACGGTGACCGACAAAGCTTATGAGGGTACAAAAGTATATGTACAGGAAATGACCGATGATGCCATGATAGGGGTGGATACGCTGGAGGTCACAAACGGATCCTTCTCGTATAAAGGAGTAGCCGACAGTGTCCTGCTTCGTTTTATTTCATTGGATGGAACGATAAACCCACAGCAGGAAAGCCGCATACCTGTGTTGATTGAACCGGGTGAAATTACATTGCAGTTCGATAGCGTTGTGACGGTGAAGGGAACTAAGGCAAATGAAGCCTACACCGATTTCAGACTGAAACAGCGTGTTCTGGTAAAAAGTATTCGCGGTGTGATGGAACAATATAACACCGCCAATGCCGAAGGTCACATGACCGACTCTCTTGAAGCTGAAATAAACAGCTCTTACGATCGCATCAGTGCAGAGCTGACCGACTTGAATTTCAATTTTATCAAAGAGAACATTGGAAACGAGCTTGGAAAGTATGTTTTTCTCTCTTCTTCCTCTATGTTTACACCGGAGCAACAGCGAACCATACTCGACCTTGCCGATGAGGGCTTCAAGGCAAAGGAGAATATACAACGTATCATTACGCGTCTGAAGAACCTGGAGAATGTGGCAGTAGGAAAGAAGTTTGTCGATTTTTCACTCAAGGATGTCCAAGGCAACGATGTTTCCCTATCCGATTATGCCGGAAAAGGGAAGTATGTACTGGTTGATTTTTGGGCTGCCTGGTGCGGACCCTGTCGGCAGGAGATGCCCAACGTGGTAGCTGCTTACGACAAGTATAAATCGAAAGGTTTTGAGGTGGTGGGTGTTTCTTTTGATCAGGATCGCGAACGTTGGACCCAAGGTATAAAAGATTTGAATATGACCTGGCCACAGATGTCAGACCTTCTATACTGGGACAGTCCTGTTGTAGACCTCTACGCGATCAACGGCATACCACATACCATCCTTTTGGATAAGGAGGGGGTTATCATTGAGAAAGACCTCAGAGGAGATGCGCTGGACGCCAAGCTGGCAGAGTTAATGCCGTGACGGTTTCGATTGACACCATAAAGGAAAATGAGCTGCATATTGTGGCTCATTTTTTTTCAATACGAAATTTATCGCTATTTTTGTAAAAAGAATTCGCATGAGACCCTGTAAGAAGCTATTTTTATTACTTTTTTTGGGCACATTTCTCCTTTTTTTCCCCGTTCAGCTCACACATGCACAGAATGACCAGTTTACTGTGGTGATTGATCCCGGTCACGGCGGGAAAGATCCCGGGGCGATAGGCTCTGTGGCAAAAGAAAAAGATATTGTACTCTCTGTCGCTTTGAAACTGGGCAAACTCATTGAACAGAACCATCCCGATGTAAAGGTTCTCTATACTCGTGATAAGGATCGTTTTGTCGAGTTAAACCAACGTGCAGAAATTGCAAACAGGGCACATGCCGATTTATTTATATCCATTCATTGTAACGCGCTCGACCGGCGTCGTACTTCTCCTCAGGGTGTAGAGACATTTGTGTTGGGTTTACATCGCAGCAAAGATAACCTGGACGTGGCCAAAGCAGAAAATGCTGTAATCATGTATGAAGATGATTATTCTGTGAAATACGAGGGCTTTAATCCGAATGAACCCGAATCCTATATTATTTTTGAATTTATGGCCAACGAGTTCCTCTCGCAAAGTGTGTACCTTGCTACGCTCGTGCAGAATCAGTTGATCACAAACTCCCGGCGCGTCAACCGGAATGTACGTCAGGCCGGTTTCTTGGTGCTCAGAGAGGTGGCCATGCCTAGCATCCTCATTGAACTGGGCTATATCAGCAACAAACAGGAGGAGAACTACCTGAAGAGTGCCAGCGGGCAGAGTTCATTGGCTTCTTCCATTTATCAGGGATTTAAAGATTATAAACGAGAGTACGATAAAAAAAGTCATGTTTTTACCGAATCTCCCATAAACAGTGAGCCGACTGCCGTTTTGCCCAAAACGACGGTTGAAGCAGGGGAAAGAGAGTATCGTGTTCAATTTCTGGTCTCCTCCCGCAAATATGAAAATGGTGCAGCTCAATTTAAAGGGTTGAACCCGGTAGATTTTTACACCGATGGTTCCACCTATAAATATACATATGGAAATACGTCCGATAAGAGAGCAATCGGACAATTACTCCGTGAGGTCCGAAAAAAATTTAAAGATGCTTTTATTGTTGAATTTGAAGGCGGACAACGTGTAAAATAATGATTAAGAACCTATGAAAATAAACTTAAACCGGTATGCAATCATTGGCCTGACATTCATAGCCAGTATTGCCATGATTTACTTTGGGATTAACTTTCTGAAAGGAATCAACGTACTCAAGAATCAAAATCAATATTACGCTGTTTTCGACGATGTATCTCAATTGCTCATCTCTTCACCCGTGTATGTGAAGGGTTATCAGATCGGATTGATTAACGATATCCGGCTGATTGACGAAGAACCCATGCGCTTTGTAGTTGGAATTAACCTGAAGGAACCCCTGCAGATTACTGAGGGTAGTTATCTCGAATATGGGGCTGACATGTTCGGTGCTTCTACTGTGAATTTGGTATTGGTGCCGTCGCTTGTATATCTTCAACCGGGAGATACCCTCACGGGTTCCAAGGAAATTGGTTTGATGGAAAGTGTGGCAAAAGTGGTGCCCAGGACAGATTCTATTCTCCAACGCATCGACTCGATCGTTTACACATTACACAAACTCATGGCACACCCCATGTGGACATATTCCATAGAGGGTATTGGCAGTACGGTGGATCAATTAAACAACTCCAGCAAAAGCCTGAATAGGATGGTGGGCGTTTTGGAAAAAGACCTGCCTCAGATCAGCAGTAATCTTTCTGATGTCTCCTCCGATTTACATGATATGACCGGCAAACTCAATCAAATGGATATTGAAAGCACTTACGCTTCCATCGACGAGACGGTGAATAACCTGAAGAGGCTGACCCAAAAAATGAACAGCAGTGACAATTCCCTCGGTCTTTTGATGAATGATACAAAACTGCATGACAGCCTGAATGTAACCATTGATACGGCGACAAAACTGCTAGAAGATATTCGCCAAAATCCGGAGCGGTATCTCAGTATCAAAGTACGATTATTTTAGTTGAAGCAGTTTCGTTTTAGGTTCTCATAAAAACGTTAAATAGAATATTTCTAAATAACGATATTCCGGGAATTGAAACAAAAACCTTTGGTTGCTCGGAGGTAAGTAACAAAATTGTAATATACTTGTTTTTATTAAAAACAAAAACATCTGCTTGTATCTATTTGTTAATGAATGATATACCACTTAGTTATAATTTGTTAATAACTGATTTGCAGAGATTTACGGGTATTCCGTTGATAAATAGCATCGTATTGTTCGAATAGATTTTCTAAAAAAAAGATCATTTTTTTATCTCGTTTTTTTTTTGAAAATTTGTATTCCTGTTGAGGAAAAAATAAAGATCATTATAGAATTCAATGAAAAGAGACTGTCGTTTTTTATGGAACAATTGTTTGAATGTCATACGGGACAATATCCCAGAGCCGGCATTTAATACATGGTTTATACCTATTGTACCATTGAAATATGAGGATCATGTGCTTACAGTACAAGTTCCGAGTCAATTTTTTTATGAATACCTGGAGGATAAATATCTCGATCTTATTCAGCAGACTCTTTACCGTGAAATTGGAGAGGGAACCATTCTCAATTACCGCATTCTGGTAGAGACAGAAAGTAATACTGCTGTAGAACTTCGAGGCGAAAGCAAGCCGTTTGTCGGAAAAGATAAAAACGTCTCCAAAAAAATTGTCGCCAAGGTACCCAGTCCATTCGACAGGGTGGAAACCTCGGAATTCGATTCACAGATCAATTCAAAGTATACTTTTCTCAATTTCTTTGAGGGTGAGAGTAACCGGCTGGCACGTACAGCCGCTGAAGCTGTAGCCAATAACCCCGCAAAGACGGCATTCAATCCTCTTTTTGTGCATGGTAATTCGGGCGTGGGCAAGACACATCTTTGTCATGCCATCGGTTCAAAAGTTGAGGCGCTTTACCCAGAGAAAAAAGTGTTGTACTTATCCGCCCATCTCTTCAAGGTGCAGTTTACTGATGCCCGTAGATTCAATACTATTAACGATTTCATCAATTTCTACCAGAGTATCGACGTGCTCATTATCGACGATATTCATGAATTGTCGGGGTTAGAAAAAACGCAGAATACCTTTTTCCATATTTTCAATCACCTGCATCAGAACAATAAACAGCTGGTGATGACCTCCGATTGTCCTCCCATGGATATGCAGGGTATGGAAGAAAGGCTACTCACCCGTTTTCGCTGGGGTCTCACCACCAGGCTGGAGCGACCCGATAAAGAACTCCGAAAAAAAATTCTGCAAAACAAGGTTTTATCCGACGGCCTTTCCATTCCAGCCAATGTGATTGATTTCATCGCAGAGAATGTGACAGAGAATGTGCGTGATCTGGAGGGTATTGTGGTCTCACTGATGGCTCATTCTATCATTAACAACCGGGAGATCGACATGAATCTTGCTCGTCGGGTGGTGGAACAGAGCATTAAATTTGAACGCAAGCGCATCACTGTACAGAAGATTCAGGATACCGTTTCTGAATTTTTTGACATCAAGAAAGAACTGATTCAATCGTCCTCCCGCAAGCGTGAAATCGTGCAGGCACGACAGGTGACCATGTTTTTTATCAAGAAACATACAGAGCTTTCTCTTTCTCAGATAGGGGTACAGGTTGGCAATCGCAATCACGCTACCGTATTGCATGCATGCAATACAGTGAAGAATTTTTACGAAGTAGACAAAGCATTCCGTTCAGACATCGAAGAGATTGAAAAGTTACTGAACGCCTGATTCTTCAAAAAGGACAGCTACTCCACGGATGTTTTTTATTTTTTTCCCTATTCCGTATCGGGTATTTAATTGAATTCATTATATTTGCTCTTTTCTTGGAATCATTCTGACATGATTCTGTCTTATCATATAAGAAATGAATTATTCTAAGCAGAGTCTCCTTGCTCTACTTTTTCTTTGCATCTCCGGCACCCTCACTGCTCAGGTACCCAGTGACTATTATGCCAGTGCTGAAGGTAAAAGAGGAGCTGAATTGAAAACTGCGTTGTTTGATATCATCAAAAATCCGCAGGTGGTTCCATATGCCGATTTATGGGAAGTCTTCCGCATTACCGACAGTAAGAAGAACAACAAAGTGTGGGATATGTATTCCGATGATCCAGAAGATGGAGCTGGATATCTCTTTGATTTCAGTAATCATCGTTGTGGTTCCTATCGCAAGGAGGGTGACTGCTATAATCGTGAACATACCTTGCCCAAAAGCTGGTATGATGAATCGGAGGAGCTCCACTCGGATCTCTTCCACCTGTACCCTACCGATGGCTACGTGAACAACCGAAGAGGGAACCTTCCCTTTGGCGAGGCTGGTATAACCTTCTGGAAGTCATCAAACGGATCGAAAATAGGGCAAAATACATTCGGTGATTATACACAAACAATTTTTGAACCCATCGATGCCTACAAAGGAGATTTCGCCCGTACTTTCTTCTATCTGGTTACTGCTTATGAGGATCTGTTGCCACTGTGGCACTCCGACCAGGTAGGAGGTAGCCGCTATCCCGGTTTCAGTAGCTGGTCGCTTCAGCTGATGCTGAAATGGCATCGGGAGGATCCGGTCAGCATCAAGGAAGTACGCAGGAATGAGGAAGTTTACCATATACAAAAAAACCGAAATCCCTATATCGATTATCCCGAATTGGTTGAATATGTCTGGGGCGATTTCAAAACCACAAGCTTTGAAACCTCGGCTCTCTCCGATAGTTTTTTGAAGATTGAATGCAGCCCCTTTGAACGCTGGTTGCAGGATATGAAGGGATTCCTCAAACGAAACAACCAATGAACTATGGGTGGATAATCCTGTTGCTTTTATTCTGTTCTGTTTCGTACGACATTTTCCCAGCATGGGTATACCCGGGTGACCAATTCGACACGACTGCCACAAGGAAGATTGCGGTGATCACCGATGTGCATTATCTTGCACCGCAATTGGTTGAAGAAGGAATGGCTCTCTCAGCTTTTGAGGATGCAACCGGTAGAAAGACAGGGGAACTGCATGAGGTGTTACAGGAGGTGTTGTCAGACCTCGAACGCGAAGCACCGCATATACTTCTTGTCACGGGAGATTTGACCAATCACGGCGAACGACAGAGCCATCTTGGTTTTATTGAACTCCTTCGACCCCTTCAGAAAGCAGGAACACGGATTTTCGTGATTCCTGGTAATCATGATGTCCATGTCCCCGATGCCCGAGCCTATAAAGGAGATACGCAATGGCCTGTAGAAGGGATTTCTTCCGTTGAATTTACCCAATTGTACGGCGCCTACGGTTACGATGAAGCACTTCGCAGAGACAGTGCTTCGCTCAGCTATATGGCGGAGATTGATGAAAAAACCTGGCTGCTGGCAATCGACAGCAACCGGCATCAGGAATATAAGACCTCCTCACTTTCGGCTGGACGAATCCTACCAGAAACGCTGGAATGGGCACTTCAAATCCTCCGTGAGGCCAAAGAAAGAGAAATTACAGTGTTGGGGATGATGCACCATGGACTGGTGGAGCATATGCCTCACCAGGAAACTTTTTTCCC
>CAZRRC010000027.1:0-4744 GCA_964602395.1 uncultured Proteiniphilum sp. | reverse complement strand
CCAGAAACATCGACCTGGAAGGTGTCTCTCGTAGTCGTCTCGAGGCGCTCACACGCCGGGTGGCAAAACATAAACTGGACACAGGCGGATTCCCAATTCCGGAAGAGGCAAGAGATAACTTGGTTGAAATGATCGTAGAGCTGAATCTGGTGCATGTGAGGGGAGATGAAATGTTGAATACTGGTCTGCAGGAATTAATTACACGCTTTGCTGACATGATGGGGACAAAGATTGAAACAGACTCATTTGCTTTCGATTTTCCGCCAGCAGACAACAAAGTGACTTTAACAATCGGAGAGAATTAAGAAATGAAACAACATCATCATTTATTGCAGACCTGTATGAAGGTTGGATGCGTGGAAGCGGGATGCGACGAAGCCGGTCGGGGTTGTCTTGCTGGTCCCGTTTTTGCAGCTGCAGTGGCGCTGCCCTCCGGCTTCTCCTGCGATGAACTGAACGATTCCAAACAGTTAACTGAAAAAAAGAGGGATGAATTGCGTTTGATCATCGAAGAAAATGCAGTGAGCTATGCTGTGGCATCGTGCTCTGCCGAAGAGATCGATGAAATGAACATCCTCTGGGCATCGGTCGAGGCGATGCACCGGGCATTGCGAAAGTTGCTGTTGACACCGGCGCATATTCTGGTCGACGGAAACCGTTTTCGTCCCTTTGGATCTATCCCGCATACCTGTGTGGTGAAAGGAGATGCCCTGTTCCAGTCTATCGCTGCTGCATCTGTCCTGGCCAAGACCTATCGCGACGAATTTATGCGGGAACTGCATGAACTGTATCCCCAATATGGGTGGGACCGTAACAAAGGTTATCCTACAGCGCAACACCGCCAGGCAATTCGGGAGCTGGGTAGCACACCTGTACACCGGAAAAGCTTTCAACTGCTTGAACGACAGCTGATGCTTGACTTCTGACGGCCATCTATTTTTTCAGGGAGAGCGCGATGCGTTTCCTTTCCAAATCTACCGACAACACCGTTGCTTCCACATGTTGATGGAGCGATACCACCTCCGTTGGATTGGAGACAAATCGGTCGGCCAACTCCGAGATATGTACCAGTCCGTTTTCTTTGATGCCGATGTCTACAAAACAACCGAAGTTGGTGATGTTGGTGACGATGCCCGGTAACTTCATCCCCTCTTTCAAATCCTGGATGGTGCGGATGTTTTGGTCAAATTCCAGCACTTGCACTGTGGTGCGCGGATCGCGCCCCGGTTTCTCCAGCTCCTGCAAGATGTCAGTCAATGTCTCCATACCTACTTCTTCGGTTATGTAGCTATTTATGTCGATGGCAGCGATCAGTGGTTTGTTTCGAATCAGCTCTTTTACGGAGCAATGCATCTCGCGGGCCATTTTCTCCACGATGGGATAACTCTCTGGATGTACCGCCGAGTTATCTAGTGGGTTCTCCGCATCAGTAATTCGCAGGAACCCGGCACACTGCTCAAATGCTTTTGCCCCCAGTCGGGGCACTTTTTTCAGTTCCTTCCGTGAACGGAATGGGCCGTTTTCAGTACGCCAGGTTACAATATTTTGCGCCAGTGACTCCCCCAGTCCCGATACATAAGTGAGCAGATATCGACTTGCAGTGTTGAGATTCACACCCACCATGTTCACGCAGCTTTCCACGGTCTGGTCGAGAGAATGTTTCAGCTTCGTCTGATCCACATCGTGCTGATATTGACCTACACCGATCGATTTGGGGTCAATCTTCACCAACTCAGCCAGAGGGTCGCTCAGTCGCCGGCCGATAGAAACAGCACCCCGTACGGTCACGTCATACTCAGGAAACTCCTCCCTTGCTATTTTGGAGGCAGAATAGACCGATGCCCCGCTCTCGCTTACCACGAAGACCTTCACCTCCTTCTCATAGCGCAGGTTGGAAATAAATCTTTCCGTCTCACGGCTTGCCGTGCCGTTCCCAATGGCAATGGCATCGATCTTATAGGTGGAGACCAGCTTGATCACCTTAGCCGCAGCTTTGTTCGACTCGTTTTGCGGTGGGTGAGGAAAGATGGTTTCGTTGTGTAGCAGATCCCCTTGCTCGTTCAGGCAGACCAGCTTACAACCGGTACGAAAACCTGGATCGATGGCCAGAATACGTTGTTGCCCCAGAGGGGATGATAGCAAAAGCTGGCGCAGGTTGTCGGCAAAGACAGCGATCGCCGCCGCATCGGCTTTCTCTTTGGAGAGATTGGCAAACTCGGTCTCTATGGAAGGTTTCAGCAGACGTTTGTATGCATCTGTAACCGCATCCTCCACCTGATCTGCCGCTGGCACATCTCTTTTGGCATATCGGGGAACCAGCCTGTCGAGGCATTTTTCGTCGTCCGGAGAAATGGCGACCCGCAAAAATCCTTCCGATTCACCCCGACGGATAGCCAGGATGCGGTGTGAAGGACATCGGGAGAGTGGTGTGGAGAAATCGAAATAATCGGCATATTTTTCACCTTCCTGCTCCTTCCCCTTTACCACCTTCGATGTGATGATGGCATCGTGAGAAAATATGTTTCGAATGAGCTGACGGGCATTTGCGTCTTCGTTCACCCATTCGGCAATGATGTCACGCGCTCCTTTCAGTGCTGCTTCTACATCAGCTACCTGCTCATTCAGAAATTGTGCAGCTTTTGTCTCCACCGGGTCGTGATGTTGTGCCATCAACCACTTGGCGAGCGGTTCCAGTCCGTTTTTGCGGGCAATTTCTGCACGCGTTTGTCTTTTGGGTTTGAAGGGGAGATAGATATCTTCCAGTTCTGTGTTATCCCAGCAACTGTTTATTTTTTCGGCAAGTTCTGGTGTGAGTTTTTCCTGCTCCGATATGGTTTTCAGGATAAATTCTTTTCGCTTCTCCAGTTCACAGTATTGCTCGTGCTGTGTCTTGATGTGGTCTACCTGCACCTCATCGAGCCCGCCAGTAGCCTCCTTGCGGTAGCGACTGATAAAAGGGATGGTGGCGCCTCCTTCGAGCAGTTTTACGGTGTTTTCCACACTCTTGAGAGAGAGGCCGAGTGACTTGGATATCAAGGAATAAATGAGAGACATCTGGGGTATTTTAAATCGTTGAAAAAAGCAGGTTGCCAGCTATCCGGCCACCCTGTTTCGGCAGTTTCTGCAATACGCAGCTACACACCAACCACAAAAGTACAAGAAATTTCTCTATCTTTACCTCTTTAAACAACGACTGTATGGCAAAACTAAAATCGGTCTACTTTTGCAGTAATTGCGGCCATGAATCACCCAAATGGATGGGAAAATGTCCTTCCTGCGGTGAATGGTCTACCTTCGTGGAGGAGCTGATACGCAAGGATGCTGCCTCCAAACAGGAAGATACTCGTTCTTTCGGGGAAGGAAAGAGCATGCCGACGACATTGCGGGAGATCAAAGCCGATGAGGAGCCGCGCATTGACATGCGGGATGTGGAATTGAACCGGGTGTTGGGTGGCGGTCTGGTACCCGCGTCTGTTGTTCTGATCGGCGGTGAGCCGGGTATAGGAAAGTCGACGTTGGTATTACAGACCATCTTGAAACTAAATGGTATCCGCACGCTTTATGTCTCTGGAGAAGAGAGTGCGCGGCAGTTGAAGCTCAGGGCCGAACGCATTGGCATTGAAAATGATGATTGCCTGATTGTGTGCGAGACCAATCTCGATGAGATTTTCAAGCATGTGAAACAAGTGTCGCCTCAGCTGCTGATCATCGATTCCATTCAGACGGTATACAGCGATGCGTTGGAGTCGTCACCCGGCAGTATCTCGCAGGTACGCGAGTGTGCCGCTTTGCTTCTAAAATTCGCCAAAAACTCTGGTACGCCGGTACTGTTAATCGGTCATATCACCAAGGAGGGAAGCATTGCCGGCCCGAAGATACTGGAACACATTGTGGATACGGTATTGCAGTTCGAGGGCGATCAGCACTATATGTATCGCATTCTACGCGGCATCAAAAACCGCTTCGGTAGCACAGCCGAGCTGGGGATATACGAGATGAACCAGTCGGGACTGCGTGAGGTGAGCAACCCCTCCGAATTGTTGCTTACACAGAATCACGACGGGCTGAGCGGCGTTTCCATTGCCGCAGCCATTGAAGGTGTTCGCCCTTTTGTGATTGAAACACAATCGTTGGTCAGTACGGCAGCTTATGGAACGCCACAACGTTCTGCCACTGGATTCGATATCAGAAGGATGAACATGCTGCTGGCTGTACTGGAAAAAAGAGCCGGCTTTAAGCTGGCACAAAAGGATGTCTTTCTCAATATTGCGGGTGGTCTGCGAGTGAACGACCCCGGCATGGACTTATCAGTCATCAGCGCGGTACTTTCTTCGAGCCTCGACATGGCCATCGACAGGGAGACCTGCCTCTGCGGTGAGGTAGGGTTGTCGGGAGAAATACGCCCGGTGAACCGCATAGAGCAGCGCATACAGGAAGCGGAAAAGCTGGGTTTCAGCCGAATGCTCATTCCTGCTAATAACCTGAAAGGCATTCAAAAGAAAACGACATTGGAGCTGCAGCAGGTTAAAAGGGTGAGTGACGCGTTCAGGCTCCTGTTTTCATAATTTCCAAAACCTTCCATATCCCAAACGCAGTAGCGAAAAATAGCGGAGCAATCTTTTTATATCTCAAAAAATTATATTATATTTGCATCCGCTTTGTGCAATCAGGGTACCTTGGCCGAGTGGTTAGGCGCCGGTCTGCAAAACCGTCGACGGCGGTTCGAATCCGCCAGGTACCTCCA
>CAZRRC010000026.1:0-30859 GCA_964602395.1 uncultured Proteiniphilum sp. | reverse complement strand
GGCATCGATGCTCCGGATAGAATCACGGACCACGGATTCGTCGTTTCTGCTCCAGGGTCTGCCGTTATCTGCGGAGAGAGCGGCTTTTTCAGCTTCCTGCAGAAAGAAATCCGTCATTTTTTTAAAAGTTTCTTCGTTAAAAGTAACCGGTCCGTGCTCTCCTCCAGGAATAGAAATGAATTCGCCCAGCAATCCTTTTTCTTTCAGCGCTTTAGAGAATAATTCGCTTTGGCAATGGGGAACCACATTGTCTGCTTCACCATGAATGACCAAAAATTTGGGGTCCTTTTCGTCGAGGAATGTGATCGGATTCAGTAAAGCGATCAAATCGAGGTTGTCAGCCGGATTGCCCCTGATCAGCGCTGCTTCGGGTGAATTTCCCTCTTTTGGCCCTTTGCAATCATCCATTCGGGCCATGTCGATGGGACCAAACCAATCCACTACTGCATTGACGGCACTGCTAAAGGAGGTGTGATTTCCTATCGAACCTTCAATATCCACAGTAACATTGTTCAGGGTCTGTTCTTTCACACCGTTCGTGGCACCTGCCAGGGATGCAAGATGTCCACCCGAAGAGAAACCGGTAATGCCAATAAATGATGCATCGATGTGATATTGACGAGCATTTGCTCTTACAAACCTGATGGCTGCCTTCACATCATTGATTTGAGCAGGATAGGCAGCGTCGGAACTGGACCTGTGGTTGATGGCGATCACGGCAAAACCGCTTTCGAGCAATTGCTTTCCATAGGCGTCGAAAGCAAATTGTTTCATGTTATTGCCAAACCATGCACTGCCGTAGATGACAATAATGGCTTTATAAGCAGGTCTCTCCATCTCCGGCAGATGGATATCGAGATCGTGATACACCTGACCATCACCGGCATAATTCAGGTTGAGCCATTGTCTGGGGTTGTTCTTCCCAAAACAGGATAGCAAGCACATCGCAGCAAGTATGGCTGTAAGGAATACTCTTTTCATTTTTAAAATTGTATCAGGTATGATGGGAATGGGTAATATCTCATTCAGCAAGAAACTCTTTCCTATTTGAAAATTAAAGGAGCAAATTCTTTCAGACATCTGCGCCATGTCAGAAATTCATGTGCTGTTCCGGGAGATTCATAATAGATGTTGTTGATTCCTGCTTTTGTCAGGCTTTCGCACAGACTTTTTGTCCTTTCGGGATGTTCTTCCGATCCAATACCCAGGAAAAAGACCCGAACTTTCTCGTTGAATGCCTTTGGATCTTTGAATGCGCCATTATAGGCGGTATCCAGTTGATTGGTGTCGATGCGTCCGGCACCACTGAAACCTCCTATGTAAGCAAATTTATCGAGGTTGTTCAAGGTGATGTTAAATGTTTGAAGTCCACCCCACGATAAACCGGCCATGGCTCTGTTTTCACGATCGGTCAGCACACGGTAATTCGACTCAATATGGGGGATGATCTCGTTCAGCAGGATCGAAGGAAAATCGGCGCCAAACCTACTTCTCGCTTCATTAGGGTCTTCACCGGGTCGGGGTTGAAAGTTTTCAATGTTGCCATTATCCATCACCACAATCATGGGTGTGGCGCTCCCTTCAGCGATCAGGTTGTCCATAATAAAGTTCATCTTACCCTGGTTGGCCCAACTCGTTTCATTCTCTCCCATGCCATGTTGCAGGTAAAGAACCGGGTATTTTTTTCCGGGGTTCCGGTCGTACTCTGCAGGGGTGTACACCAGTGACCGACGCCATTCGTTGCGAATGGCAGAATAGTACCATTCCTCACGAACCGCTCCCTTGGCTACATTCTCCTTTGGCTTGTAATAAGCACCATCTTTTTCAGGTATCTCAATTCCACTCACCCATTTCCCCATTCCAAAAAAGGGTTTACCGTTGGGATCAGCTACACTGACTCCATCAATTTTTATTTGATAGTAATGAAAGCCAACTACCTCCGGCCCTTCACTGGTAAGTGTCCAAAAGCCATCTTCTCCTTTTTTCATTTCTCCCCGGAAACTGATTTCCACTTTTTGGGCATCGGGTGCATAGACCCTGAAATAGGTACGCCCATCTTCTCCGATTCTCGGATATTCGGCACCCACAATATTATGTTCATTTGGAACAGTTCCTTCGGGCACAGTGTGTCCTACCTGGGCACACAACCCGGAGGTGAAAAGAAGTAATAACAAAAGGTTGAATAGATTCTTCATACTGGTTGAAAATTAATAATAATTGTAATAAATAAGTTAACAGAGATTGCGGCCAAAAGTATCCGCACTTCCCTGTTGAATGCCTGCCATTATCAGGTTAGGGTATATTTTTTTTGTCCACTTTCCAGTGTGCAGATGTGGATAACAAAGGACTCTTTCCGGTGAACATTTTACCGGCTTCCACATCGTCCTTCAATTGCCATTTATACCAGGCAGTAGCTACTTTCGCAAATTCACCGCCATGAGGTTGACTATAGGTGCCACCATGACCGACATCCATGTTGGCCACGAAAACAGGGACATGGTTGATTCTTTCGTAATCATCCATTCCATTTTGATAGGCAATATCTGACTCGCCACCCAGCAGGTATAAGACCGGACTGTGCAGTTTTGAAAGGTTTTCTTTGGTTAACTGGGGCATGCCGGGCATACCGCCTCCGGGGTTACCCAGTATGCCACTGTTGCAGACTATCGCAGTTGTAATACGTGGATCGGGAGCCACTTCAAGCGTTTGAAGACCGCCACACGACATGCCACTGACCGCAATTTTGGAGGTATCAATCTTTTGGTAGAAGGGACTGGCTTCATTGTTATTTTGGTCAATTGCCCAGTTAATGGCATCCAGTAGCTGCGAAGCATCAGACCTTCCCATCCCTCTTTCACCCTCCTGTGGCATGGGGCCGATGGCGATGGTGAGAAAACCATGCGATGCCACCTCCGACAGGAAATTAATATGTTCCCAGGGAGAATTGGCACAGGCTCCGTTTCCCCATGCGATAACCGGCAACTTCCGATCATTGCCGAACGCGGTCAGGTCTGCTGGCCTGAAAATGGTGTGTGTGGGCAACGAACTATCGGTGTACATGATGGCAGGATAAGCACCCGTACCGCCATCCTCGACCACTCTTTGTTGGTTCCTCCAAAGGTTGGGAAGGAAACGATGATAAAGCAGATGTCGCCAGGTGGACCAGTCGTGTCCACCCTGACCACCCACGTAATAATCATGTTTGATCTGATGCCGGGAAAGTGATTCAATGAGTGATTGTACCCGTTGGTTGAAAAAGCCGTTCGCCTCTTTTGTTCCTTGTCCCACAAAGAGATAATCTATCTTGTCATTCACATTTGGATCGTTTAGGAAATCTTTCAATGTTTCCTCCGGTTTTACATCACCTGCACTCAGGATGCCGAAGTTTGCGAACAAGTCGAGTGACCTGAAACCGACGAACAAGCTGTGACGCCCACCCATAGAGAGACCTGAAATGGCTCTCCCACGAGGCCCCTTTATTGTATGATAGTTGTCATCGACGAGGGGTATCACATGATTTCTCAACTCTCTTTCAAAAATGTCAAAAGTCAATTCAGTATGCTGGGGGTGATTGCGATGCAGCACCTGGTTGTTGGGTATGACAATGAGCATGGGTACTGCTTTTTTTTCAGCAAGCAGATTGTCCATGATAAAATTAACCCGCCCGTCGTATATCCAGTTAGAAGGTAATTCACCGCTACCCCCCAGGAGGTATAATACCGGATAAGCTTTCTCTTCATTGTAGCCGGGTGGGGTATATACATACAGCTCCCTCTCGCCTCCTGTTACCTCAGAATGATAGATGTGTCGAACCACATTTCCATGAGGTACATTTTTCGCATCATAATAAGAGGGACCCTTGCCATGTACAATTAGCTGACTATAAGGCGGCATGGCCGTAAATGCAGCATATGTATTGCTCGGATCGGCAATTTGAACTCCATCCACCACAAAATGATACGCATAGATGTCGGGGCTCAGGGGCCCGATGGTCAATGTCCAGATGCCATCCTCGCCTCTTGAAAAGGGAATAGGTTTGTTTTCTTTTCCCAAAGCGGTAATGATGGCTCCCGGCGGAAGATGAACTTCCTTTGCCCCGGGAGCCTTCAAACTGAAAGTAACCATTCCGTTGTCATCTACGTTTGGAGAATTCAGAGGTGCACTAAAGGGAATAAGCCCTTCTTTATCTTTTTGTGGATTATAATCGAGATTTACATTGGCCTGTTGACCCATTAAAACTGAGGGTAAAAAAAGAAGAATTAAAACCGCGTATTTCATCATCCTGTTTTTAATTTAAGTAGCCTCAGAAAGCTTTGTTTGAAAAACGTAAAAGTAGCCCAATTTCTCCTCCGTAGAGGAGGATTATTCTATTTTTATGGAGTACTCATCTTCCTTTTCGATCATTCTACTTTGATATCCACGCTTTTTAAACCGCGCTCAGCCGAAGAACCGCCATACAGGAGGGTATAACTTCCCTTTTTTGGTATGAGCCCGTCGGTACGATCATCATAAAATGCAAAAGCTTGGGAGTCGACAGTGAATTCCACCTCTTTTGTTTCGCCTGCTTTGATCGTTACACGTTGAAATGCACGCAACGATTTAAGCGGTGCTTCGGGGTCATTGTTCCTTTTTACATAGAGCTGAACAACCTCATCTCCATCGCGTGAGGAACTGTTTGTGACAGGAATGCTTATTTTTACCCCGTCGGCAGCCTGGATGCGGTGCGACGAGAGTTTTGCCTCTCCATAACTGAAAGTGGCATAACTTAAACCATGCCCAAATGGGTAAAGTGGCTCCTCCTTCATGTAACGATAGGTGCGCCCTTCCATATTGTAGTTCTGGAACCCCTGATGGTCAGGATTCTCTGCTTTTTTCAACGCGTTATCCAACTGCTCGGTCGATTTGTAAAAAGTGACAGGAAGACGTCCCGCAGGATTGTAATCTCCAAAAAGCACATCTGCCACTGCTGTGCCTGCTGACTGGCCACCGTACCATGCTGCAAGCAGCGCATCATAATGTGGCTCATCTTGCTCCAGGGCAAGTGAGCTGCCGGAACAAAGGACAAAAACGACCGGTTTACCGGTGCTTTTCAGGTCGGCTAGGATACGACGCTGCACGTCGGGAAGTTCTAATTTCTCCCTGTCGCCTCCTTTAAAACCTTCGGCACTCACCGGCATCTCTTCACCTTCCAGACGGGGTGAGAGTCCTCCTACATAAATGATGGCATCCACCCTTTTGATTCGATCTGTCAGTTCATCAAACTGGGCCTGTTCCTTGCGGAATATAGAAAAATCGATCTGCACGCGACGTCCCGTTTGTGTATGCGTGAGCATGACATCGTATTTTTTTCCCTTCGTTGCATGGAACTTATACTCGGAGGGGACAGAAGCCTCGCGGCCACTTTGAGACATGACCTCCTCGTTGTTAAGATATAACGTGTATTTGTCGGAAGTGCGAGCCGACATGACTACCTCTCCGGTATAGGGCGCCGTGAAGATGCCGCTGATGCGTGTGGAGGTATTTTCCATGTTCACACCCTGTGCAAGTGCTGTGCCGCCGGAATTGTTGTAGCGGATTCCCTCGCTGTTTATTTTTGTAGCAACCGGATCTCCTTCAAACTGGTTGTTGTTGAAAAATTCCACGTAGAGCCCCTGACTGTTTTTCTGCTTGTTGGTGAAGCTCTCGTAGAGTGAGGTTCTCACCCACGGGTCAGCCAGGTCACAGCCATGATCGTAAATGATTTCGGTATTGGGAAGTTTGGTCCGGATGCCATCGAGGATGGTTACGGTAGAGGAGGGGGTACCGTTATAATTGCCCCAGAGCATCACGCTGTCTGCCGCATTCGCGCCAATGACTGCGATGCTTTTTATCTCTTTGCTCAGCGGCAGCACGTTGTCTTTATTTTTAAGCAATGTCATCGATTCGCGGGCTACCTTCAAGGCATTTTCTTTGTGTTTCGGTGAGTCTACCACAGAGAGAGGGAGCGAGCTCCAGGGAACTCTTTCCACCGGATCGAGCATCCCCAGCTCGAACCAGCCACGCAGAATGCGGCGCAGTGAATGATCGATCTGCTCTTCAGTGATGAGTCCTTTCTCCACAGCCAGTACCAGGTTTTCATAGACAGAACCGCACTCCAGATCGGTGGTGTGATGCACTGCATCGGCTGCTGCCGATTCCGGTGTGGGGTGAGTTCCATGATTATCGGGCAGAAAGAAGTCGTTTATACCCCAGCAGTCAGATACCACCATTCCCTCATAGCCCCATTCTTCACGCAAGATATCCCACATCAGCTTGCTGCTGCCGCAGCAGGGCTCCCCTTCAAATGCATTGTAGGCACACATTACCTGTCGCACATTTCCCTCCTCAATCAGCGCTTTAAAGGCAGGCAGGTAAGTCTCCCGCAAATCTCTTGCAGAGACTGATGCATCATAGGAGTGGCGGTTCCACTCTGGTCCGCTGTGCACGGCGAAATGTTTTGCACAGGCATAGGTCTTGAAATAGTCCGGGTGATCACCCTGCAATCCTTTCACCGCTGCCACACCCAATCGTGCAGTGAGAAAAGGATCCTCGCCATAGGTCTCCTGTCCTCTTCCCCAGCGCGGGTCACGGAAAATATTGATATTGGGAGTCCAAAAACTGAGTCCGTAATACCTTCCCCTGTTTTCGTTTCGCACCGCTTCATGAAACTTTGCCCGAGCCTCATCGGATATGATGGTGAAAGCCTCCAGATGGCCCGGTTCATTCCAGGTGGCTGCCATACCAATTGCCTGTGGATAAACAGTGGCCAGTCCTGCTCGTCCTACTCCATGTAGTGCTTCGTTCCACCAGTCGTATGCCGGAATCCCCAGGCGAGGAACAGCTTCAGATGAATTAACCATCATCCCGGCCTTCTCCTCCAGAGTCAAAAGACCAAGGAGATTCTCTATCCGTTCATCAACCGATAGATCCAGATCCTGGAAAGGGTATTCATATTTTGTCTTACAGCCGGGTAGAAGCATGATCCCGGCAAAAATCGCGATGAAAAATAACTTGTTGTTCATTCCTGTAATTTATGGGTTGTTTTTGTTATCTTTGTTTTGTGTACGTCCACAATTTGTTTCAGCTGTATGTCTGCATGCTGTATAGCTGAATATTTTAATCTAGTTTGGGTTGATTTTCCATATCAGTACCCCGGCTGTAGGAATCGTTGTATGTCCGATCAGTATTTCTGTTTCCTCCGGAAGTTCCATCTCAAACGCCGTATCTCTATAGTTTACGGCTATACCCAACCCGTCACGGTATTCTACCAGCACTCCGGGGGGGTAGTTTTCCACGGGAATGTGTAATCGGTCGAATACTTTGGAAAGCACAGCTCTTTCCAGATAGCCTCCGTGGCTGTCGGCTCCCACGTAGGTGACACTTCCTTTCTCATGCGGGCGAAAGCTCACTGATGTCTTTCCGGCATAGAAGTCACCGCTGTACGTCGCCCAGCTCTCGGTACCTGCAGAAGGCTTCAATACGTCTCCCCAACTGCTCCAGGCATAGGGTTTCCCCTCCATCATCACCGTATCGGCTGCGTGTGCACGGAGCAGATCATAGAACTCGATTTCTCCACCGATAAGTCCGTAAATAGGTTCCGCATGCTTTGCCTCCCAGAGGTGACCCCATTCATTCTGATGTCCTGAGCGACACGACATAACCAGGTTCCCTCCATTTTCAACGTATCGGGTCAATTTATCCACCAATTCGAGGCTCATCTGCTGGTATGCAGGTACAATGATGAGCGGATAGTCTGAGAAATCCATCTTTTCCCGGATAAAATCGACTGGCGCACCGAATGATTTGAGTGCCTTATAATATTTCAGCACGTGCTGTTCGGTATCCCAGAGGGTAGTTTGTTTATTCTGGTTGATGGCCACGGTATTGTCCGGGTCGTAGAGGATGGCGGTTTTCCTCTCACGGTATGTTGTCGGCACTTCTCCCGGTAGAGCATGTTGACGTAACAGATGTATTTCACCCATAAATTGCTGAAACTCCAATCCTCCCAGAGTCGGGGTTACTCCATCGGTGCCTACAATACCGTAATGATACTGTTCATATCCGTATATGGGAGCACGGAACCGGTAGGTGCAGGTGAATCTGCTACCTCCCGCAAAGACATGCCACAGCCAGAGACGCACTGCACCCGGGAGCGGTTGTGAGTTAATGGTACCCCAGTTGACCTGTCCCGGCTGCAGCTCCATCACACCATAAATCGGTGAAAGTGGCCTGAAGTAGTCGTTTGCCATGGCAATGCGGGAATATTCACCCACCCGGTATCCTTTCTTTCCAATCCCTTCGTGCTCACCGTAAACCATATAGCGGGTGTAGGTAATAAAATCGAGTTCTTTGTCCGCACCAATGAAGCGGGCGTCATACATGGGAATGAAGTTGGTGGTAATCCACTGGTCACGACTGGTATGACGGCGGAGTACCCGAGCCTGTTCATCCAGAAATGTGGCTGTCTCCTCATCGCAGAAGCGACTGTGATCGAGCCGCTGATAGAGGTTCATGCCCCACTGTGCGTGGTTGGGCAGGTTGATTTCCGAGAAATCGCTGTAGGTACCACTCCAGAAATTGTTGCCCCATGCCCTGTTTAAAACATCAATGGTATGATATTTCTCTTTCAGCCACTGGCGGAACCGTTTTTGAGCATCTTCCCCATAATCCACTGTTGAATGGGGCTCATTGTCGAGTTGCCAGCCAATAACCCGTATGTCGTTCCCGTAACGTTTGGCCAGTTCTTCAATCATTTTCAATGCGTAAGAACGATAAAACTCATTCGAAAAGGAGGCATGCTGCCGGGAGCCATGGTCATACCGGGAGCCATCTTCCCGAGTGATCAGGATATCGGGATGTGCGCGAACCAGCCAGACGGGAGGGGTGGCTGTGGATGTACACAAGACTACCTTTAAATGATGTTTTGCTGCCAGTGCGATTGCCCTGTCCAGCCAGTCGAAGCGGTAGACTCCCTCTTCTGGTTCCAGCTCTGCCCAGGCAAACTCGGCAAAGTGGGTAAACTCGAATCCCATTGCTGCCATTTTCTGCAGATCCCTGTCCCACTGCGATTCATCCCAATGTTCAGGATAGTAGTAAGCGCCTACAGAGGTGAGTTGATCTACCGGAAAATAATCTTTTGCATTTTGTGCAAAAGCCTGCATCGTCATTAGAAATAGAATAAGGAATGTAAAGACCGGTTTCATATGTCGTAGGTATTGATGATGCTCATGTCATCGTGGATTAATTTTTATCTGAAAAAGCAAATATAGCTGAAATAATAATATTGTGAAAATAGAAAAATTAATTGTTACTTTGTGTGATAGACTAAGAATCAAAATCTGTAAAGTTTATCAGTATGCAGCAAAAGATTCGTATTAAGGATATCGCGGAGATGGCAGGTGTTTCTCCCGGCACAGTCGATCGGATACTTCACAACAGAGGAAATGTATCGGAGCCGGCCCGCATTGCCGTGGAGGAGATTTTAAAAAAGGTAAATTACAAGCCAAACATCCATATCTCCGGATTGTCATTGAAGCGAAAATACAAGGTGGTTATTACCACGCCCGGGGTGACGGAAGGTGAATATTGGGAAAGTATCCATTTTGGTATTCAACATGCGCTCGAGGAGTATGAGAATATCCGCATCAAATGTCTGGTGCATACATATAATGAATTTGATGTCTATTCCTGTAGAGAGGTGTATGATCGGATTTTACAGATTGATGCCGATGGAGTCATCATTGGCTTGACTTTCAAGGAAGAGACACTCAGGCTCACCAGAAAGCTTGAGGAGAAGGGGATACCTTACATTTTCGTGGATTCCACCATGGAAAATACATCACCCTTGGCTTTTTTTACCTCCGATCATTACCGATGTGGTTATCTGATGGCCAGGCTGATCACTTCCATCATTCCCAAAGACAGCGACATTGGCATTTCTTACGCGATAAAAATCGGTGATGAAAGTGCCAATACCAGTACATTGCGACAGAATGGCTTTAACGACTATCTTTCTGAGAAGAAAAAAACAAACAAGGTACAGCTGATCCCATATTCCACCATGGAACCCGAGAAGAATGATGAGTGGGTGAAAGAATTGTTTCATCATCAGCATCATATCGGAGGGGTGGTATTCTTTAATTCCCGAGGGGGGTTGCTTGCCGATTGCTTTGCCCGAAACGGAATCAACATACCTTTAATAGGAGTTGATCTCACGGTTTCCAATATCAAGGCACTCGAAAACGGGTATATCGATTTCTTGATCGGGCAGGAGCCTGAGCATCAGGGATTTCTCGCAATGAAGACCCTGATAGAATATTTGGTGTACAGAAGACCCGTAAAAGTGCAGAACTATGTACAACTTGATATTCTAACAAAGGAGATCATCGACTATTACAACCGGTTTAATTACTTATCCTGAAGAGAAGAACAGTTCTGAATTACCGGATCAAGCAAGGGTGAATTCGCATCAAGGATATTGTTGAAAAGGCAGAAGTATCTTCTGCCTTTTTTATCTTGATACAGATGCTTCGGTTGTAGAAAGAAAATAACTTAAAGGTAACTGCAGCTCTTTTATTCCCTCCACTGCAAGTCCAGCAATCACTTTAGCACCCTCACCGTTGAGGTGGGTATCATCCTGCTTGCCTTCCGGGAAGCGGGGATAGTCGCCCGGTCCAAACCAGACAAAGAGCGATTTCGATTTCTCCGGCCCCATGGCCTGAATGATGTTTCTCGACTTCTTCTCCATGTCGATTAGGGGAACTTGCAGCTTTTTGGCCAGTGCTCTCACGGCATCGGGATATTCACCATGGGTATAGGTGAGATTTCCGGCTTCATCAAACTTACGCCGGACAATGGAGGTCATCAGCACCGGAAAAGCACCCTTGCTTCTGGCACCCTCTACAAAAAGGGTCAGGTTGTCGGTATAGGCACCATGCGGGTCGGCATAGACAGCCGGTTTGTTTATTTTCTCGTCGTTGTGACCAAACTGTATGAAAAGGTAATCGCCCGGTTTCATGTTTTCCAGTACCGTTTGCCATCGACCCTCATCAATAAAGCTTTTGGTGCTGCGTCCATTGCGGGCATAATTCTCAACTTTCACCTTTGTGCTGTCCAGATAGAAGGGCAAGGCCATGGCCCAACCTCTTTCGGGGTTCCCAATTGTATCTTTGGGTGCCATGGTGGAATCGCCGATGGTGTGAACAGTGATTTTTTGATCCGGCACTGCCGACAGAGAAAGGAGCAAAAATGCAATTGTTGCGATGCTATAATACAGAATTCGATTCATGATCTCTTTTTATTTTGTATGATTATCTGTTCTCTTTAAAAAGCTATTTCGTTGTAGGTGACATTCTCTTCAACCACGTCCTCTGCGTTTTCTACCCGTTTGAGGAATTTGTTGACTTTACCCACATGCACATTCTTAATCTCTACGTTTTTAATAGGCAGGCGTTCATCGCCTTTCAGCTCATAAATGGCATCTGCCTCGTCGCACGTAACATTGTTTAGGTAGATGCCTTCAATACGGGTGATTTTTGTTTCATAGGTAGGAACCAGGTCCCTCCATTGGTAAAGTACATCGGTATCGATTTCCAGAACCCTGAGTGTTTTGCCCGATTGTACATTCTCCATATGGATATTTTCCACGAAGCCGCCCCTGCGATGGTTTGTCTTGATAAAGAAGAACCGATTCGCATTGGGAGCGCTACAATCATGCATATAGACGTTGCGTACGCCACCCGACATCTCGCTGCCGATACCCAGCAGCGTGTGACCATCGAGAATGGTACAGTTGCGGATTACAATATTCTCAGATGGAGTGTTTAGTTTCCAGGCATCCCGATTTCGTCCCGCTTTGATCACCACGGCATCGTCACCCTGATCAAAGATACAGTTCTCAACCAGAAAATTACGGCTCATCTCCAGGTCCACGCCGTCGTTATTGTGTCCGTGTGCTTTCACATCCAGATTGCGAACCACACCACTGTTGCACATATAGAGGTGGATGGTCCAGAAAGGACTTTCCCTGATTTTGAAGCCATCAAGCAGCACGTTGCTACACCTGTTAAAATGAATCAGATGGGGGCGCAGGTTGTTTTCACCCACCGCCATCTGACGTTCCTCCACCGGTACATCCTTCGAAGCCTGATGATAGAGACCGGCCAACGCATTGAGGTGCGCTTCGGGGCGTTCAAACCATATTCTCCAGAGATCCATTTTCGGGTTCAAGGTGCCCGATCCGGTGATGGCGATGTTATCACATTCGTAGGCATACAGCAGTGGTGAATAATTGTAACACTCCAATCCTTCCCAGGATGTTTTCACCGCCGGCAGATAATCCTCCGGGTTATCGGTAAAAGTTACCACTGCACCCTCCTCCAGGTGAAGGTTCACGTTGCTCTTGAAATGAATGGGCCCTGTTAGCCATATGCCGGCGGGAACCACCACCCGGCCACCGCCGGCATTGTGACAAGCCTCTATCGCTGCAGCGATTGCTTCCCTGTTCATTGCCTCGCCACCCTCAATTGCACCGTAATCAGTAATCGGAAAATCACGATCGGGATAGATCATTACGTGGATGGGTTCCATCGGGAAAGGAGCCTCTACCACTATCTCCTCATACTGAGAAACAGGTTTTGGAGAGCAGGCCATCATAAACAAGACAATAAATGTCAGAAACGATATGGACCATTTGATAATATTCATTTTTTTCACTGTCTTATTGTTATTAATCTCTCAATTGACATTTCTGCTGTGCGGTTATTTGGACTCCAGCGGTTTCATCTCCTGAATGGTTACCGGACCCAACAATCCGGAAGGCAGGATGTCCCAGATATCAAATTGAGTGGGTTGATAAGTGATGCTGACAAAGTTGATTTCCTGAAATATACGCCATTCCACTCCCTTCCTGTCGTAATCGGCAATCCGGTTTGCAGGTAGGTTAGTGACCGCTACTTCTATGATATTCTCTCCATCCTGCAGCAGATTTCCTATTTTTGTCTCAAAAGGAACAGCATAGAGCGTGCCGGCATCTTTGCCATTGATCTTTACTTGAGCGCTCTCCCTCACATCGCCCAGCGAGAGAAGATATTCGGAGCCCGGATTTTTTCTGAACTGAAATGTTTTGCTGTAAAGTCCGGTACCTCTGTTGACCTTCAGACTATCGTGATCAATATCTGTCCAGGAAGTGAGGTCGTTAATCTGGAAAGTCTCCTCTATTACCGGATCGCTCTCTGGAAAACGAAGTGTCCAGTCACTGGTCAGCGCAACCCTCTCTCCAGACGGCGCAAAGTAATTCCACTCTGCGGTTTCGACCTCATTGTTGAAGGTTTTGATGACGACCGACTCGCCTGGCTTTAGCTGCAAATAGACTTCCGTCTTGCCCTCGTTGTTGCGTAGTCTGGCTTTCCCCTTCTCCCCGCTCATCGGGTCGAAGAGAATGGCGCTGCGGGCATCCACACCCAGACCGACCCATCCCTCTACCGGGTTGTTGCGGAGCATCGACATGAAATAGATATGTCCTTTCTCATGTTTTCTTCTTACCAGCTGGCCTCCCCATTCAGAGACAAATAACTCTCGCTCGCTGCGCCATAATTCCAGTATATCACCATAGTTGCTTCCGGTGATCACCGTTCCCTTGCCCAGTTTATTTTTGTTCACGGTGTCGAATGAGCCTACCACCGGCAATGCGGCGGTCACCTTGTTAAACTGCTCTTTTCTCGCTTCCAGATTGGCAAGCCCGGGTACATCATCGGGATACTGTTCCACAAATATCACTGTGGCACCCTCTTCCGTCAGTCTCTTGATCTGCTCCATCGTCTCAAGCGGGATATTCTTTACCGCAGGCAGAATCAGCGCTTTGTAGGTCGTACCGCCCTCGGTCTTGAGCAATCCGTTCTCCAGGGTGGTCGTCATCAGAAAGCGATCGGAAATATAATCCAGGTCATGCCCGTTCTTCATGATCTCGTCCACGGCATCACAAAAATCGGGTAGTCTCTCCCGCATGCCATGGATGGCAAAGGTGGTGAAATAGTTGCCCCGTTGCTCTTCCCATATGTCGTAAATAGGAAGATAGAGCAGGAAGTCGTTGTCCGGTTTCTCGCTCTGGAGAAACGACTGCACGCGGGCAATGTAGTTGAAAAATGCGGGTGCATCTTTCCAGATTGTGTTGGTGGGCGACATATCCACCGAGGCATAGAACTTCCAGCCGGGCCATGCTGCATCTTCGGGGGAGTAAGTAGAGCCATGGAAGTAAACCCGGTTTACCCCTGAGGCAAACAGCTGGTCGATCTCCGTCTTTGCTTGCGATAGCGAAGTCCTGAAGTGTTCGGTCAGCCAGGTAAAAGTCTCCGATGAGGTGTACTGCTTACCGGATATGTGGGCTGCCGAGGAGGCATATTTCAGGATGGTGGGATCACTGTCGTTCTCCTTCCGGATGGAATCTTTTCTCAATCCGGGAATATCGAAGTCGGTAATCCCGAAAGATTCACATTCAGGTACATCCACCGTTGCGTAAAGGTCGATCAGGTTGGCCGGTGATCCGTGTGCCTGGTTTTTGGTCTTCACCCCATGGGAGTGCGCCCAGGCTGTCCACTGTTGGGTGAAATTTTCCAGCAGGATGTCACCCACTGTCTCGCGATAATCGGTAATCACCCGGATCGAGGTTTCCGTTGCGCCATCGGCAAGCAACTCCGGAAAATAGTCCTGCAGTTTATAGCCTCTTCTTTGTTCAAACTCATTCAGGAGCTCCGGTGACCAGTCGGCACCATATACCTCATAAGAGTCGTTGAAGAAGGTTTTCGGAAAAGACGTGCCGCTTTCTGCAAAAGCCTTGTCGAACTGATCCAGATAACGTTTCACCGCCTCCTTGTCGAAATGGTTCAACACATAGCCCCCTCCGCCGGGAGCGGCTCTTTTTACCTGCTGCCTGCTTTTACCCACAAAGAGGACGATCACCCTGTAATCTTCACCTGATGGTGCAACCCAGTCGAGATACCCCTCATCGGTCACCCTGTCGGTCAGATCGATGGCATCCCCTTTTGTCGGGTAGGCCATCACCTTATCGATATATGCTATGTCGACCTGTCTTTTGTCGGAGACCTCCATTTTCTCCTCCAGCTTTCCTCCTCCTTTCACCTTGTACTGATTGAAGAAAGCTTTTGTCGCAGCATCCTCCATACTGACCGAAGGACCCCCGAAGGGCCAACCAGTACCGTTGTTCATATCCACACCCATCCCCAGCCGGGCTGCTTCAGAGATGGTGAAATCGAGCATCTTCATCCATTTGGGAGAGAGGTAATCGATATAATGTGCTTCTCTTCCCTTTACCCCGTAGATGGGAGTAATCTCCACGCCACCCAATCCTGCTTTAGCCAAAGCTTCCAGATTATAGGTGAGGCCGGCAGAGTCCACATCGTTGCCCATCCACCACCATCGTGTCCAGGGTTTGCTTTCGGCAGTTATCTCCGGCCATCCGGTTTCATTGGTTTGTTCTCCACATGCTGCCACGATCAACAGGAGCAGCAAATAAAAGATTGATAACTTTTTCATAGATTTATTTCTTTTTCATCGTACTAATTTACTGCCGGATACTCAGCGTGTAATTCCTTTTAGTTCATCCGGGGCATCCTTCGTGTTGATATGAAGCTTTTCACCCTCTACTGCCACAATCTCTTCAATCATGGATAGTGCAACCTCCTGTTCGGGATGAAAAAGATTCGAATTCATATAGGTGAGAATGGCGTAACGGAGCTGAGAAGCCACCGGCCTGTTCTCGAGATCATGCTGCAGGTCGGCACTGCAAACAATCAGTCGCCCGTTGCCTATCTTTACCTCAAACAACATGCCCAGCTTGCGATTGATAAACCAGGTGTCTATAGGTTGAACAAGTGGCTGAAAATCTGCCGGAAAATTCGTCAACTCCATCACCTGTGCTTTGTGAATAAGTTCCCACCATTGCAGTCCGGTATAATAATCTGTGGGGAAATTCCTGAAAATTGCATGCTGATTGTTTACAAGGGTGCCCACCGTGTGGGGAGGGCGCATTTTAAACCACGATGTATTCCAAAAAGCAGGTGTCATATACTGAACCACATCCTTACCATGCTCCACTTTACCGGCTGTAAGGAAGAGAACCTTTCCACCATGCATGAGCAGCGTTCTAGTTTGCTCATCCAACGTGTCGGTAATATGGATGCCATCACCATGAACCTCAGGAAGAATAGAGGGATACACCCAGAAATCCCAGTTATTCGTTATCTCCCTGCAGTTCAACCAAACCTTCAGATTCATTTTCTGCGCTTTTTCTATATCAGTCAAAGGCACATGGATGGTTCCCTGCTTTTGTCCGTTCCCAATTTGGATATCTGCAGGTGGCAGAACGCCTTTGGCATACACGTGACCATATTCATCCTGAACCGACCAGTATACCGACTCTTTCTCCAGCTCCTCCCTACCAAAATGAGCGACTTCGATTCCGGCTGTCAGGTGTTCATTGTTTCTAAAAACAAATTGATCCATTTTTGCCAGCAACACCGTAGGCGCACAAAACTGTCTGAATGTTGCGGCATCCATATAACCTTTCTCCTCCCAGAAAGCATTCAGCACACCCACCAGCGCGGTGCCCTGTCCGGAGTAATCGTTCAGACTCAACAACTGAAATCCTGCATAATCTGGCGTCCGCAGCGTCCGCTCAATTTCATGCTTATAACAAAGCGCCTGCAGTTTGCCCGAGGCCATCAGAAATTGCGCAGCCATATCGCCCATATTCCGATCCTTCAGATCCTGCCGGAACAATTCAAAATTTCGGGCTTTCATGACACCGGTATAACGATCTATCTCTTTAAAGTCGGGGAAAGCACACCACTGACCGGTTTCATGGGATACAAACGGTTCATTTACGCTGTTTATTCTTTCGCTGAAGTCGGATCTTGAATCGGGTCTTCTGTCCCAATCCAACCCTCTTGCTCCTGCTTTTACATGGTACTGACTGGCGGGCTGCCAGGCCCAGCTACCCCCTACAGATGCGCCGGTGTATACCCTGCGGGAGTCGGTTTCTTTCCAGTATTTAACAAATTTGCTCACCCAGGGCACCCATTTGCCTCTGGGCTCGTTGCCTATGGCAAACAGGCAGAAAGAGGGGTAGTTCCCATATTGTTTCACAATTCTTTTTGCTTCCTCCCATAGATAATCATCCACCGGTAGTCCGTCGCCCAGCGAGGTGCCGTGGTTTGGCCAGCTGGGCCCTTCAGGTTGCAGGTAAAATCCAACCAAGTCGGCAGCTTCCATGGCAGCCTCGGGAGGACAGTAAGAGTGAAAGCGCATGTGGTTGAGTCCATAATTGCGGCAGATGCGAAATACTCTTATCCAGGACTCCACGTCCATGGGTGCATAACCGGTCAGCGGGAAAACGCAGTTTTCCACCGTCCCCCGCAACATCGTCTTTCGTCCGTTTACAAAAAAGGATTTTCCCTCAATGGTAAATTCACGCATCCCAAACCGGGTCTCTCTTTTGTCAGTTCCTTTCTTCGTTGTCAGCGTGGCTTTGAGTCGATACAAATTGGGCTCAAACTCATCCCAGAGAAGAAAATTATCTCCCATTGGCAGTTCTATTTCCACCAGGCCAGATTTGTTGTCTGTGATAAACGTCCTTTTTACAGGAGCAATCCTGTCATCTCTCACACTGTTAAAGCTCTCTGCCTCAATTGTTATTTCACCTGAACGGCTGCCCACGACATGCACGCTTACCTTTGCTTTTTTATTTTTGACATCGGGGTAAACTTGCAGATCTTCAATGTAGGAGAGGGGAGTGGTATAGAGACCGATTTTTCCTACGATGCCATTCCAGTTACCTTGTGTCTGGTCGGTGATACTATGTGAGTCCTTGCCCACATCGATGTCTTTGGTTCTGTTATCTACCCGGATGGTAATGCTGTTTTTCCCTTTTTTCAGCAGACTGCCAATCTCATAGGTGTGGGGTGCCGAGAGAGAGTTCTGCATGCCGACTTTCTTGTTGTTGACCCATACAACCGTTTCAAAATGAGGCCGCTCCAGAAAGAGCAGCACCCTCTTGTGATGAAAAGAATCGGGAATGGTCACGTTTTTTCTGTACCATGCAGCACCCACGTAATATTTTACCGGCGTAAGCCAGAAGGGTATTTTTAGGTTTTCCTGTTCTCTGTATTTTTCCAGTCTGGGGTTAAAGAAAAATGAGCTGTCGTAGATACTTCCTGTCCACCGGGTATGCAAAGTCACCTCGTCACCTTTTCGGTTTTGGGCCATCGAGCCGGGCAGCGTGATTGGGTCGTTTAATTCTTCTGCATACCATTTTTCTTCTTCACCCATGTCGTTCCTGTCGATCCGGAACTGCCACTCTCCTGACAGGTCCAATTCAATCTGTTGTGCAAAAATCAGGTTGCAGCAAACAAGTGTCAAAACGAACAATAGTCCCCTCATGTTTTTCATTCTTTCAGCAAATTAACGCTACTTTGTAACTTCCTTTAAGTGCGCAAACTCTTCGTTTGTAATCCTGAAGGCAGTGCCATGCCTTGTTCCCGAAGGGAATTCAATCTGATCCGACACATCCTCCCACACTTTTCCATCTTTCGACCGGATGGCGCCATATCGTTTGTCTCTGTATTTGTCGAAATAAACGTACACATACTCACCCATCTGAATTGGTGAGGGACCCTCTGCCCACTGCTCGCCCGAAATATTTGCAGACACCTCTACCGGAAAGCCTTTTCCAAGATCATCTGTAAAGACAACCCGCAGATTTTTCTCAGGCGGAGCTGAGTTTTCGTTCTTGATTATCATCCAGTAGCGGTCATCCTTTTTTATGATGGCAGCATCAATCACACTGAATCCGGGATCAAAGAAAAGCTTTGTTTCACTAAATGATTCAAAATCTTTGGTGGTTACGTAGTACTGACGATGATTCAACCCTTTTTCACTTTCTGAAGTGGGTGTGTCGGGAAACTTTCCGGGAACAGTTGAAGCCCAGATAATATAAAAAAGTTCACTTTCTCTGTCGTAGTATAGCTCCGGAGCCCAGCAGTTTTTGGTCAGTGGCTCGTGAACCATCACCGGGATGGTGCGTTGTTCCGACCAGTTTACCAGATCTTTGGAAGAAGCGTAGCCGATATGCTGATCCCACCATCCGGTAGTCCAAACCATATGAAATGTTCCTTCCTCGTCCTGCACAATGCTTGGGTCTCGCATCAGCCTGTCTTTGCCAACCTGTGGCCTTAAAAACGATTGACCGTGATGTAAGGCTTCCCATTTCAAACCATCGTTGCTGTAGGCAAGATGTAAACCGTCGGCCCCATTTCCCGTAAAATAAGAGAAGAGATAGACATCCTTATTGAATGGTAGCTCACATCTGCCTGAGAGGGTCAGGGACAGCATGGAAACAGATAAGATGATTGCGGCTGATGTTCTTGTCCTCATTGCTGTTTTTCTTGTTCTAATTTCATGATTTCAACGGCTGTATGGATGATCAGTCCCAATCCATGTTTTTCGTTGTCACCTACAGGGCGGTTGAAATAGAAGGGAAGATCTTCGCTGATGCCGGTACCCACACAGACGTTGGTAAAACGGCCATCGGGCGTAATCTCGTTATTTTTCAATGCCCTCCAGCCTGCTCTGGCTATATTTCTGTAGGATGAGTCGATCCATCCGTTGTTGATCGCTTTGGCCACCCCGTATACAAACATGGCTGTCACCGAGGATTCATCGTATGAATCGCTCTTGTCGAGCAACTGGTTCCACATCCCGTTGCCATTCTGCCAGCGGGAAGCACCCACGATCTGTTTTTTCACGATCGTCAAAAGCTCCGCCCGATTGGGGTGATTGGCCGGCATTGCTTCAATCAGATCCACCAGCGAGATCATGATCCAGCCGTTGGCTCTTCCCCAGTAGGCTACCCCATTCCTATTCTCGCTATCGTAGTAGCAGTGGTAGTAGAGTTCTTTCGCCGGATCCCACAAATAGGCATCCATCAGGATCAGCTGCCTGGCCGCTTCATCGAAATAGCGAACCTCGCCGCTGTATTTACCCATGCGGGTCAGAAAGGAGGTGGCCATATAGGCATCGTCGGCCCATACCGTCATATTCCTCGGAAAGGTTCTGCTGAGTGTGCCGTCAGCCAGACGAACCTGTCCGTGCATGATGTGATTCGCCGCGTTATGAATATATTCGCCATATTCCGTTTTTTGTACCAGTTGATTCACCTCCAGTACGGCTGCACCCATCGCACCGCAGTCGTCCAGTTCTTTGAAATTCCAAAGCTGTCCGAAGGGCCAGTGCCAGTGTTTGCGGTCGTTTCTGAACCGTTCTTTGAAGTAGGCATAATTGGCAAAGCCGAAAGCCACATGATTTTTGGCATAATCCACATATTTTTCCTCATTCAGGTATGTGCCCAGCTTGATCATGGCCATGTCCAGAACTCCATTTGAATAGTGCCACTCGGTAAGCGGACTGTTAAATTTTACATCCTCACCTTCAGGAATCTCAGCGGTGCTGTTGTACACTACGCCATTTTTTACACCCACGAACTGGGTCACCGGCTGTTTTAGAATGTTGTCGGCCACCGCCCTGACTGCCTCTTCATCTGTTCTCTGTTGTGCCGAAAGGCTGCAGGTGAGCAGCATGAGGGCAGACATAAAATATATTTTTCTCTTCATATGATGTAATTTGGACTTTAAAGGTAATCTTTCTGTTGCTTCCGATGATTAATTTCCTTCCGGTTTTGTCAGTGTATAGAAGGGAGTGGGGGGAATATAGAAGTCGTCCGCCTTATCGGGATGGGCAGGATCGAATGTGTCAAACTCCGTCACGATAAACTCTTTTAACGGTGAGTCGCTCTCCTGTATGCCCCGTAGAATGCATTTGCAGATCTGGTCACCCCCGAAGGTGTTGAAGTGCGTATTGTCTTCCAACGCCTCATGCTGACCCGGAAAGGTGCCTGCCGGATAGTGGACAAAAGCCTTTTTCGATATTTCCGGTCCCCAGGCTTCGTACAATGTTTTGCTCATTTCATTCAGGTCGATCAGCAGCACATTCTCCTCTGCAGCCAGTTGACGCACCGCATCGGGGTAGTCGCCCAGCGTGTTGATGATTTTACCTGTCTCATCGAACCTTCGCCGGTGCATGGGTGTCACCAGTACCGGTTTAGCTCCCTTGGCGCGGGTACCCTCAATCATCTGTTTCAGGCTCTGCTTGTAGCTGGTGTAGGGGCCGCGATCCGGTCCTTTCTGTTTCTGGTCGTTGTGGCCGAACTCGATAAAGAGATAATCTCCCTCTTTCATTTGGGTGAGGATCTTGGCAAATCGTCCCGCCGAAATAAAAGTATTTCCTGCTTCACCCGATTCGGCATAGTTGGCAACCACGACACCTTCGTTGAGAAAGCGAGGGAGCATCTGTCCCCATCCACACCAGGGCTCGTGATCCTGATCGGTTACGGTAGAGTTGCCGGCCAGGAAGATGGTGGGCACTTCCACGCTGCAGATGGTCATCTCCCGCACACCCGGATTCATTCCGTTGATCTCCAGCGTGAGTTTGTCATCCCAATTCAGTTTACCCACCTCACGCGGTTTGATTCTGACCGACTGTGTTGTGTCGATCCGCATATTCCTGATATGGACGGTAAATGATCGTGTGATGAACTCACCTGCGGCAGTCTCTATGTTCTGCAGCATCAGGCGCCGTGATTCCGAGCGAATGGTGGTGTGGGTCGCATGATACTCATTTCCGAGCAGGAGCGTGACCCTGTAACTCCCTTCGGGAAGGTCCACCGAGAAGAAAAAAGGGTTGTTTCCCGCAGGTCTTGTTCGGAGATCGTACCCCCAACAGCTTTTCTCCCCATACACAAGATCTGGGGTAACCTTCACGAAACCATCCTTGCTGTCTTCTCCAAAATAGAACTTCCTCTCTTCCGCGAAAAGGGTCATTCCTGCGAAGAGAAAAAAGAGCATGCAGATTGCAAAGGCGTTTTTCCCTAACATTTTATGCGGCCTCATCGTTTTCTGTCAAACAAGCTGTTACGCCATGTAAAAAAGTTCGTCGAGCGGTATTGATATTGGTGAATTGTCGGGATTCGTCTCCATGATATCGGCCATGTAAGCCCACCATTTCTGTACAATCTCCAGCTCACCCAGATCCTGCGATGATCCTTCACCCGATGTCTTTTGCACCGCAAAAAGGATGTTCGTCTCTTTGTCCCAGAAAATTGAATAATCCGACACACCGGATTCCTTCAATAAAGCTTTCATCTCTGGCCACAGGGCATTGTGTCTCTTTTCGTACTCTTCCTCGAAACCTGGTTTCAGGAACATTTTAAATGCACTTCGCTTCATAATCGATATTTTTTTATTATTTAATATATTGATTCAATGTGAATTGCGGATTTGTCTTGATCCCCTCTATCAATGTTTTACCAAATAAAATGGCACCCTCGTAGGAGGTATGTACCCGGTCCTTGAATAGTGTGTTTGTCTTTTCTTGACCCATCTCCTCACATCGGTCTGCGATCAGGCTGTTCAGATCGATGTAGAGCACCCCCTCCTCGGCTGCTACTTCCTGCGACCATTTGGCGTAGGTCTCGCTGTTTCGGATCATCTTCTCACCCTCCCAGCTGTTGCCGGGTGTGTGTGAGAGTACCACCGGGATTGCTCCCCGGTTTTTGGCCTGACGGATATACTGGCGGAGATAATAACCGTAGGTATGCACCTCCTCCTGTGCACCATTTCTCTCCATCACCACAATCTCCGATTCGTCGCCGGTGCCTTTTAGCGAGGCTCTGGCTCTTCCCCTGTTGAGGGGACCTCCATCGTTGTGTCCAAACTGGATCATGAGATAGTCCCCTTTGCGGATGTCAGATAACACCTTGTCCCACAGTCCTTCGGTGATGAAGGTGCGACTGCTTCTTCCTCCCAGGGCATGATTCTCGACCGTGATACGTGTTGTATCAAAAAACTGTTCAAAAAAACTGCCCCAGCCCCACTGGTCGTTATCTCCTCTGCCACTGCCGTTTTTCACGGTGGAGTCGCCGATCAGCATCACCACCGGGTTGTTGTTCTTGCGGCTGCTGCCGGCCACAATCTGGTCGGTACGTCCGCCCAGGCTGAAAATGGGTGCCGGGGTCAGCTGCTCAGTGCTGTAAAACTGGACCGCCTTGTCGTTCATCCTGGGATAGAGGTTCTCCAGCAATTGAATCATCTCGGCGCCGGCCCAGATTACCGGTCCGTAGCCATGTGCTGCAAACGGACTGACAGGGCGGCTGTAGTAGAAAGCCGGATCAAATGCCATGCCGGTACCTACGCAAGTGCCTTCCACCTGCCCCATGCTGTTGATTTTCGTCGACACGGCATTCCATCCCAGCGTGCCCACTGGACCATAGCTGATGGGGCTGACCCAGCCTTTATTGATCGCGTGGGCGATACAATAAACAAAAATGGCGGTGGCCGAGGTCTCGTAGTAGGAATCGTTCCTGTCTACCAGTTGGTGCCAAAATCCGTCGCCCGACTGCAAGGCGGAGATGCCCGCCACATGTTTCCTGAGCAACCGAAGAATTGATTCTCTCTGCGGATGATTTTCAGGCAAGACATCCAGTACCTCCACCAGGGTCAGCATGGCCCAGCCATTGGCCCTGCCCCAGAAGAAAGAGGGGTGATCCCCGGCGGACTCAACCCATCCATGCCGGAATAAACCCTTCTCCTCCACGAACATTTTATCGGCAAAGAGGGCTACCTGCCGTGCGGCTTCATCGTAGTATCTGCTTTCACCGCTGTATCTTCCCATCTGTGCAATGGCCGGGATGCTCATGAACATGTCATCCAGCCAGACTGTGTTCATCTGGGGGCGCTTGCGTGCGAAGGTACCGTCGAAGAGCCGATACTCCATGTGCATGATGTAGTTCATGTAGTTTTGGATGATGGGCTCCAGCTTCAGCTCCGGGTTGAGGCGGGCAGCCTTTATCATGGCGGCACACATGGCCCCGGCATCATCCAGTGCTGCCGGTTTCAGGAGGTGGCCGATCTGTGAGTCGGTATTTCCGAAATCATCCTGCACCTTTTTGTAGGGGGGTGCTACCGCTGAGAGAAAATGAAAACGGTCGTTCACATACTCCTGGTATCTTTTATCTCCGGTAGCCTCCGCTGCCGCCAGCATGGCAGCATAGGTTACACCCCATTCGTAGCTGGTAAGGCGGAAATCGCCCCGTTTGATCTTTGTATTTTCATCAATCGCTTCCACATCTGCAATCTCCCTGCCCGAATTTTGGTCGACCAATACAAAAGGGGTGGCTTTCTCGAGGTAGGAAAGGATTCTGTCCAGTTCTGCTTTTACAGCACTTCGGTCGGGTACCCCATAAGGCACGTTATACTTTGGCTCCATCAGATGGAGTGGGGTGTTTGAATCGGTCATCTTCTCCTGTTTGCCCTGCCCAAAAGCGGACATCAGGATGATCTGCAGGAAAAGAAACGAAAAGAATGTTTTCTTCATTGTGGTTGATTTTTTATTTCTCAGGTATACTGTACACATGGATGTTGTTTATGGTCGTTGTCCTGTAAACCGGAAGCCACGAAAGGTACCTTCCACCTCCTTCAGGTCAC
Source organism: uncultured Proteiniphilum sp. (assembly GCA_964602395.1). Lineage (GTDB taxonomy): Bacteria > Bacteroidota > Bacteroidia > Bacteroidales > Dysgonomonadaceae > Proteiniphilum. The sequence goes on along the minus strand of CAZRRC010000026.1, from coordinate 6,233 downwards.
TTCCAAAGTAGAAGCCTGGTTGCGTGGGTTGGTTGTAAGCCACATTTTGTGTAGCCACACTGATGCGGTAGACCGGATCCTCCATGAAGGTGTGAAACCGGTACGCTGTTTCGTGGGGAGTGGTGTAAATGCGGAGGTTCTTGTTGTCTTCGGTACGGAAAATCACCTCTTCCCGCCAGTCTCCGAGTATATCGGCACAGAGGGCGGGTGTTGATTTGGTGCCGTTGTTCCTGACACATTCGTCACATTCGAGCAGGACTTCAGCGATGCCGCTTGTCGGGTTGTATTTCGATATGCGGGTGTCATTGAGCAGTTCCCGGCTCAAATCGCCATCCCACCAGCAGGCCATGTTGACCGAAATACCTTCGATGGAAGGGTTGATGACCTCACCCTGTATGTTTCTGATTCCGCCTGAAGCGAGCGACCACATCTCCACGCCCCTGTGGGCCGGGTCGATGTCGGCAGCCATGGCACGACCTACGTCGATATCGCTTTTTACCTGAAATAGCACTTTCCCGGTTTTTGCATCCCGAAAGCTGGAGCCGTCGCGCTTGTTCTCATGGCAATCCCATACCTGCAGCTTCCCCGATGAGGGATCGAAGGCAGTCAGGTGCATCGCATCGCCATGTCCCATCCCGGTGGAATAGAGACCATGGCCATTGTGGTCGATGGTGCAGGATCCATAGACGATCTCGTCACAGCCGTCACCATCCACATCACCCACCCGCAGGTTGTGATTGCCCTGTCCGGCATAGGCTTCGTTGCCCGGCATATTTGAGTCGAACACCCAACGGCTGGTCAGCTTCCCTTCTCTCCAGTCGAAAGCGGCCAGCACCGTGCGGGTGTAATATCCCCGGCACATCACCACGCTGGGGTATTCCCCATCGAGGTAGGCAATGGCAGCCAGGAAGCGATCCGACCTGTTGGCTCGCGTATCGCCCCAACCCTGCAGGTCGCCTCTCTCGGGGATGTAGTCAATCGTCTGGAGCGCTTTGCCGGTGGCTCCCTCAAACAGGGTCAGATATTCAGGACCGGTTAATATGCGTCCTACGCTGTTCCTGTGATCGGCTTCGGGATCACCAATCACATGGCCAACTCCATCCACCGTTCCGTCACCGGTTTTCATCACAATCTCGGCGCGATGGTCTCCATCCAGGTCGTAGACCATGAACTGGGTATAATGGGCCCCGGCACGGATATTCCTGCCGAGATCGATTCTCCATAAATGTTTACCGTTCAATTTGTAGCAATCAAAAAAAACATTGCCGGTATATCCGTCGTGTGCATTGTCGTGCGCATTGGAAGGGTCCCACTTCAGGATGATTTCATATTCCCCGTCACCATCCACATCTCCTACGCTGGCATCGTTGGCCTGGTAGGCATATGCCTGTCCCGCCGGCGTAACTCCCGCGGGAGGAATATTCAGTGGAATATTGAGGTATCCAAGGGGTGCATCTTCCGGCAACAGGTATTGTGCTGCTTTTTCAGCCGTTCTTGTTGCTTCACCGTCGACCACACGCAGCTCATAGTGCAGCGAGCCAAGCGGGGTAGCTGCATCTTTGAAGAAAGTAGCCTTATCCAACGGCGTTTTGTTGATTTTTTCTCCGTTCCTATAAATATCAAACGCGATATCCATGGGATCGGCAGAAAGGTATCTCCAGGAGAGGTTGACGGTATTCCGATCTTCGCGCACTGCAACAAATCCTCGTCCCAAATCCTCTTTTTTCAGCTTTGTGAAATCATACGCAGGCTGTGAAGTGGCAACTCCGCTTATTGATATCAGCAGGTAAAAGAATAAAAATATACGACAATATCTCATTCAAAAAAAGTTTTAAAATATTTATTCACCCTCCAAAGGCCAATAGGGCGAGGGAGAGTGCATCGTTTTCATCTCACGTGCAAGGTAAGCTACTTTTTCCGGATACACCTCTGCCAGGTTGTGGGTCTCGCCCGCATCAACTTTCAGATTATACAGTTCCAGGGGCGTTCCGGCTTTCACCGACACAACCTTCCAGTCGCCCTTTCTTGCGGCATATTGTTTGCCGGGAAATTCCCAGTAAAGCAAGCGGTCATCGGTGTCCACTTCTTCTCCTTTTAACAAGGGGGCGAAATTTACTCCGTTTATATTTTCAGGAGTCTTTGCACCGGCAATCGCTGCAAGGGTAGGAAGTACATCGGGGAAATAGATCAGATTATCGAGTGTCTGCATATTTACTTTCCCCGGCTGGTTCACAATAAAAGGGATGCGAATACCGCCTTCATATAGAACTGCTTTCCTTCCTCTGAGGTCACCGTTGCAGTGGAGCACTTCCAATGGAGCCTGAATGGCAGCCCCATTGTCCGAAGCGAAGATGATAAGGGTGTTTTCCCTCAACCCCAGATTTTCAAGTTCATCCATAATCTGGCCAATACGCTCATCCATATGGGTGATCAATGAGGCGTATCTTTTGGTGTTCAAATCCCAATCCTTGTCATCATACCATGAAGTGTCATCTATCACATAGGGTTCATGGGGTGCGTCGTATGCCAGGTACAGGAAAAATTTATTTTCGCTATTCCTGCGTATAAAGCTGATTGCCTCATCTGTTGAGATGGCATTGTTATGCAAAACATGTTTCCCGTCGGCGTTTGCTTCTATATTTACCAGAGAATCGTTGTGAAATCGATAGGATGGATAATAATAGGGATCATTTGAGTGAGCCGTACTCACCAGCCAGCCATAGAATTCGTCGAAGCCGCGGTTCAGCGGGGTAGCCTCAGGATTAAACCCGTCGAGGTGCCACTTGTTTACAATGCAGGTTCTGTAGCCGGCATTTCCCAAAACTGTAGCGAGGGTAGTGTCTGTGGGCAGCAGATGCATGCGACGTATTGCATTTCCATTTTTTAAGCCCTCTATGCCACCTGCCTGTGCAAAATTATCGCGAATGGTTGTATTGCCCGTATTTTTGCCTGTCATCAGCGCACAGCGCGAGGGAGAGCTGACGGCTGAACCCGCGTATGCTTGTGTGAAGCGGGTTCCTGTTTCAGCCAGCTTGTCAATATTTGGTGTCAGAATATCTTTGTTCCCGTAACATCCCAGGTCGCCATATCCCAAATCATCGGCGAGTATGAAAACAATATTGGGAGCAACTTCTTCTTTATTTGGCTTAGCTTCACTGCACCCGGACATGATACCGGGTACAGTGCTTATACCAATTGCAGAGAAAAGTTTTATTATTTTCATGTCGGATAGTAAAAGTTAAGATGCCATATAGATAAATTAATCGGCAGATAGCTTACCGTCTTGTTTTAGGTATCTGAAGTCGAACCAAAGATTCATGTGTACTCCTTCATCTCCGATTTTAATGCGTATGTTAGAAGGCTGACTGTTTGGGCCTTGCTGCGAAATTGGTTTAAAACAACGAATGGCGGGGATTTCATACAGAAACGAAATGTCACCTTCCGGAAATTCTGGATTTGCGTGCCAGTTGGTTTTGTTGTCTTTGGGTTCTTCCGGTGTAAATATACGCATGAACAGCCCGTCGCTTTCAGTGTAGACGGTGAACGGTGTCTCCGACGTATGGAGCGTGCTCCAGTAGGTATTGCCATGATATCCTTTGAACTCGGGGTAAACCATGTTCTCGAAATCTGCTCCGGTGATTGTGTTGTTGTAATCTTTTTTCCATATTCCGTAGTTGGCCCCGCGGATACGATTTCGCCATACCCTGTAGGGGCCGCGACCGAACCATTCCATGCTTTTCACTTTCTCTTCGGGGTAGGAGAAGGTGAATCCGAAGTTGGTGATCTGATCCTCAAAAATTGCCTCGTCGAAACCGACTCCTGCTCTTGCGTTATTCAGCGTCACAGCGTACATCTGCAACAACCCGGCGGGAGTCATCTCCCAGCGGATGGAGTCGACTGCTCCCTGGTAGTAAACGGTGAAAACAGCGTTGTCACCCTCCTGCCGGAATTTCACCTCTTTCACACGGGCCTTCATGCCGACCGGGATGGGTCCGTTGTTGAATGAAATGGGACCGTTTCCGTTTTTTACTTCGGTAATCAGACCGTTGGTTTTGTCAAAGCTGACCGTTACATCGGCCGCGGAAAGGTTGATTGTACCTCCTTCACCTGTAACACTGGCTTTTCCTTCCGACGAAACCTGCTTCAACTGAGCACGGGTGTATTCGCCTACATAATGGATGGGCCATGTCCATGTACAAATCTCCTCTCCATGCATATTCCACGCTTTTATTTCAAGAATGTCTCCCAGAAAAAACTGCTCAGGCAGCTTCATTTTGGCCATGCCTGCTTCGCGCGGAGATAATTCGGGCAGAGCTATTTCACCCTCAGCAATCACTTTCTGTTCAATAGAATTGCGCAAAGGCGAAGGAACACTGTAAACTTTATAGCCCATCCTGATGCCATCGAAGTTTGAGAAGAGATAATCGTTCTTCACAATGAATTCTCCCTTAAATGAGGAAGTGATAAACAGTGGCTCAATCTGTACCGGCGACCATACCTCCCTCACGGTATAATAGCTGCCTTCCTTCTGGCGGTAAGGTCCCACGATGCCATCGGTGCCGTTGGAGCCGTCCGAGTCCAGGATTCCGCCTTTGTCCGCACGCTTCACCGCATTGTCGGAGAAGTCCCACATGAATCCGCCTGCAAATAGCGGGTGTGAAGTGTATCTGTTCCAGAAATCCTCCAGTCCGGCACCATGTCCCTGGTCGTACATGCCATGCTGAAATTCGGTCGGCATAAACACCTTGTAACCATTGTTGAACCTGGCCACGCCGGTGAGGTAAGTGGGATAGTGGTGAGTGTCGAGATGGTCGAAATCGGCCCAGGCATGAATCACATGTCTTTTTTGGGGATCATATGCCCGGAAAAGTGGATCCAGATCGTGGTTGAACCCTCCTTCGTTGCCGTTGCTCCAGAGGATGATGGAGGGGTGATTCACATCGCGGGTCACCAGGGACTTTACCAGTTTAGAGCCTATTTCTGTGCCATAGGCATTCTGCCAGCCGGCCAGCTCGCTCACCACAAAGATTCCCAGTGAGTCGCACACTTCCATGAAATGCTTGTCGGGTGCATAATGGAAACGTACGGCATTGACGTTCATTTCTTTCAATAGCTTTCCGTCCATCAGGCTGATCTCCTTGTTGGTGGTGCGCCCCCCGTCGGGATGAAATGAATGCCGGTTGATGCCTTTCAGGATCACCTTCGTATCGTTCACGTAGAGGCCATCCTGTACCCGAAATTCTACGGTGCGGAAACCTATTCTTTCTGTATATCTGTGAATAACACGGTTGCTCCTGTCGACCAACTCCAGTTCAAAATGATAAAGATTGGGGGTTTCCGTATTCCATTTTTTCACGTTGTCCCAGCCGAAATGAACCGCATGCGCTGCTCCACTACCCAAGTGGACAGTCTGGCTGTGATAAACAGGGTTGTCATTGCCATACAATTTTACCGGAGTAATGTTCGCATTCAGCTTGTATCCATCTTCCAGTGGCGTTGTAAAGACATCCGCAAACAGGGTTCCGTCTGCTTTGGCATCCACGGCAATTCGCTCAATGTGTATGGCTGGTTTTGCCTCCAGATACACCGGCCGATAAATGCCACCAAAAATCCACCAGTCCGCTTTCCGCTCCGCTGCATTCACCAGCCGGTCCGACGACTCCTTGCTGACTCTCACCTCCAGCCGGTTCTTTCCCGTTTTAATTTTATCGGTGATATCGTAGGAAAAACGATTGAACCCTCCCTGGTGCATCTCTCCGGCAAGGATGCCATTCACGAACACCTCCGTATCGGTCATGACCCCTTCAAAAACAATGCGCACCTGCTTTCCTCTCCAGTTGGCCGGTACCTGAAAGGCAGTACGATAAATACCCGTTTCTGTGGGCGGTTTGGCACCTTTGATGGTGTACCACCGGCCATAGCTATATTCACCGAAACCTTGTAACTCCCATTGGGAAGGAACTTCAATTTTGGACCACTTCCGGCTGTTCATGCCGTCGCTGCAATAAAAATCCCACGTTTTGGTGTCTCCCAGTCCCGTACCGGAGAGATAGACTGTTTCTGTCTGTTGGGCTGTCACCTGCAAAGAGAGAAAAAGAACGAGTAGCAATGTCAGTTTCTGCATCCTGTTAATTGTTTGAATGGTATTGTATGTGATAATCCACAGCTTACAAATTTAAACAAATGGTAATGCCTGTGGCTAATATAAATGACATTTTACCTGTGGAATTTGA
>CAZRRC010000025.1:6065-31132 GCA_964602395.1 uncultured Proteiniphilum sp. | reverse complement strand
ACCGATTTTTTGGCGGCATCCCAACGGCTTTTGGCTCCCACGGCATTGTAATAGGCCTGTTCGATCTGTTTGCGAAGCTCGAGTTTTGTCTTGTCCATCTCCAGGCGTGTATTGGCAATGGCCAGTTCGGCGCTGTGGATGTTGTTTTTGACCTGGAACTTGTTGAAAATGGGAATGCGAAGGCTGAAACCGAGTGAGTTGCTCATGTTGTTGCGAAATTGCGAACTGAAGGAGTCGTTGTTTCTTCCGCTCATGTTGTAGTATCCGGTACCGATGTTGGCGCCAAATGAGAGCGACGGATAGAGTTGCGACCGGGCCATCAGCTTTTCTTTTTCGCTGCTTTCGATCCGATACTGCATGCTCCGGATGATGGGGCGGTTCTGTAGCGCACTTTCATAGACCGCTTCGGAGGCAAGCAGGGTGGATTCACTGATAAGCGACTCGGCGGGTGGGGCTGTCACATCGAAATCATCGAACTTCTCCAGCTCCATGATCTGTGCCAGGTCGAGCAATGCCAACTTATGGTTGCTGGCTGCCTGTACCCTGTTGAGTTCCTCCCTGGCCAGTTGTGCTTCCTGCTCATATAGTTCTCCCTTGGCCATCCTGCCGCTCTTCACCAGCTCGGTGCGGCGGGCAATGTCGGCCTGCGTGGTTTCGAGTTGGGTCTCGGCAATCTGCAGCAGCTCGCGGTTGAGCAGTGCCTGCAAGAAGGCGGTGGAGACGCTCATGATGATGTCGTCGCGCATCTTGTCGAGGTCGGCTTCCGAAGCGTACATGTCGGCTTTGCGTGCATCGATGTTGTGCTTCATGCGCAACCCGTCGAAGAGGGTGATGTCTGCACCGATGCCGAAGCTGGTCTGCGATGAGTTGGTGTTGACGTAGGTGTTGTCGAGCCCGATGGAGCGGCCGAACACAAAGTTTTGTCCTGCCGAAGCATTCAGGTTGGGCAACAGGTCGGCACGTGCCTGGCTGTAGGCAATCTCCCGTTGTTGCCGGTTCAGCTCTTGTTGTTTGATATTGCGGTTGTTCTCAAGGGCAATATCGATGCATTCCAATAAGGTGTACTGCTGCTGTGCAGATACCGTAAAGAAGGTACCACAGGTAAGCAACAGGCTGGTGACGATGATTCTGATCTGCATAATATGGATGGTTGACAACTGACTGTAAAGACAGTTTGTTATTTCTTCTTTTCTTCAATGATCTCCGTACCGCGGATCTTGTCGTTTTCTTTCAATCCTTCGGTTACTTCGATGTGGATGCCGTCGGAGAGGCCTATCTTCACCGGATGGCGTTCAAACTCCTGAGGTTTCTCGTTTTTCACCAGATAAACAAAGGCCGAGTCACCGCTGAATTCCACAGAACTTTCCGGGATGGTGAGCACACCTGTACGTTTGTCGAGGATGATGTCGGCATTGGCACTGTAACCTGCCCTGATAAACACGTCGGAGGGAAGCTCCATGGCGGCCTTCATTTCAAAGAGGATGGCTCCGCTTTCTTCCACGCCTTTCGGAGAGACATACTCGAGTGAGGCGGGGATCTTACGATCCTGGATGGCGCCGATGGTGATTTCCATGGGCATGCTGACGGAAAGTTTGCCCACCTCCGTCTCGTCGATTTTTCCCACAAAGAGCATGTCGCTCAGGTTGGCCACCGAGGCAACTGTGGTGCCATCGTTGAAGTTGTTGGACTGGATTACCGAGTTGCCCACCTTCACCGGTACGTCGAGGATGGTGCCGCTCACGGTGGAGCGTACCAGCGTGTTGCTGGTTTTGGCAGAACTTTTTGTGATACCTGTCTGCACCAGGCTCAGGTTGTCGTTGGCGGCGCGCAGCTCCTCCTGGTCGTTCTTGTACTGCAGTTCCACTTTTTCGAACTCCTCCTTCGAGATCACGAGGTTTTCAAACAGCTTGCGATCGCGTTCATAGTTGCTGCGGCTCTGGTCGGCAGCCAGCTGTGCCCGCTGAACGCGAGACTCGGCGCTACTCAGGTTCACCATGTCGGGCACCACCTGTATCTTGGCGATGATGTCGCCTGCCTGCACCTTGTCGCCTGCTTCCTTGTAGATTTCGGAGATGATTCCCGACATCTGCGGCTTGATGAGGATTTCGTTGCGTGGTTCCACCTTACCGGTAGCAACCGTTCTTTTCACGATGGTATCTGTCGTGGTGGTTTCAATTTTGTAGTTCACCACCTTGGGGCGCGATTTCTGCCAGAGGAACACGAAGGTGGAAATGACCAAAAGTCCCAATAGCACAAGTCCTGCAATTCTCAGTATTCGTTTCATAAAATTCTATATTGTTTGGGTTTATATTTTAAAATTCAGTTTTCAATTATCAATTATTTGTGCATCATGCCATCAGTTATTCTTCGCTGATTGCCTCCACTGGTTTGATCATCATGGCCCGCTGTGCGGGAATGTATCCGGCAAAGGTGCCGATGACAAGCAGGATGAGCAAGGAGGCCACGGCCATACCGAAAGAGATCTGGGGATCCTTGAAGAACTGGTCGCCCTGGCTCAGTACGATGCCGGTGGCTCGCAGCAGTCCCACGCCCACCACGATGCCAGTGATGCCGGCAAGGACGGTGAGGACGATGCTCTCGCTCAGTATCTGTCCAATGATGTCGCGCGGGGTAGCCCCCAGGGCACGGCGGATGCCGATCTCCTTGGTCCGCTCGCGCACGGTAACCAGCATGATGTTACTCACGCCGATGGCGCCGGCAAAGATGGTGCCGAGTCCCACGATCCAGATCAGTGCGGCGATGCCGATGCCGAGGTAGTTGAACATCTTGAACTGTTCTTCGATGTTCATGTTGAACACCGCTTCCTTGTCTTCGGGTGCGATCTGGTGCTGTTGTTTGAGTACCTCCAGTATCTTGTCCTGAATGACCCTCACCGCTACGCCCTCTTTGGCTGTGGCAGCCAGAAAGTGAATGATGTTGCCCTGGTTGAAGGCCTGCTGCATGGTGGAGAAGGGGAGTACCACTGTCTCGGCGGTCTGTCCGCCGATGCTGACGCCCGAGGTGCTCCGGGCTACACCGATCACCTGGAAGTAAATACCGTTCACACGGATCTGCTTGCCGGTGGGGTCCTCACCCTTTTGAAAGAGCACTTCGTAGATCCGTTCACCGATGACGCACACTTTTCTCTTTTCGGCAATGTCGATGTCGTTCAAATAACGGCCATAGAGCATCTTGCTTCTTTCTATCAAGTCATATTCGGGGTAGCAACCCTTCACCAGATAGGAACCGTTCTTTTCACCCCGCACCACGTTCTTGTCGTTACCCCCGGAGAACAATACCGGCGATATGTACTGGAGCTCCTTCACCTTCTCCCGTATGACGGGGATGTCGCTGTTGGTCATATTCCATCTTCTTCCTTTGCGAAATCCTTTATAGGGAACAGTGGTTCTGTTGGATTCGAAGAAGCATGAGTTGGTGGCAAATCCTTCGATCTGGGAGGTCATTCCTTGCTCCAGTGCGTTGCCGGCGCCGACCATCAGCACCAGCATCAGCATGCCCCAGAACACGCCGAAGGCGGTGAGCACACTACGCGACTTGTTGTGCGTAATGGTAATCCATATTTCCTGCCATCTGTCTAGGTCGAACATATTATAGTTGATTGGTTGTTTAGCTAATTAATTTGATTCGTTGATTCGATTTGCACATTGACATATTAGCATATTAGCTCATTGGCATATTAGCACATTGTCTCATTGGCATATTGTTATTCCTGTCTCATTGCTTCGATAGGTTGCACACGTACGGCCTTGCGGGCGGGGAGATATCCGGCGATCACTCCTGCGACGATCAGCACAATGGTGGCAAAGATCGCGTAGCCTACATCGACGGTGGGATTGGTGAAAACAGACATTTGTTGTTCGTCCGTTACTGGCTTCCCATTGGCTGCCTGCACCATGAAGTAGTTGATCAACTCGGTAAGCCCGATGCCGATCATCATGCCGATATAGCCGAAAATGGTGGTGATGCAAATCGACTCCAGGATGATGGTTTTAAGGATGGAAAAGGGTGTTGCTCCTATTGCCTTGCGGATTCCGATTTCGCGGGTGCGCTCTTTCACCGATACCAGCATGATGTTGCTGACCCCCACGATGCCGGCAATCAGGGTGAGGATGCCGATAATGGTGACAAAGAATGTGATGCCGCCGAATATCTTCATCGTTTCCACGTAATCCGATTGTGCATTGTGGATATAGAGTGCCTGCTCATCTTTGGGATCGAAGTTCAGCCGCTGTCCCATCATGCGTCGCAGCGACTCGTTAAAGCGGTCGTTCTGTGCTTCCGTGGTCAGGCCGTCTACCGTGAAGGTGATCTGCCAGAACTTGCGTTGGGGATTATAGATGGCCTGGGCAGCAGAAAACGGGATATAGGCATTGGATCCTCCAAACTCTTCTTTCTTGGTGTTGACGCCCACGACCTTGAACATGATCTGTCCCACTTTTACCATCTTTCCCAAGGGATCCTCATTCTTGAAGAGGACATCGACGACCTTTTGATCCAGTACTACCACCTTGTTGCGATTATTGATATCCAGTTCGTTGATGAACCTTCCCTTTTCGGGGGGGATAATCAGTTTCTCGATATCATAGTAGTTGGGCATGACCCCACGCAATCCGTAGGTTCCGTACTCAGTACCATAGGCAACGGTCTGGTTGGTGTTGTATCGGGCCGTGATGAGGCGACTCTCTTCTACCTGATTTTGAATAGCAGATACTTCATTTTCCGTAAACTGCAGTTGACGCCCCGATTTCAGTCCGTTATGTGGCATGGAGGTGGTACCCGACCAGAGGTTGATGCGGTTCACAGCGCGTGAGCTGAAGTTTTGCATTACACCGTTCTTGAGTCCGTTGCCTGCTCCCAGCAGCACGATCAGAATAAAGATCCCCCACGAGACGGAGAGACCGGTGAGTGTGGTACGCAGTTTGTTTTTCTTCAGCGTATCCAATATCTCCTGAAACTGGTCGATCATATCGAATGCATGTAATTGTTCGGGATGGTGTCGTGCACGCCGTTGTTCTTGCGTGTTTCATATTCAATCATTCCGTCCTTCAGGTGAATGATGCGCTTGGTGGCGTCGGCAACAGATTTCTCGTGTGTGACGATGATGGTGGTAATACCCTCGCTGTTGAGGTTGGTGAGCACGTCCATCACCTCAACCGTCGTCTTGCTGTCGAGTGCACCAGTTGGTTCGTCGGCAAGAATGATCTTGGGACCCGAGATCAGGGCGCGGGCTATGGCTACCCTTTGTTTCTGCCCGCCGGAGAGTTCATTGGGCATGTGATGGGCCCAGTCTTTCAGACCCATCTTGTCGAGATGCTCCATCGCGATGATGTTGCGTTTCTTGCGGCTCACCTTCTTGTAATAGAGGGGGAGTGCCACATTCTCCAGTGCATTTTTGAAGTTGATCAGATTAAACGACTGGAAGACAAACCCGATCATCTCGTTGCGAAACTTGGCTGCCTCTCTTTCGCTCATGTTTTTAATCAGGGTGCCATTGAGGTGGTAGTCGCCTGCATCATAGGTGTCGAGGATGCCAAGGATGTTGAGGAGGGTGGATTTCCCGGAGCCGGAAGCGCCTGTTACGGCGATATATTCGCCTGCTTCTATGTCGAGACTGATTCCTTTGAGCACATGAAGCGAAAGTGCTTCGGTGTGATACGACTTGTGTAGTTGATTGATATGGATCATCTATCTATTATTTTCTCCAGGTTTGACATGGGCCTGCCTGGTTTCGTTACAGAATTTACGCTAAATTATTGTAGTACATTGATGCTGCAAATGTATGCCAAAACATTGTACTATGCAATACACAATACTGGGTATTTATAATAATTATCAATAATTAACGAATCAGCCAGTTTGCAGTCCTTCCCGAATATGTTTGCACAGGACTTCCGTCTCGATATCCAAAAGCTTTACTTTTTTCACGATCAGGGGAAGTTCTTCGTTCAGGAACGATTGTTTAAAAATGGATTTGACTACTCGTTTGGCGCCGGGAGATACGAAAAAGCCGACTCCCCTTTTGTCATATATCACCTCGATTGTTTTGAGGTACTCGAAACTTCGCATCACCGTATTCGGATTGACTCCGAGCAGACTCCCCATATCGCGGATCGATGGCACTCGCTCATCTTCACGATAGGCATCGTTCAGAATTTTCTCACAGATCAGATCTGCAATTTGTAGATAAATAGGTTTATGTTCATCGAAGTTCATATCAGTAACGTTTGTTTTTAAGTACGAAATAGGAGCCGCTGAAAAAAGCCAGGGGCAGTATCACCTGGATGATGATTCGGGTGACCTGTAAGATAACCACGATCGGATGGTCGTTCGCATAGATCGCAAAGAGCGCTCTATCATTCAAATCGAAATATAAATTGTTGAACTCAGCTGTTGAGCCGATTGATTCCCATATGGATATGGTGATGACTATTGCAGTAATCATCGCAATCATTGCCAGGATAAAGACGCCCACGGTCTTCAATACTTTGCGGCGGACGAAAAGCAGGTTGAAGAAAAAGACGCCTTGCTGCAGCAACAGCATGGTGCTGATTTGCTGCCAGTCAACTGAATTCTGTAAGTTTTGTTGTATGACATGCCCCTTGTACAGGGTGGGAAAAAGGAGGACCAGCAAACTGTCCATGCCGCCATAAATGGTTACAATGGCCAATGGGGTGAAGACCAGGCAGGCGAGCTGCATGACCAGATATTTTTCCAGAACCGACGCACCAAGCATCACCTCGGTGAGTCCTTTTTTGGGATGGTTATAATTGATGAACAACATAAAGGGTGAAATGATCACCAGCGTGCTGACCATGCTGTTCAGAAAAGAGGTTCTGTTATCCAGAGTTATTTCCATGCCAATTTGGGAGAGGTTAATCAGGAAAAATAGTAGCGGGAACCCGGCGACAATGAGCAGGCTTTGTACCCAGTACTTCCGGAGGCTTTTAAGATTTCTGACAATGAGTTTCCAGAACCTGTCCACTTGAAATGTATTGTTATTCATTGTTTATGCGTTTTTAAAAAGTTCGTATATGCTTGTTTTATGCTGCATGGTGGCATTGAAAAGCGCCTCGAGATTGACCCTGCTTTCGCGTTCGTTTTTGTTCCTGCTCACACACAGATAGCCGCCCAGAGTGGGTTCAGCATAGAGTGCATCGGAAGGAATGGCGGATTCCAGTGTGAAGCAAAGCTTTACGGAAATGCGTTCCAGTGATTCATTCAGCAGCACCGCCCGGTTATCCAATATGATGATGGGGTCGATCAGGTTTTCCAGATCCCGCACCTGATGGGTTGAAATGAGGGTACAGGTGCTCTCCAAGCAATACTCTGCCATGATTTTACGGAACATTGTTTTGGAGGGGATGTCCAAACCATTGCTGGGCTCATCGAGCAACAAAAGATCCACATTGGCTGCAACAGCAAAGGAGATGGCGGCCTTTTTGGCTTGCCCGTGTGAGAGTTTGTTCAATTTCTTGGTGCCATCCAAATCAAACTCTTCAAGGATTTTTTTATATTTCTCCCAATCGAATTTCGGATAAAAGGGTGCATTCAAATTGGCAAAATGAAAGGCTGAATAATCGTTTTGAATGTAATCGATTTCTTCCGGAAGGTAATAAATTCGACTCAGCAAGGAGGGCTTCCGCTGAAAAGGAATTTCATTGCACACGCTACAGTTTCCCCGGTAGGGCTTTTGCAGGCCGCCAATAATTTTCAGCAGCGTGGTTTTACCGGCTCCATTTTCACCTAGCAGGCCATATATCTTTCCTGCCTCGAGGTTCATGCTGATATGATTGAGAACCTCTTTATTCCCGTACTTAAACGATAAATCCTTTATCTGTATCATAGGACTCTTTTTTGCATAGCTTAATAGCATATTAGTGTATTAGTGAAATAGTACACTGCAAATGTAGATACATTTATTTTATCTCCAAAACTTTCTTTGATATTTAACTTTTATTGTGTTTTTGTCGTGGTCTCAAATTCAGGTTGGTTCCCATATTTCTCAAAATAGGGAATAAAGAAATCCTGTGCATTCAACAATGATAATCAGGATTTTGGGCAATAGGAAATGCAATTAGGAATTACTTCAGGGAATTAATTCGAAGGAGTATCCCTGCTCAAGCAACCACTCGATGGCAAGGGGTAGGGCGTATTTCATTTTCTTTTCGGCTTTGAGTGAATCATGAAACACGAGGATGGAGCCATCGCGGGTGTATTTTTTTACATTCTGGAGTACCTGTTCGGGCGACTTAAAGCGACTGTAATCGCGGGTGACCACATCCCACATCACCACTTTGTATCCTGCTTTTTGCAATGCTTTGTTCTGGGGTACCCGCATGTGGCCGTGGGGTGGCCTGAAGAGTGGGGAATCGATTAATGCTGCAGCCTTTTCTGTGTTTTTCAGCAGGTAGGCGGTTTTGCTGTTCCATCCCTGTATATGGTTGAAGGTGTGGTTTCCTGTCTTATGTCCCCGCTCCAGCAGCTGTTGATATACTGCGGGATATTTACGTACATTGTCGCCTACACAGAAGAAGGTGGCCTTAACCTTGTACCGGTCCAGCAGATCGAGTACCCAGGGCGTGACCTCCGGGATGGGGCCGTCGTCGAAAGTAAGATAAACGCTTTTTTGGTGGGGTACGCTGATTCGCCAAAGAGATTTTGGAAAAAGCAGCCTGTAGAGGCAGGGAGGTTGTTCTATTAGCATTTGTCGGAATTTCTGGTTGCGCATCGACTATGTCATGGGTCCTTGCCACCATGCAAGGACCCATGCTGTCGCTGTTTTATTGCGGAGTTGTTTTATATTGTTCCAGCAGCCTTGGGCTGAATTGCTGCATCATGCCGAGTGTTTTTTGCATTGTTTTCTCTGCTGCTGCCCTTGTGATTGTATCATCCTGCGCGGTGCCATAGTAACTGCGCACCGAGCCATCGGTGATCTCTTTCAAAATAAGGTCGCCCACATAGTTGACACCTTGCATGTAATAAAGCTGTGCATGCTGCAGCAGATCGTCTGTCATCAGCTGATATTTCTCCTGATCATACTGCTGGTAGATGCTGCTGATCAGCAGCATCGGGTTGATGTTGTTGTAGACGATGTCGGAGAGGGTGTTCGATATCTGTAAGGGTTTTAATCGGCCATACCAATCGAGGTTACTGTTGATGCGTCCACTGATGGTGGAAATAAGTGCTTCCGCTTTCTCCTGCTCACCCAGCCTGTAATATGCCCTGGCAAAAAGAAGCCCGTCGGTGCCATAATGTACCGTGGAATCGGGTACCAGTGTGGTGATTTTGTCGAGTGCGGCCAACGCTTTTTCATTTTCACCTTCCTCTATGAGCGCATTGATCAGCTGCGTGAAATAGAGCCGGAAGGTGGAAAGCATTCTCCGACTGGTTTCATCGAGGTAGATGTCGGGATTCTCTTCCAAACCACCCCAGCGGAACTTGTTCATCATGTTGTCGTAAGCTGCTTCAATGTTTACTCCCCCGCTCAATGGCGTTCCCGGCACTACCTGGTAGGAAAGACCGTTCAAAGAAAAGTTATTGTTTTGCAGATTCATGTACAACGAAGGCGTGATAGTGGTGGCGAAATGCAAGGGTCGCTGCCAGTTTTCGTCGTTGATGTTGCTGAGCAACTCCAGGATCATCAGTTCCTGCCGGTATACAGCTGATTTATCGCCCATATTGATGTACATCTTGTCACCCGGTTTGGAGTGGATCGCTTTCCAGTCGACCTGGGTTGTATCCACATCGAGCGCCAGTACATTCCCTGGAACGATCTGGGTGTCACCTGTGTTAAAGGGATTTGTGGGATTGCTGTTCTGTCCCGTTCGCAGATTCTCCATGGTCTGTTTCAGGGAGAGAGTATCTTTGAATGCGTTTGTATCGTAATAGGAGCCGAAAGATACCGCGGGAATGTTGTTTTGCCGCAGCACACTTTCAATTTCTTCTTTGGATATGACAAAGGCGGCACTGCCTGCATCACCCGAATAACGTGGCCGCGACCACTTGATGGGCAGCGGGGTGGACTCGTATGCCTGACGCAGGAGCTGGTCGATGTACCACTCGGTTTGGAGGAAGCTGAGGTTGGTCACCCGCACGTCGGTACGGTAGCCTTCGGTTTCCTGCACATACCAGAGTGGGTACGTGTCGTTGTCGCCGTTGGTAAAGAGGATGCCATTTTCGCCTACGCCACAGAGATAGTTCATGCCGGTGTCGCGTGCCAGGGTCCTGCCGGAGCGGTCGTGGTCGTCCCAGTTCTGGGATGCCATCTGCAAGGGTACAAAGAGGCATGCTGCGGTGGTAAGACCGGCTGCCACAGTCGTATTTTTGATGTAGCTTCGCAGAAAGAGACTGATACCCGCCACACCCATGCCTACCCAGATGGAGAAGGCATAAAACGAGCCCGAGTAGGCATAATCGCGTTCGCGCGGTTCAAAAGGTGTTTGGTTGAGGTAGAGGATAATGGCCAGTCCCGTCATGAAAAAGAGCAGGAAGACAATCGCAAAGCTTTTGTTTCCTTTCTCTTTGAGCCGCAACTGGTAGAAGATACCGATGATGCCCAACAGCAGCGGAAGCATGTAGTATTTGTTGCGGCCTTTGTTATCGACCACATCGGGAGCAATGTGATCCTGTGGCCCCAGGCCAAGTACATGTTCGTCAAAAAAGGGAATACCGGTGATCCAGTTGCCCGATGTAATGCCGCCGTCACCTTGTATGTCGTTCTGCCGTCCCGAGAAGTTCCACATGAAGTAGCGCCAGTACATATAATTGAACTGGTAATCGAACATGAACTTCAGGTTCTGCCAGAGTGTAGGTTTTTGGTTTCGGTCGGACACCCCTCCCCAGCGTTCGTATCCGATGATGTGATTTCCAAAGGATGGGTTGTTGGGGTTTGAATGCATCCGGGGCAGGAGCATGGTGTTCGTATATTTATAGGAGGACGAGATGACCTTCTCATATTGGTCTTTCTGATCGGGAGAAGTTTTTACAACCTGCTTCCAGGATATTTTCTCTCCGTCGCTGATGGCCGAACCGTCGGCATTGCGGGCTATTTTGGAAGCATAGGTGGTACCGTGAATCAGTGGTGTCTGTCCATATTGTTCGCGGTTGAGGTAGCTTCCCAGGGAGAAGATGTCTTCGGGTGAATTCAGATCGAGTGGCGTGTTCGATCCTGAGCGAATGGGGATCAGGGCATAGGCTGAGAAGCCGACCAGGATGACCATCAGGCAGGATATAGCCAAGTTGATGAATTTGATTTCCAGCTTTTTGTATCGAAAGGCCAGGTAGGCACCTGCTGCGAGAAGCAGGATCCACAGCCACACTTTGTCCCCGATAAAGAGGATGCCGGCCATGGAGAGGCTGAGGAAGAAGGCGGTTCGTGCACGCGACTCTTTCCCCTTTTCCGACAAGGTCTCATACAGTGTCCAGGCAACGCATGCCACCAACAAAATCAGATAAACAAAAAGACCTGTGTTGTAAGGCATGCCGAGTGTATTCACGAAAAAAAGTTCGAACCATCCACCCACTTTGGTGAATCCGGGGATGATGCCCCACATCAATAGAATAATCAGTAGGAAGGAGCCCAGAAGTGCCAGCAACCCTCCCTTCCAGGTGGGGTTTTCGTTTTTCTTGAAATAGTGTACCAGCACAATAGCCGGGATACAGAGCAGGTTGAGCAGGTGCACGCCAATGGATAACCCCATGATATAGGCAATCAGCACCAGCCATTTGTCGGAATGGGGTTTATCTGCATTGTCTTCCCACTTGAGAATCAACCAAAAGACCAGGGCGGTAAGCATGGAAGAAAAGGCATATACCTCTCCTTCTACGGCCGAAAACCAGAAAGTGTCGGAAAAGGTGTAGACCAGGGCACCTACCATTCCGCTGCCAATTACCACGATGGTTTGTCCCACAGTCAGTTTCTCCTCATTGCCGGAGAGAATGAGCTTGCGTGTGAGGTGTGTAATGGTCCAGAAGAGAAATAGAATGGTGAAGGCACTCATCAGGGCCGACATGCTGTTGACCATTTTGGCCACCTGGGAAGAATCTCCTGCAAACTGGGTAAATAGATTCCCTACCAGCATAAAAATGGGGGCGCCAGGTGGGTGACCTACTTCCAGCTTAAAGGCCGAGGTGATGAACTCGCCACAATCCCAAAAACTCGCTGTAGGCTCAATGGTAATCAGGTAAACAATGGCAGCCACGATAAACATGATCCAGCCGGTGATGTTGTTGATTGACTTGTAAGAAATCATTGTATTTTTTGTTGATTTTAGAAACCCGACCTATTTATGCTTGAATCAAACTGATGTAATATGAAACAAGCATGAGAATCTTTTTCACACAAGAACATGATTAAAGAGAATTCCATACGATACCTTTGAAAATATATAATTTTAATCGTATGAAATCGCAGCAAAGATACGGAATTCCCCCTATTCTGTGGATGTTTTCCACGCCATTTTGGGTTCGTATTATTTAAAAAAAGTAAAATAACTGCGCTTCTTCTATGGGTAATACTTTCTTAGTGCCACCAGAGGAGTAAGAGGGACTTACCATTTCTTAGAAAAAAGAGGTAAAAAACGAGGAACAAGGCACGGTTATTCGACAGAGTTTGCGAAACTTGAATAAATGATTAATAAATGTGTAATCTCCTTAAAACAAAGGTGATATGTTTTATAACATGTTTTCGATTAATGTGCTATATGATATATAGTTATGGTCTATTTCGGCCTTTTGTTGACGATTGGCTACGAAAAAAAATGTTTCCACAATTTGGCGATAAGACAATAAAAAGTTTACTTTGAAATCGATTTAAGGAAAAAAATCTATAATTAAAAGGTCTTTTGTAATTGTTCGTCGTTCATGCAGGTTACACTCGTTATTCTAAAACCATCAGCAGTTCAACGTGGTATCTTGGGAGAAGTGATTGGTCGCTTCGAAAAAAAAGGGATCCAGATTGTGGGGATGAAGATGATGTGTCTATCCGATGAAATACTTGCGGAACATTACGCTCACTTATTCAATAAGCCATTTTACGGAAGGATAAAAGATTCTATGCAGGCTGGCCCTGTGGTCGTGATGGCACTCAAGGGTGTGGATGTAGTGAACATTGTCAGGAAAATAACAGGAGTAACAAACGGACGGGAAGCGCTACCCGGTACTATCAGGGGTGACTACAGCATGAGTGTACAGGAGAATATTGTACATGCATCCGATTCTCCCGATACAGCAGCGAAAGAGCTGAAACGTTTTTTCAATCCAGGGGAAATAGTGGATGATCCACCCTTTCTCATTCCTTTTTTATACGCGCAGGACGAACTGTAACAACAAGAGGCTACTAAATTTTACAACGTGTCAATTAAAATAAAGAGTCAGGTCGCAATGGAAAGAAATCATTTTTTCGTAAAAGCACGCCTTTTTTTGCCTGCAACCTTGATGTTCATGACATTGAACGCTTTCACGCAAACCACGCCGGAGATACCCGACAAGGAAAGGTCGGAAGTAATTTCCAAGCAGTTACACAGTGCTAGTTTGAGTGAAACGTCTGGACTGTTTGCCGATGGGTTAAAGCTTAAAATGGATTTGTCGGTGTTGGAGGAGGCTGAAGAGCGAAGAGAGTCTTTTGATCCCAATGATATCCCCGCCGACGACATCTACGGAGGTTTGTGGACTAACAGGCATGTCAATATTTACGGAAGTTTAAAAAATGCTCCCGATACATTCATGGTAGATCTGGAGAACTTTACCATGCCTGCCGACGGCCACATGACCTCAAACTTCGGAAGAAGAGGCAGCCGCCGTTATCATTATGGCATCGATATCAAAGCACAGACGGGTGACACCATCTATGCCGCCTTCGACGGGAAGATCAGGGTCAAGCAGTTCGAAAGAAGAGGCTACGGCTATTATCTGGTCATTCGCCATGTAAACGGCCTGGAAACTGTGTACGGACATCTTTCGAAATTTCTGGTAGAGGAAAACGACTTTGTGCGTTCTGGACAAGCCATCGGCCTGGCTGGAAACACGGGACGGTCATTCGGATCCCATCTCCACTTCGAGACCCGCTTCCTGGGCAAACCCATCAATCCCAACTTCATCATCGATTTCGATAACAAGGTAACCCATCGTGATGAATACCTGGTGACAAACTCGAGCTACCGGAAAACATCCAACAGCAGCAGGTCGCTGGTTACCAACCCTTCGGCATACAAAGAGCCTACCGCTTCAACCAACAAGTATGTCTCCGGCGACGTGAAGTATCACCGCATTAAATCGGGAGATACGTTGGGGGCCATTTCGCGACGCTATGGCCTTACGGTGAGGGAAATCTGCGAAATGAACAACATCACAACGAAAACAGTGCTGCGTGTAGGGAAAACCCTCCGCATTTCATGATAACAGCGTAACTACACACGCGTAAAAAGGTACAGGATTAAATGCTTGTACCTTTTTTTTGCTTATCTTTGTTCATCAGATTACACAATGCACTATGGATGTTACCAACAAACAATTCGACGAGGTAGTTGTGATTTGCCGGGAGATTTTTGTCAAAAAGTTGCATGACTACGGAGCCTCCTGGCGTATTCTCAGGCCTGAATCGGTGACCGATCAGATTTTTATCAAAGCCAACCGGATACGCTCGCTCGAGGTGAAGAAAGAGAACAAGGTGAACGAAGGTATATTTCCCGAGTTCATCGGTATCGTGAATTACGGTATCATCGCACTGATCCAGCTCGAGCTGGGATATGCCGACAGCATAGATCTTTCCCCCGCAAAAGCATTGGAATTGTACGACAGCCATATGGCTGAGACCAAAGCGCTGATGAGTGCCAAAAACCACGATTACGATGAAGCTTGGCGAAGCATGCGGGTTAGTTCTTATACCGACCTGATTCTGATGAAAATATACCGCACCAAGGAAATAGAAGGCAACGCGGGGCAAACACTCATCTCTGAAGGTGTGGATGCCAACTATCGCGACATGGTGAATTATGCCATTTTTGGATTGATTAAACTGCATTTCGGCGATCAGGAAGTATGAGCAACACGGCAAAAATAATGGTGGTGTTGTCCCGTATACTTGTGGGAGTAACCTTTGTTTTTTCCGGACTCATGAAAGCGGTAGATCCACTGGGATTTACCTACAAAATTGAGGACTATCTGATTGAGCTCGACCTGACGGTTCTCTTTCCACTGGCTTTACCCGCAGCCCTGCTCCTGGTGACGAGCGAATTCGCACTGGGCGTTTTTCTGCTGCTGGGGATTTACAGGAAATGGACCACCCGACTGATCCTGCTTTTCATGATTTTCTTTACACCGCTCACCTTGTGGGTAGCGATTGCCAACCCTGTGGAAGATTGTGGCTGTTTCGGCGATGCTTTCATCATCAGCAACTGGCATACTTTCTATAAAAACATGGTGTTGCTGGCGGGTGCCATTTGGCTGGTGCTAAAATGGAAACAACTCAGGCCGCTCTTTACACAAAAAATGGCGCTGCCTGTGGCTGCCTTTACCTTGCTTTTGGGACTGTTCTTTGCGTTACACAATGTGTACAGGCTCCCGGTGATTGATTTTCGTCCCTACAGGGTGGGTGCCAATATTCCCCAGCAGATGTATGTGGATCCGGAGAAAGCCGATCTCTACGAAACCATTTTCATGTACAGTAAGGAGGGTGTGACTAGGGAATTCACGGAAGAGAATTACCCTTGGAACGACTCCACATGGACCTTCGTGGAAATGAAAACCAACCTGGTGCGCAAAGGAGAAAAGTCGGCCATAGAAGATTTTGCCGTGGAGGCACTCTATTTTGATGAAACAACCAACACGTTTCAGGCCGGGGGTGACATTACCGATATCCTGCTCTCGAACCCCTCCTACAGCTTCCTGATGGTGGCTTATTCGCTGGAAGATATGCACATGCGACATCTGAACCGCTTCAGAGAAACAGCCGCTTTTGCTGCAAAAAAAGGCTTTCCCTTTTATATACTTACCGCATCGGACCCCGGGGTAGTAGGGGATTGGGAGGAACAAAATAAAACAGGCTTTCAGTTTGCCCATGCCGATGAGCGGGTGCTGAAAACCATGATCCGGTCTAACCCCGGACTGATGCTCCTGAAAGAGGGCACGGTAATGGGAAAGTGGGACGACAGTATGCTGCCCGCCACTGAAAAGATTGCATTAATTATTAAATAAAAGATTGTTTATGAGAAAAAACATTGTCGCAGGTAACTGGAAAATGAACCTGAACCTGCAGGAAGGAGTTGCTCTGGCAACAGCATTGAATGAAGCGCTGAAAGATAAAACGGTGAAGTGTGACGTGGTCATCGGTACGCCGTTTATCCATCTGGCAAGCGTAGTGAACGCCGTGGACACAAACAAAATAGGGGTGGCTGCACAAAACTGTGCCGACAAGGTGTCGGGAGCCTACACAGGCGAAGTGGCAGCTGCGATGATCGCCTCCACTGGCGCTACCTATGTGATCCTTGGTCACAGCGAAAGAAGGGCTTACTATCACGATACAGCCGAAATATTGAAGGAGAAAGTGCTGTTGGCACTCGCAAACGGACTCACCCCCATCTTTTGTATCGGAGAGGTGCTACAGGAAAGAGAAGCAGAGAAGCATTTCGAAGTGGTAAAATCACAGATTGAATCCTCATTGTTTGACCTTGCTCCAGAGGAGTTCAGCAAAATTGTGCTTGCTTACGAGCCGGTGTGGGCCATTGGAACGGGTAAGACTGCCTCGGCTGCACAGGCACAGGAGATGCATGCTTTTATCCGCAAGACACTGGCTGCGAAATATGGAGCGGAAATTGCAGACAACACCTCCATTCTTTATGGTGGCAGCTGTAACGCTTCCAACGCGAAAGAGTTGTTCTCGAATCCCGATGTCGATGGCGGACTTATTGGGGGAGCATCACTGGGCGTAGACAAATTCATGCCGATCATTGAGGCTTTTTAAGTGATTAACAGAATTTCACCACAGATCCACACAGGGTCTGTGGTGTTTCGTTATCTTTGTGGTCGGGTATGAGCAGCTGTCGGTTATCAGCTATCAGCCTTTTAGTTGGGTTTATAACGGAGGCAGTGGTTTGGAAATCGACTTTCAGCAATTATCTTTCAGTTAATTAGAAAAATATGCATCAAAAATCTCATTATATCCTTGTTGTTTCCTTGTTGCTGGTTTTGACAGGACCCTTTGCTGCGGTTTCTGCACAAAATGCTTCAGAAACATCTCCACAGACCTCATCACAAAAGAAGGAGATCCTGCAGGAACTGAACTCGGTCGTCCCGGGTAAGGGAAGGGTTACCGTGTACGAGGATGAGAGCATAAGCCGGGTGCTGGGACGCCCCATGGCTCCTCTCCGAACGGTTTACACCAATGCCGATGGCACCATGCAGTATCACAAGATGCGGGGCTTTAAAATACAAGCTTTCTCGGGTAACGACCAACGCACCTCTAAGAATGAAGCCAGCCGCAAACAGAATCAGATAAACAACATGTTTCCCGAGCATGAGACGGTGGTGCTGTTCGATTCTCCGTTCTGGCGATTGCGGGTAGGCAACTTCACCACCCGTGTAGAGGCAGAGGCAGTCATGCAGGAGTTGAGAAGAGCATTTCCTTCCTTTGGCAAGGAAATGTATATTGTGGTGGATGAAGTGAAAATTCCAATTAATTGAAAATAAACCGATCACGGATGACTTTAGAAGAATCAGAACAGAAAAAACCAGTCATCGCAGAGCATATGAGAGATATACTCTCGCTGCTGGGTGAGGATATACAACGTGAGGGTCTTGTAAAGACACCCGACAGGGTGGCTAAAGCCATGCAATTTCTGACAAGGGGCTACTGGCAGGATCCCGAAGAGATTCTCCGTTCGGCTCTCTTCAAAGAAAACTACCGTCAGATGGTGATTGTGAAAGATATCGACCTGTTTTCGCTGTGCGAACATCACTTGTTGCCTTTTTTTGGAAAGGCGCACGTAGCGTATATCCCCGATGGATATATTACTGGGCTCAGCAAGATTGCCCGCGTGGTGGATATTTTTGCTCACCGGCTGCAAGTGCAGGAGCGCCTTACCACACAAATAAAAGAGTGCATCCAGAAGACACTGAATCCCATGGGTGTGATGGTAGTGATAGAGGCGCAGCATATGTGCATGCAGATGCGGGGTGTGGAAAAACAGAATTCCATCACAACCACATCCGATTTTACGGGCGTTTTCAGGGAACAAAAAACCCGTGAGGAGTTTATCAATCTGATCAAGTGATCTGTTGAGTCAGATATATAAAATTTAGGAACCTGCTATTTGGCAGGTTTTTTTGTGTCAGTTATCTACTTACGTTCGAAATCTATTGTAAAACCTCATCTTTTCCCCAATGATATACGATTTGTTATGTAAAATTGTACGATTTGTTAAAAGAAGAAGTTTGATTCTTTTATATTTTTGTCGTGGATGTGATGTTAAATAATATAAAAATACAAAAATCTGAACGATGAAAAAGTCATTCATTTCTACTTTAATTGTATGCCCGGTGATTGTTGTCACCCTGTTTTCGGGATGCAATACAGATGACTCCGGGATTGGAACTGCCGATATTGGCTATGAAGGCTTCAAGAGTGATGCGGAACTGTTTTACGAGTTCGCCTACCGCAAAGAATCGCTGATACTGAATGCCCTGAACTACACTTCCGATGGATTCACGAAGGCTCCGTTCGAAGGAACAGTTAGTGAGGATGAGTTCGGAATGTTTTTCGCTGAGATGGAAGAGATGAACAAAGAGGTTGATAAGTACATTGTTGCTATTCAGCAGCTTGAATCATCAGGTGTGCTTCAACGACCTACCCAGACGCGAGGAATCTTCAGTTCTACCAAGGAGTTCTTTTCCTGGATAAGCGGTTCGGGTGAGCGCAACCGGGAACGGATCACCACCATCGCTTCCAACATGACAGCTGTCGAACGCAGCAAGCTCTACAATGGTATGAGGGATGAGTGGAAAAAACAATCGAAGGATGAGGCTGATTTCTGGAAGAAGCTGCAAGAGGGTGATTATGACTCTTCGGCAGGACAGATCTACAATGATTTTTATCACGATGGGGAGACTGACTTCTCCGACCTGGCTCAGGAGAAAGGACTCACGCCGCAGAAGATTGTGGTGAACGAAGGGGCAAAAGGTATTGAATCGGGTGCCAATGTAATACTCGATGCAACATCAGCTGTGGTCCCCGGTTTTGGTACAGGCACCACGGTGGTCAAAGTGGGTGATAACGTGGAGAAGATGACCAAGTCGGAGAGCTGGAAAGAAGCAGCAGAGCACGGTTTTCATGCAGTCTCTGACATTCTGGAGGAGGTGGCCGGTGATGTCGGATACACCGGCTTCAATGGCAGTGACGTGGTGAACGCCATCCGCAACAAGGTAGATGAGACGGTGTTCAAAAAAGATGACAAGGAGGAGACCAAAGGCAAGGTGTCGGTAACGGATAAAAATAAAGAAAAATCTAAATCCATTGTAATCATAGAAAAGAAAGATGGCGGGAGCAGCAGTGATGGTTCTCCATCTATCTACACCACCACGAAAAATGGCATCTCAGATGGCATCGATATGCTTGTAAAGGCAGGTAAGTGGCTGGTGACAGTGATCAACGAAAAAGGTTACCGAGGAACAGTGGAAGTTGATGTGGAAGCAGGCAAGGTGACCGTGACCGAGGTAAACACGCAGGAACCGGAACAATCGGATAACGATGAGATCGATTCCAGGTTATTCACATACATGCGTGAATGTAATGTGGGTATGATGGGGGTTAGTTCCATTGATCCAGATACACAGGAGTATGGATTCAACATGGGTACCTCGAATGAATTTTATGATACAGGTTGTGTAGCAGCCCCTGTACGAGCTACATTTGCCAACAATTTTTTTTCGGCATCCTACACAAAAACATCTAGTGATGATTTTTATGGAACCATGAAGATCTCGGGTTCCATCTCACTAACGTTTGACCAGGAAAAAAAGCGGATCAAGACAGGAACCCTTCAGTTAGTTCGCAACCTGGACCAACCCATTCATGAAACAACTGTGGAGTCAGTCTGTAAAGTAACCATTGAGGATTTGCCATTCAAGGTAGAGAATGACAAAATAATCATAGAATATTCAGGAGTGAAAGGTAAGGAGATTAAAAATATCAGTTGTCGAACAACCTTTAGTCAACCGTATGGTTCTGGCGTGGAGGATTTTCTTATCAATAGTGTTGCACTAAAAATAGTACTCGCGGAAAAACCAGAGTAACATGATCCGGTGTAATTGAGTTGTCGGGGCTGTGGCCCCAGCAACACGGTAATGGGGCCAAGGTGGAGCTGTTCTATTTTGGTTCCACGTTGCTGTTACGGTAAACAGCACCACAAGGGGAAAGGTCCAAAACAGACGGGTGGAGATTTATGTCTATCCAAATGGAAAGTTGACCCTGAAGTCGCAGCAGGGACAGTGGCATACAGTGGACTGCCCCTTTTGCCTGCGTCATGCTTTCTTTGAGGCCCGTTTGCGCTCTGTCTCATCGAGCTGAATCTTACGGATACGCATATATTTGGGGGTTACTTCTACGTATTCATCTTCCTTGATATACTCGAGCGCTTCTTCAAGACTGAAAACTACCGGAGGAGCCAGCTGTGCCTTGTCGTCGGTGCCTGAAGCACGTACGTTGGTCAGTTTCTTCGATTTGGTGACATTCACTACCAGGTCACCTTCCTTGCTGTGTTCACCCACTACCTGGCCGGCATATACATCGGTCTGGGGTTCAATGAAAAAGCGACCCCGGTCCTGCAGTTTATCCAGTGCATAGGCATAGGCATTGCCCGATTCGCCGGCAATGATGGAGCCGTTGAGCCTTTTTTCAATGGTTCCCTTCCAGGGTTGAAACGCCAGAAAGCGGTGTGCCATGATGGCTTCACCAGCAGAGAGTGTAAGTACCACGTTGTTCAGTCCGATGATACCCCGCGAAGGAATGGTAAACTCCATGTGCATCCGGTCTCCCTTATTCTCCATGGAGAGTAGTTCTCCCTTGCGGCGGGTGATGACGTCGATGATCTTGCTGGCGGACTCCTCGGGGAGGTTCACTGTAAGCTGCTCCACCGGCTCATGCTTCTCCCCGGCGATCTCCTTGATGATTACCTGTGGTTGGCCTACCTGCAGTTCATACCCTTCTCGTCGCATGGTCTCGATGAGCACGGAGAGATGGAGTACGCCACGCCCATATACAATCCAGGAGTCGGAATTGCCTGTCTCTTCCACACGCAGCGCCAGGTTCTTGTCCAGCTCGCGCATCAGTCGCTCGTAGATATGTCGTGATGTAACATATTTGCCGTCCTGCCCATAAAAGGGTGAATTGTTAATGGTGAACAACATCGACATAGTGGGTTCGTCAATGGCAATGGGGTCGAGCGGCTCCGGCTTCTCCAGGTCGGTGATGCTGTCACCGATTTCGAATCCTTCGATGCCAACCAACGCGCAGATATCTCCGGAGCTTACTTCCTCCGTTTTCGACCTTCCCAGACCCTCGAAGACATTCAACTCTTTGATGCGGATTTTCTTGATGCTACCGTCGCGTTTGCAAAGTGCATAGTCTTTGTTGAGACGGATGGTGCCGCGATGCATGCGCCCCACGGCAATACGTCCCACGTAGTTGGAGTAATCGAGTGAGGTGATCAGCATCTGTGGTGTTCCCATCCTTATTTTGGGAGCAGGGATATGTTGGAGAATGGCATCGAGCAGCGGAATGATGTTGTCGGAAGGCTTTTCCCAGTCGTCCGACATCCAGCCTTGCTTGGCAGAACCATAGATGGTAGGAAAGTCGAGTTGCTCCTCGGTGGCGTTGAGACTGAACATCAGGTCGAACACTTCCTCCTGCACCTCCTCGGGACGGCAGTTGGGCTTGTCCACTTTGTTGATTACCAGAATTGGCTTGAGTCCTATCTCCAGGGCTTTCTGCAATACAAAGCGGGTTTGCGGCATGGGCCCTTCGAAGGCGTCGACTACCAGCAGGCAACCGTCGGCCATATTGAGCACCCGCTCTACCTCTCCACCGAAGTCGGCGTGACCTGGGGTGTCGATGATGTTTATTTTGGTGTCGTTGTATTGTATGGAAACATTTTTCGAGAGGATGGTAATGCCCCTTTCCCTTTCCAGATCATTGTTATCCAGGATCAGGTCTTCACTTTGTTGGTTGTCCCGGAAAAGGTGGCCTGCCATCAACATTTTGTCCACCAGCGTGGTCTTACCATGATCCACGTGGGCAATGATGGCAATATTACGGATATTTTGCATGAAAACAATCTTTTTAGAGCGCAAAGGTACGCTTTTTCAACGACAAAATAATAATCCCTTTCATATTTATCGCAAACTATTCATCAGCGGTACCATAGCTCAGAAAAGAAAATCGGTTGCCGATAGATTGCAGCCTTAAAAAAAATGAATATTTTTGTATGAGTTCCTCCCTGGTTGAGTCCTCTTGATCATGCTGGAGAAATTCCGCAAGTTTCGGATTGGATGTTTGCGACAGATGAGGGATATTTGTGACGAATATTTGAACGAACAGAGTTGAACCAGCTACGGTTCCCACTTTGGTCATATTTACCCCATATTTAAAATTTGCGAAACAGAATCAAATGAGGCACAATGGAAGATCAGCAACAACATAATTATAAACGAATTGCCGAAGCAATCGACTATATCGTTGCCCACTTTAAGGAGCAGCCTGGTCTCGATGAGGTGGCCCGCTATGTGCATCTGAGTCCCTTTCACTTTCACCGTTTGTTCAGTGAATGGGCAGGAACCACACCCAAGAAATTTTTGCAGTATATCAGCATCGAGCATGCCCGGAAGCTACTGAAAGAAGAACAGGCCACCCTTTCGTTCACGGCATTCGATACAGGGCTTTCGGGCACAGGACGGCTACACGATCTTTTTATTCAGATTGAAGGGATGACCCCTGCAGAATACAAAAATGGAGGAGAGAACCTCACGATAAACTACAGTTATGCCCCAAGTCCTTTTGGTGAACTCATTGTGGCATCCACGTTGAAAGGGATTTGTTATCTGGCTTTTATCGATGAGGAGGTGAATCCGATTGATGATTTGCAGCGCCGGTTTCCGCGGGCAACATTGCAACAAAAGGTTGACATGAATCAAAAAAATGCACTGCACATTTTTCAGAATGAGCGAAGCAGCCTCTCTGCCATAAAGTTGCACCTGAAGGGTACCTCTTTTCAGTTGAAAGTATGGGAGGCTCTTTTGAAAATTCCAATGGGAAACCTCTCCACCTACGGTCATATTGCCGCACAAGTTGGAAATGATGGTGCTTGCAGGGCAGTAGGCACGGCCATCGGCAGCAACCCAGTGTCATTTCTGATACCCTGTCACCGCGTCATACAATCGACTGGAAAGATCGGCGGTTATATGTGGGGCAAGACCCGCAAGATCGCCATGATAGGTTGGGAAAGTGCGCAGACCGAAACCGGGGAAGAAATGCAGGGATAGCCGCTGCCTGGGTGTTGTGTGGGAATAGGCCACTCCGTAAGCAGGAGAAACAAACAGTTTTTTTCCCTTGTGTGGCCCGATGGTTTTTGTATCTTTGTGTATGTAACAACAAAACAGATTCAGATCATCATCAATGGACTTACACAGGTTTATCAGTGTATCGCTGCTCTATGTTATACTGGGTACTGCGATCTCTGCGTCTTCATTCCTCATGGCACAGAATCCCCCGCTCTCTGGCAGCGATAAAATTATTACAGATCCCGACATTGTTCCCATGTATACTGGTGGCACGGCTGAGATGCACCGATTTATCTCGAGCACGCTGAGCTATCCCCCCGATGCGGTAGCCCGGAACGCACAGGGACTTGTAGTATACACTTTCGTGGTGGAGAAAGATGGCACCCTCTCGAACTTCAACATCATTCATCGTGCCGATTCACTGCTCAATGAGGAGGCGCTGCGCATCCTTAAGAATATGCCTCCCTGGCGCCCTGCCCGGCATAAAGGAGAGATCGTGCGTGCCGAAACCTATGTGCCGATGTACTTTAAACTGAATAAAAATGCACGAATGGCTACGGGAAGCCCCAAAACTTCCAGCTCCGCCACAGCGAAAGCCTATGCCAAGACCGACCGGAGTGTTTTTGAAAACAACGATATCTACACCATTGTGGATAAGATGCCATATTATGAAACCGGCGAAGAAGGACTGGCAAATTTTATTTCCCACAACATTCGCTATCCCCGTGAAGCGTTGCAAGCGGGTATTGAGGGACGGATACTCTGTTCTTTTATCGTCGCTGCCGATGGGACAGTGTCCAATATTGAAGTAGTGGAGGGATTTCATTCGTCTCTGAATGATGAGGCCATACGGGTGCTTGGATTGATGCCCAGGTGGATACCCGGTGAAAACGGAGGGGAGAAGGTGAATGTAAAATGCCTGTTACCGATCGATTTCACCATCGACGAAGAGCCTATTCCTGTGATGTAGCGGTCGACTATCATCGTTCTAAGAGGCCATCGGTAGGTGAATATTGTGTAGGGCCGTGGTTTGGGGCTAGCGATCTGTGGTTTTATTTCAGAATATAGGGAATTTCGCGCAGTCCGTCGTAGGTCTGGATAAAGAGGCGGAAAGGAATGGCGTCTTCGTTTTTTGTACGCAGTCCTTCCAACAGAAAAGAACAATACATGATCTGCGGATAACCGGGCGGGTCGCTTTCGCGGGAGTGACTGAAATGGAGATCGACGGTGGATGACGAAGTATCACGAAACAGGGCTACCTTGTGCGGTTTGCTGTGGTATTCGGTCTCGATGATCATGTTGAGATAATCACCTCCCACCCAAATACTTTGAATTCTCACCGGTTCCCTTGCCACCTTATTTGGAAAACCTTCAGTCAGGAGAGCTGCGGTGAAAATTTCGGAGACACGGTTGATCTTCACCGTGTCGCCTTGCAGCGGGGTATAGCTGAGCACGACCCGCTGTCCCTCTTTGCCTGTATAGTCTGTGCTTTGGGGAATTAG
>CAZRRC010000025.1:4511-5965 GCA_964602395.1 uncultured Proteiniphilum sp. | reverse complement strand
TGTTTCCCGAATTTCGATGAATCGGATAAGACAATAACCTCCTTGGCGGCATCAAGCATATACTGGTTCAGATGAGCTTCCCCAATGTTGCTGGTGGTTAATCCAAAGTCAATACCTATTCCATCCACACCAATAAAGAGTTTGTTGCACATCAACTCATTCAATATATGCTCTGTATAAGGGCCAATGACCGATGCGGAGCTTTTGCGCATGAAGCCACCCAGCTGAATGATCTCCACGTTGGGATTATAACAGAGGGTCAGCGAAACTTTCACCGAAGAGGTGATCACTGTCAGCTGTTCTGTCATCGGTATCTTGCGTGCAAAATACAGCAGGGTGGTGCCCGAAGCGATGATAATCCGGTCGTTGTTGTTCAATAACTGAATGGCTGCGTTGGCGATGCGGATTTTCTCATCGACCA
The DNA here is from genome assembly GCA_964602395.1 of uncultured Proteiniphilum sp. Taxonomy (GTDB): domain Bacteria; phylum Bacteroidota; class Bacteroidia; order Bacteroidales; family Dysgonomonadaceae; genus Proteiniphilum. Next base: position 5,544 of record CAZRRC010000025.1, on the reverse strand, counting down.
TGATCTTCTCCTTCTCATCGATATGCCGGTCGTCGATCAGTGAACTCACGGCACTCGCGCCACCATGATCACGCAAAAGTAGACTTTTGCTTTCGAGTTCTTTCAAATCCTTTCGAATGGTTACTTCAGATACTCCCAAGAGTTCGCTGAGATCCTGCACCGAGACGTAACCCTTTTTTTCCAGCTCATCCAATATGACCCGAAAGCGCTGGCCACTGTTTAATTTTTGATGATCATCTTTCATTGTTGTAAATTTTGTCTGCTCCTAAAGAGCGTCATCTTAACTTCCGGTGTTGGTTAGCGCATAATTACTTACCGGAAAAGCAAATCACTTGCATGTCATGGAGAACAAAACTACGAAAAAGAAAAGGTTTCACAAAATTGCGGCATCTGAAACATTCATTTTTTTGTTTTATTTTTCGCATACTGCTTTAGCTGGATGGTTCCATTCGGTTTTTTATGAAGAAACAGTTGCTTTCGGTTGCGAATAATTATGTTAATATTCGAAATACTTTCAAATACTTTCGAATTAATTTTGGTATGTCGAATACTCTTGTTATTTTTGAGGAATTAAAACATTATTTATGGTACGGGAACAATATATCGATCGATTAAAAGAAGTCAAGGATGGCTCTGGGTGGGATTTTATTGTAATAGGAGGAGGTGCTACCGGTTTAGGTATCGCTGTGGATGCAGCAAGTAGGGGATATAAAACCGTGTTGCTGGAACAATCTGATTTTGCAAAAGCAACGTCGAGCCGCAGCACCAAACTGGTCCATGGCGGTGTGCGTTATCTGCAAAAAGGAGATGTGGCTTTGGTCAGAGAAGCATTGCACGAAAGAGGCTATTTGAGCAGAAATGCACCCCATCTGGTGAAAAACCAGCGCTTCATCATTGGTAATTATCAATGGTGGGAGAAACCTTTTTACACGCTGGGACTTACTTTTTATGATATCCTGGCCGGGAATATGAGCCTGGGTCGTTCTCTGCCCATGAGTAAGAAAGAGGTGATCCGGCACATTCCACAGATTGA
>CAZRRC010000025.1:0-4411 GCA_964602395.1 uncultured Proteiniphilum sp. | reverse complement strand
GCCGAGGTGGTGTGGGCCGTGAAACAGGAGATGGCACGTACAGTCGATGATGTCCTGGCACGCAGGGTGAGGGCCCTTTACATGGATGCCAAAGTCTCAGTGGAAATGGCTCCTGCCGTAGCATCTATCATGGCCAAAGAACTTCAGAAAGATACAAAATGGGAGGAAGAGCAGGTGCGTGACTATGTTGCGCTGGCAGCTAATTATATTTTTTAAATAATGGTGCTGTAAACTATCTTTGCATTTTATTGTGTATATTTATTGAGAAAAATTTTTAATAAAATGATCGGTATTCTTAAACCACCTTCACACAAAGAGTTATTGCCCCAGGAGAAAATCGACCCCACCTACAAGCGGTTGCGTTTTCAGGTTTTCATGGGAATCTTTATTGGCTACGCAGGTTATTACCTGGTAAGGAAAAACTTTTCTCTGGTAATGCCTGACCTCATTGATATGGGTTACTCAAGGGGTTCGCTCGGCGTCATCGCCGCAGCGGTCTCCATATCTTACGGTCTCAGCAAGTTCCTTATGGCTGGTGTATCGGACAGGAGCAACGCACGTGTATTTTTAAGCTTGGGACTGTTGCTATCGGGGCTCACCATATTATGCCTTGGTACCGTGCCTCTGCTTACCTCGTCGGTCGCAATCATGTTTGCAGTAATGTTTGTGAATGGTTGGTTTCAGGGAATGGGCTGGCCTCCTTCGGGGCGGGTCATGGTGCACTGGTTCTCCACCAAGGAGAGAGGTACCAAGATGTCGATATGGAATGTGGCACACAACGTCGGTGGTGGTCTGATAGGCCCTCTTGCTATTCTGGGTGTAGCTATTTTTGGCGACTGGCATAGCAAATTGTATTTTCCTGCAATGATTGCCATCGTGGTCTCCTTTATTGCTTACCTCCTCATTCGCGATACGCCCCAATCCTGCGGATTGCCCAATATCGAAAAGTATAAGAACGATTATCCGAAAGGTTACAATGAGAAGTATGAAAAAGAATTTACAACCAAAGAGATCTTTTTCAAATATGTATTAAACAACAAATTTCTCTGGTTGATCGCCGTGGCCAATATCATGGTCTATCTGGTGAGATATGGTGTGCTCGACTGGGCCCCTACCTATCTGAAAGAAGCCAAGGACTTTTCGGTCAATGAATCGGGATGGGCTTACTTCGCCTATGAGTATGCCGGAATACCGGGTACACTGTTGTGTGGATGGATATCAGATAAAATATTCAAAGGCAGAAGAGCTCCTGCTATTGTCATCTACATGTTGTTGGTGATGGTAGCAATCTATATCTACTGGAAAAATCCGCAGGGACAGGTTTGGGTCGACAACATTGCCCTGATCGCGATCGGCTTCCTAATATATGGCCCGGTGATGTTGATCGGTGTGCAGGCACTCGACCTGGTACCCAAAAAAGCAGCAGGCACAGCGGCTGGATTGACAGGCCTGTTTGGATATTTGGGGGGTGCCCTGGGAGCAAATATCGCCATTGGCTTTATTGTGGATCACATGGGATGGGATGCTGCATTTATCATGATGCTTACGGCCTGTATACTGGCCATTGTGTTCACCATGTTCACCTGGAATGCAGAGAAAAAGAGATTATTGGCAGATTCATAAAATTTACCGAACAAAGAAATGAAAAGATTGTTATTTACCCTTTCCCTGGTCATTAGTGTTTTTGTACAGAGTGTTGTAGCACAGAGTTACCGGCCCATACATGGATGGTCGGAGGAGATCAACCAAAGGCTGGAGAGTTTTCTAAATGCCACCCGCATCATGCAAGAAAGAAAGGTGGCAGTCTTTGATTGCGACGGCACCACTTTCGGGCAAGTGCCCCACTATCTGGCCGATGAGGCTCTGTACCAATATGCTGATGAGGTGCTGAAAAAGCGAAATGACCGGGAAGCAGCTGCTAAACTGGCGATACTCGATCGGATGGTCAAGGATGGAAATAACGTAGGCAAGCCTTACGTTGAAGACAGGGTTCACTTTTTGGCAGGGTTATCGCAGCAGGAGATTGAGAATATTGGTTACGACTGCTATCGGAAATCATACAAAGGGAAGTTCTATCCCGAGATGAAAGAACTTATTGCCAACCTGAAGGATTTCGGCTTTGAAGTATGGATACTGACCGCCTCGCCCGAGTTCCTTTACCAGAAATTTGTGGCCGAGGAGCTGGGTATTTCTCCGCTGAACATCCTGGGTGCAAAGTGTGTGGTGAAAGAGGGAAAAACTACTGGAGAGATCATTCTGCCCATTCCGCAGGACGACGGGAAGGCTCACACCATCGAGACATTCATCAAAACCAAACCACTTATTGTGGGTGGCAACAGCCGCGGTGACATGGACATGCTCAATGAGTCGTTCGGTCTGAAAATTGTGGTAAACCCCGATGATCACACCGTGCGCGGTCCCGAAGACGGACCCATGAGCGGACATACGGTAAAATCTTACTGGGAAAAGGAGGGAGCGCTCATTGTCAAGTGCGACGATGTAACCGATAAAAATGTAAATTTTCATACTTCACAGTGGAAAATCAAGGAAAATAGAGCCAATCCGAAATAAAGTGGATAGATAAAAAAAGAGAAAAAACATGTTGACTAACATAATACATCGTGTAAACGCTTTCATTCACAAGAAGAAACCCAATGACAGCACCCATCCCCAATTCAAAAAATGGGGTGTGGTGCTCTTTTTAGTATTCTGTACACTTTCTGCCCATGCACAAAACATCACCCCCCAGGCGCTCAACGTCCAAAAAGAGATGCCCAAAAATCAGGTGATTGCACACCGGGGTACCATTTTTTGGGCCCCGGAGCTCACAGAGGCAGCCTTCCGGTGGGCACGCAACAGCGCTGCCGACTACCTCGAACTGGACGTACACCGCACGAAGGATGGTCAGCTAGTAGTGATGCACGACAAGACATTGAAGAGAACAACCAACGTAGCAACTGTCTTTCCCGGAAGAGAAAACGATCCGATTGGCACCTTTACGATGGCTGAACTCCTACAGTTGGATGCGGGAATACTATTTAATGAAAAGAACCCGAACCAGGCACGATCCTCCTTTATCGGTCAGGGTGTGCTCGCTTTTGAAGATGTTTTCAGAATTGCCGAGGGAAAGAGAATAAAAAGAAATCCTGATGGTAGCCGTGTTTATCATCGTACAACCGGTGGAGGTTATCAATTTGTTTACGAAGATGATCCTGCAGATAATGGACACCGTCCCGGTGTAATCATTGAAACCAAGATTCCAGAAACCTATCTAGGCCTGGAAGAGCAGATGTATCAGGCGTTGAGCGATTTTGGCTGGAACCCCCTGGAAAAGAACGGCCGCAAAATAAGCAAACAGTTTTACAGAAAAGGAAAAGTAAACGTCGGAAATACCAAGGGTAAGATCTTGGTGCAGACCTTCTCCCGCGAAGGAATGTTGCGTTTTAAGGAAGTCTTCAAAGAAGAGATACCTGTCAGTTTCCTGATCAAAAGTCCCGATCCAACAAAGTCTGGAGCAGAAAAGAGTTTCGATGAAATTGTAGACTTTACCATCCAAAGTGGAGCTCAATTTATCGGGACCAATGTTTCGGTAAAGGATGGAGAAGTGTCTAACAAACTGTTTCTGGAAAAGATTCGTGCTGCCGGACTAAAGATCAATATTTATTCGTTTAACAGTGTGGAAGAGATGGTTGCCTATTACGGAAATCAGAAGGATAGCAAGGCCAAACCATGGCTTGACGGAATGATTACCAACAGGACAGACCTCACCACTCATTTTTATAAAAGACATCACAGGCGATCCATAGCGCCATCACAAGATCCCGGAACAATACTGGATAAGTTAGGTTATTAAAAAGGAGATTCTCGAAATGAAAAAAATGATCAGGTTCCTGTTGCTGCTTGCAATAGTAATTCAATACCCTGCCTGCGGTAGCAAGGAGGAATATAAGGTCGATGAGTTTGAAGTAACATTCGAGCTTCCTTCCCTAGTTGATATTACCCAGGGAGGAGAGTATACTTTCAATGTGAAAGACGGGAAATCGCCGTCCACTACCGATTCTTTTATTTTTGAATCGGAGGATGGCATTTCGTTCATCTGTCCCATCATCAGTTCCTCTTCCGGTAGTTTTACCATCCGGTTGGCCAACAACATCAAATCGGGTTATCACCAGGTTTTTATCAAAAGAGATACCCGAAAAAAACCATTCGGGAAAACCTACCTGAACATCGTCGAAGACATCGGCTTTACTCCCGATGAAGGGACAACTATTTACGGCATTGTTTCCTCAAGTGAAGGCGCAGTGCAAAATGTGGTGGTATCTGATGGGGTGGAGGTAACAGTTACAAACGAACAGGGAATTTACCAATTGAAATCAGCCAAGAAGCAGGGCGTTGTATTTATCTCTATACC
>CAZRRC010000024.1:28270-31884 GCA_964602395.1 uncultured Proteiniphilum sp. | reverse complement strand
CCGTTTCCTTTTGGGGCAAGGTCGTGCTCTACCAACTGAGCTACTTCCGCAATATTTTATCTGCTTCACTTCGTTCATTGATATTTCACATCTCCTTGCCAAGGTCGTTCCCGTTTCCTTTTGGGGCAAGGTCGTGCTCTACCAACTGAGCTACTTCCGCAATATCATTTTTTGCGACTGCAAATGTAAAGATGTTTCTTGGGTTTTCAAAGAGTTTCACCCATTTTTTACGAAATGTAGTTCTATATTCATCATCATTCGTGAATCTCTTTTATAATGAACTTATCTGCCCATTAGTAAAGTCGCTCAATTAGTGATGCGATAGATATCCTGATATACCGGGATAACCTCATAATGTTGCAACGACTGCTTAGCCGGACCGGATACCACACTGCCCTGGCCATACATGGTTACAAAGACGGAACCACACGAGGGACACTCCGCTTTTCCATCGTTACTCGGCAACACTTTGATATTTTTGTTATCCTCATAGGGGCAGCAAAGATCGTAGGCAAACAGCCTCTGGCCTGTGACATCGGTCACGACCAACAAACCTGCATATCCAAAACGATCGGAGACAAGTCGTCGATCGGAACTCGTGAATATCTTGTAAGCCATCGGATTTCTTAACTCCACGTCGTAACTTCCGCAATGCAACTCAAAACTCACTGCTGCAAAAGGAATGGTAAGCTTTTCGCTTTCATCCACACAGGTAGTAAGAAAAAGTGATAATACCGTGGCAAAAAGCATCCTTCTTTTCATAATGTTACCTTTCTATCCCAATGTGGCGCCATCAAGTATTTCATCGATCTGCGCCAGTTCTTCCTGTGTAAACGTAAGATGATGTAAGGCTTTCAGATTTTTATCCAACTGATCGGTATTACGTGCCCCCACAATCAGCGACGTAACTCGCTCGTCCCGAAGAACCCATGCCAATGCCATCTCTGCCATGGTCTGTCCCCTCTGACTGGCCAGTTTATGAAGCCTCTTCACTTTCTCCACCAGCATTGGGGTGACCTGCTCCTCTCGGAGGAATCCTGCAGGATCGGCTGCCCGGGAATAGGCCGGAATCCCATTGAGGTATTTATCGGTCAGGACGCCCTGTGCCAAAGGGGAAAAAGCAATAAACCCCGATCCGTTCTCGACAGTGATGTCCAGAATCTCCTCTTCCGGCTTGCGGTTGAGCATGCTGTACTTATCCTGAAAAATCAAACAGGGAACATCCCGCTCCTTCAGGTAATTCATCGCTTGACGGGCCTGCAGAGGTGGATATTTCGAAATACCTATGTAAAGTGCTTTACCCTGCCGGACAATATCTACCAAAGCCTGCATGGTTTCTTCTATTGGCGTATACGGATCGTAACGGTGCGAATAAAAGATATCGAAGTATTCCAGCCCGGTACGTTTGAGACTCTGGTTGATGCTTGCCATCAGATACTTCCGCGATGAGCCATCGCCATAAGGTCCATTCCACATCAGATGCCCCGCCTTGGATGACACGATCAGCTCATCGCGATGAGAAACGAGGTTTTCACGCATGATTTTTCCGAAGTTGCTCTCTGCCGATCCAGGAGGAGGACCATAATTGTTCGCCAGGTCGAAGTGAGTCACACCCATTTCGAAAGCCCGTAGAATCATCTCCCGAGCCTCTGCATAATCGTTTACAAATCCAAAATTATGCCACAAGCCCAACGATATTTTGGGCAGTTGCAGTCCGCTTTTACCACAATAAGCATAGTTCATAGCGTCTCACAGTTTAAAAGGTAAAAATTATTGCATCTTCTTCTCGATATCCTGATCAGATATCATACTGATTACACGTTGTCCGTCGGGAGTATAGGTGGGCGTCTTCGTAGCAAACAGCTGACTCACCATCAACAGCATCTCCTCCGATGTGAGTACCCTTCCATAAGGAATGGCCGTCATCGCAGCAAAAGAGAGCGCCATTGCCTCCTGGATGGCTTCTTTTACATCGCTTCCGGTCTCCATGCTTTTCTCGATAATTGTCCGGATAAGCAACGAAGCATCCACGTTTTCAATTTCCGAAGGAACACCTTGCACGGCAAAGCTGTGATTACCCAGATGACTCAACTCAAAACCCAAAGCCTCCAGATCATCAAGAAGCGAAGGCAGTGAGGCAGCCTCGGCGGCCGACAACTCAAGTACTTCGGGAAATAAAACACGCTGCGACACCCCTTTTCTTTGCTGTATTTGTGCAACATACTTATCAAAAAGGATGCGTATATGTGCTTTATGCTGATCGATAATCATCAGACCCGACTTAACCGACGTAAGAATGTATTTCTGCTTATACTGATAATGCTCGGGGTAAAGCTCGGTCTCGGGGTGATCCTGGTTAGTGCCGGAACTACGGAAGAGAGTCTCCTGCGCAGGAAGCTCCATCGCTCCTTTTGCGCGTTCTTTTTCCTTCTCAAACCCCTGGTAGAGTTCCTCCCAACCAAAAGCAGGGAGCGAGGACGATGGTCTCTCGGCACGGGAAGTGCGAAAAGGGTTATAGTCCGCATCAACACTCACCCGCGGCATGGACGTTACACGCGAAGGATCGTAAATGGGAATATCCGGCGCATCCTCCCTGTCAAAATCAATGCTGGGAATCGCGTTAAACTTCCCCAGCGCCTCCTTAATCGTGACCATCAAAATCTGCCAAAGCGCCTGTTCGTTCTCAAACTTTACCTCTGTCTTTGTGGGATGGATATTGACATCTATCGCATCAGGATCAACCTGGAGATATATATAGTAATCCGGCTTCACGTTTGCAGCTATCAATGGTTCAAAAGCCAGCATTACCGCCTTGTGAAAATAAGGGTGGCGGATAAAACGGTTGTTCACAAAAAAGAACTGGTTTGCTCTTCCTTTTTTTGCAGATTCAGGACGTCCCACATATCCCTGAATGTTACCAAGCGAGGTTTGCTCATTGATCTCAATAAGCTGTTGGTTGACATGTTTTCCTTCCAGCTGGACAATGCGTTGTCTTAATCCCGTTTTGGGGAGGTGAAGTGTTTCGAGATCATTCTCAAAAAGAGTAAACTCAATGTGAGGATTTACCAGTACGATACGTTCGATCTCAGAAAATATATTACGCCGTTCGGTCTCGTTCGACTTCAAAAATTTCCGTCGTGCGGGTACATTGAAAAAGATATTCTTCACAGAGACGGAGGTTCCCACAGCACAGGAAACAGCTTCCTGTTTCTCCAGACTCGAGCCATTTATCACAATGAGCGTACCCAACTCATCTTCCTCCCTGCGACTTTTCACCTCCACATGTGAAATAGCAGCAATGGAAGGAAGCGCCTCTCCACGGAATCCCATTGTGGTTAGCGAAAAGAGGTCTTCAGCTTTTTTTATTTTTGAAGTGGCATGACGTTCAAAAGCCATTCGCGCGTCAGTTGCCGACATGCCTTTTCCATTGTCAATGACTTGAACGAGCGAACGTCCCGCATCTTTGATGCATATCCGGATATGTGTAGCCCCGGCATCGAGAGAGTTCTCCACCAACTCTTTGACCACCGATGCCGGTCGTTGAATCACCTCACCGGCAGCAATCTGGTTGGCAATGGAGTCTGGAAGAAGATTGATGATGTCTGGCATAAAAT
>CAZRRC010000024.1:0-28170 GCA_964602395.1 uncultured Proteiniphilum sp. | reverse complement strand
CAGTCTTTCCTTGCGTGCATCTTCTTCTGGATCACGGAGAATAGGCGTGTAATTGAATTTACGCGGCTTTCTGTTATTGTAGAAAAAAAAAGTGCCCATAAGTGAAATGTAAGTTGGTTGATACAAAAATAAAAAATCCCATTAAAATGGACAAATCCACTCCCTTACAAAGTGATGTCTTCCCTCTTAAAACGGCGTTGACGTTGTTCCTGAGTCTCTGAGCTGCGTCGTTCATTGCTGCGAAAGATGTCACGAGGTCCCGTTGGACGTAAATAATCGAGCCACACGAAACCCTTCAGGCGGGACTCCTCCGGCTTCAGCTGAGGCAGTGGCGTGGTTACAGCATTGGTAGACGACCAGAGTTTCAACCTTTTAATCTGTTCATTCTCAATATCCATGGAGAGATAAGAACTTTCAGTTTTATTTAATCCGATGATCGTACTATCCTTCTCCGTCAGATAATAGAGTGACATGGCTTCGCCCTCAACCAGCACGTTATATAAATCACCCTCCCGAAAGAAGGCAGTCATGTCCCTACCACTCAGTTGATTATACTGTTTTTCAGTCCCCCTGTCCTGTATGGCCAGTGCATAATCCTTCACAATTGCCTTTTCAATCGTGGAGTCATTCAGATAAACATGAATCTGCTCTCCCAAAATCTGGTTATTCTCATTCCATACCACCGGATCGCCCATCATGTAGACCATGGAGTCACGCGAAGCGTAATGCAATGAGTCACAAATTCCCTGTAAATCGTTTCGAAAAAAACGTACCTCATAATATGCCTTGATATCGCGAAACACCGAGTCGGTGATCATTTTCAGGGTGTCGCCATGCACATAGAAGCTTTCCTGCTGGGAATAGTCGATAGCAAAAGCCGAATCGGTGGCAAGTCCGTATTCGGTCTTTTCGTTGTAAAACCCGTAATTTCCCTGCAAAATAACCTTTCTTGCTTTGTCCTCAAGGAACATATTACCAAACACTTCACCCTCTCCGGTTTGCCGGTTATAGAAGATGGTATCCCCAATCAGTACCTTGGTACCGTCGTTGCTGTAAACTTCAGAGCGATCAAGCAGGTGCGATTCCTCGGTCACCGTGTTATACCATCCCTTGCTGGTATGTACATACCCACTGTCAGAAACAATGCGGGAGGGGCCCAGGATATCGGCGTACTTCGATTCGGTATTGTATTTCAACGTATCTGCATAGATGATGTAATCTTCATTGACCAGCTTCACGCTGTCGCTGAACAATGCCTGTTTGGTATCTGGGCTATATTGCCCCCAGAAAGAGGTGAGTTCATTCTCCTCATCCACCAGCATTCCCCCCTCGAAATAGTAGCCGAGGTTCATCATCCTGTCATAATCGAGACTATCTGTGAAGAGCGTGGCAGTGCGATCTTCCATTCGTATATTATTCCGCAACCTTGCTAAACGGGTGTTGCCGTCGTAATGCAGATAGTCGCCATAGACGAAAATGGTATCTCCCTGTTCCATCCGTACATTGCTGAAAGCTTCAAAAGTATTGGTCTTTTGGAACAGATAGGCACTGTCGCAATACATGAAGGCTCCTTCGTGAAAAAAAGTGACATTGCCCGTCAACACCTCCGCATCGAATCCGCTTCTTTTGCTCCACAGATCAGCCTGTTTGAGTTCGACAATGCGGGCATCGGGCTCCGTAGCAGGGAACCCCGATGGAGGTTGTTGTACCGCGGCTGCAGCCAAGAGAAGGAAAAGGATTATTTTTGCCATCCTTTGTATTTTAGTTCACAGCCCTGCCAGGCAGGGTCAATACGCACGTATGTTTTATTAATTTTTGCCTGAAGCCACTCATCCACTAACTTCTGCTGCCGGGCATTCTCGGCCATTTGCTTGATAATTTGATAATCGTTATTGATGTTGGCTTTATGTCCCTCGTTGCGCGCGGTGATCTTCACTATGGCCGCCACCTGCCGTCCCTTGTCATTGAGCATGATGAAGGGTTTGGAAATTTCGCCCGGTTTCATTTCACCCGCCACCTTGGCAATGTCCTGATTCAACTCGTTCAATGCAAAACGGGGCGTCCCGCTATTGCCTCCCCTTGTATTGTTGACCATGATTCCCTTGTTGTTGCGTGTATCCTTATCGGCCGAGAGGAAAGTAGCTGCTTCCTCAAAAGTGATTTTCTTCTGAGTGATTCCGGTACGAATGGAGTCGAGCCGCACAAGCGCCGTATCGAGTGACTCCTGCGGAATTTTGGGTTTCAGCAGGATATGCCGAAAGTTACCCATATCGCCCCTTCTTTCGACCAGTTGTATGATATGAAAGCCATATTCCGATTCCACCACATTCGACACCTTTTTGGGATCACTCAGGGCAAAGGCCACATTGGCAAACTCAGGAACAAGCTGCGAACGAGTCATGAACCCCATTTCTCCTCCTTTTATAGCAGAATTATCTTCTGAATGCAACAACGCCAACGTAGAAAACTCTTTTTCGCCGTTATTTACCTGATCGGTATACTCACGCAACCGTTCCTTCACCTTATCAATTTCCTGAAGTGGCACCTTGGGTTCCACTGTAACAATCTGTACCTCCAGCGTAGTGGGAATAAATGGCAAACTGTCCTGCGGGAGATTGTTATAATATTTTCTGATCTCGGAGGGGGTTAACTGCACATTTCCGAAATGCTTCTGTTGCACTCCTTCAACAAGCTGCTGTTCCCGTATTTGCTCACGCAGGTCTTCCCTTATGCCAGCCATACTTTTTCCATAATACTCTTCGAGCCGTTCCACAGAGCCGGTGGAAGCAATGTATTCACTCACAAGATACTCGAGCGTGCGGCTCACATTGGACTCCTGCACTTCAATGCTATCCAGTTTGGCTTGATCAAGAAAAAGTTTCCGAATGGCCAGCTGCTCGGGAATGAAACAGTAGGGATCCCCTTCGATGCGCTGGTTCTGCATCAAAATTTCTTTACGATATTCTTCCACCTCCGATTTCAGGATGGCTTCGTCGCCCACGACCCAGACAATCTCGTCAATTATATTGTTTTGGGCCACAAGACAGGAAGCAGTTGAAAATGCTACAAGAAAGAACAATATCTTCACAGAATACTTCATATTAATTGATTTACTGATTGAACGATTTGTGGATTAAACCATCACATATCTTAATCCATGACATCAACGGATTAACTTTCATGCTCATTTTGCAAGCCAATCCGTGTAGAATAACAAATGTAAAAGTAATGATAATCCTATTAGCAGCCAAACGGTTTGATGGTTAAAAGTAGTTATAGAGGGCGATCAAACTGCATTTCAGATTGAATTGCCGGATCATTCTTTTTTTCTTGTTGATGAACAGAAATGTAGCTATTAATACCTCAGTGATGAAACATATCTAGCTTACGAAGTTATGAGGATGATTCATTTTCTGTGTTTGTTTGTAAACACAAAGATAGGGAAAATTTTGCAGGGCTGATGGTTAAAAAAAAACAGGGATACCTCACGTGGTATCCCTGCAGATGCTATTCTATTTTTCTATTTATCCTTCTATCGCAGCCTGAGCAGCAGCCAAACGGGCGATCGGCACACGGAAAGGAGAACAGGAAACGTAATTCAGTCCTACGGTATGACAGAACTTCACAGATGAAGGCTCGCCGCCATGTTCCCCGCAGATACCACATTTCAGCGTGGGTTTCACTTCACGTCCTTTCTGAACGGCCATGCGCACGAGCTGCCCTACACCGTTCTGATCGAGTACTGCGAAAGGATCTTGTTTGAGGATTCCTTTATCGAGATACATCGGCAGGAACTTGGCCACATCGTCCCGACTATAGCCGAAAGTCATCTGTGTCAGGTCGTTGGTGCCAAAAGAGAAGAAATTAGCTTCTTTGGCAATCTTGTGAGCCGTAAGGGCAGCACGCGGGATCTCAATCATCGTTCCGATCTTGTATTCAACCGAGTCGCTCTTTTCAGCGAACACCTGTTGAATGGTCCTCTCGATGATCTCTTTCTGTGCTGTAAACTCGTATACGATTCCGGTGAGGGGTACCATGATTTCCGGGATGACTTTTATCCCTTCCTCCTTCAATTCGAGTGCAGCCTCCATGATAGCTTGAGTCTGCATCTCGGTGATCTCGGGATAGAGGTTTCCAAGACGGCAACCACGGAGTCCCAACATCGGGTTCGACTCCATCAGTCCTTCCACACGATCGTGAATATCCTTGTAGGAAATACCCATCACCTTTGCCATCTCCATCTGGCCCTTTTCATCGTGCGGCACAAATTCGTGCAACGGTGGATCAAGCAGGCGGATGGTCACTGCATAGCCATCCATCGCTCTTAATATTCCTTCAAAATCCTTCTTCTGCAGGGGCAACAGCTTGTTCAGGGCCTTGCGACGCCCCTCCTCATCCTTGGCAAGAATCATCTCGCGCATCGGCACAATCTTATCCTCCTCAAAGAACATGTGCTCGGTACGGCAAAGACCGATCCCCTTGGCACCGAAGTTGCGGGCCACGGTGGCATCATGTGGCGTATCGGCATTGGTGCGAACATCCATGCGGGCATACTTGTCGGCCAGTGCCATCAGTTTGGCAAAATCGGCATCCAACTCTGCATCTTGGGTGTTGATCTTCCCAACATATACATTACCGGTAGATCCGTCGAGTGAGATCCAGTCTCCCTCATTCACCTCCTGACCGTTGATGGTCATAGAGCGCGACTTGTAGTCGATGATCAGATTGTTGGCTGCAGAAACACAGCACTTACCCATACCCCTGGCAACTACGGCAGCATGTGAGGTCATACCCCCACGAGCAGTAAGAATACCTTGTGCAGTAGCCATACCACGCAAATCTTCCGGCGAAGTCTCAATGCGGCAAAGAATCACTTTCTTTCCTTCTTTGCTCCACTCTTCCGCCTCATCGGCATGAAACACCACTTGTCCTGCAGCTGCACCCGGAGATGCAGGCAGTCCGTGCGTAATACGTTTTGCACTGGCCAGTGCTTTTTTGTCGAATACAGGATGAAGCAGTTCATCCAGCTTCTCGGGATCACACCGTTTCAAAGCAGTTTTTTCATCAATATAACCTTGACGCAACATGTCAATGGCAATCTTCACCATGGCAGCACCTGTTCGCTTGCCGCTACGAGTTTGCAACAACCATAACTTGCCATCTTGGATGGTGAACTCCAGATCCTGCATATCCTTGAAATAGTCTTCCAACTTTTGCTGCACTGCGATAAGTTCCTGTGCACATGCAGGGAGCGCTTCTTCGAGCGAAGGATATTTAGCAGCACGTTCTTCCTCAGAAACACCCTGCAACTTTGCCCAGCGGCGTGATCCTTCGATGGTAATCTGCTGCGGTGTACGCACACCAGCAACCACATCCTCACCTTGTGCATCGATCAGATACTCACCATTGAAGATATCTTCTCCGGTTGCAGCATCACGGGTAAAGGCAACTCCGGTACCGGAGGTCTTGCCCATGTTACCATATACCATGGCCTGCACGTTCACTGCGGTACCCCACTCTTCAGGGAAATTATTCATCTTCCTGTAGAGAATGGCCCGTTCGTTCATCCAGCTGTCGAACACGGCACATACAGCTCCCCAGAGCTGATCCCATGGGTTCACGGGGAAATCGTTCCCTGTGTTTTTCTTTACAGCTTCTTTGAATTGTTTGACCAGTTCTTTCAGATCATCCGTTGTGAATTCTGTATCCAACTCTATACCTTTCGATTCCTTCATCTCATCCATGATCTCCTCAAAAGGATCTATATCTTCCTTGCTTTGCGGTTTCATTCCCAGTACGACGTCACCGTACATTTGCACGAAACGACGATAAGAATCCCATGCAAAACGTGCATTGCCTGATTTCTTTGCTATCCCCTCCACGGCATCATCGTTCAGTCCAAGGTTCAACACCGTATCCATCATACCGGGCATAGAAACTCGTGCACCGGAGCGAACCGACACAAGGCAGGGATTGTCTTTGTCACCGAATTTGGTTCCAGTTTGTTCTTCAATAAGGGAGACCGCTTTTTCGACTTCTTCTTTCAACACACCAATCACATAATCCTTACCCAGCTCATTATATTCTGTACAGACCTCCGTGGTGATCGTAAAACCCGGGGGAACGGGGACACCAATCAGGTTCATTTCGGCCAGGTTCGCGCCCTTACCTCCAAGCAGGTTCTTCATATCTGCACGCCCCTCGGCAGCGCCGTTTCCAAAGGTATACACTCTTTTCTTTTCCATCTGATGTTATAATGATAAATTAAATGTTAAAAAAATATCGATTAAAGTTCATTTTATCCCGCAAATATAGCAAATTATCCTTAAAAAAGACGACGAATGACCAATAGCTTTTCTCTATAACGAATCGTTGTCGATAGGTTGAACGGATTTTAGCAGTTCACGTTTTGCGTTCTCTTTGAGGAGTTCATCCCCTTGCAGCGACAAAGAATCCTGCGCATTGGACTGATTACCAAGAAATATGTTATATAAACTTATTTGCGAAGCTCTGGCAGTGGTATCCTGCAAATGCACGAAACCCTGGATTTCTACGAGTGTATCGTTCTCAATAAATTTCGATGCTTCAAGACTGTAGGTTTTATTTTCATCTATCTTCAGCAACTTATAAAGGGTTGTGTCGCCATACTGCAAAGAAAGCAGAGAGGAAAAACGAGACTGAAACCCCGGTGGTATACCCACTACACTGAATGTTAAAGAAAAATTGTCATCCACAATCTTCTCTTTGATTTCCGTTGAGTCGAGCTGAAAGCGGAATCCGTTTCGTGTGGAAGGGGTGGAAAAAAGGAATGTCTGTGGAATATAGGAAGCTGAAAAGAACGCAGGATCGGCAAACTGGCTGGCTTGTTGTTGTGCCAACAACAAGTCGATGTCACTGCGCCGGCGCTGCAGACGAGCTTTCACAGAGTCATTCATCTTCAGATATAAATCAATCCGATCGGAGTACCACGATAAGGAGCTATCCCATTGGGTCTGTGTAACGCGGTGCATGGCAAACACTTCCTTGATATAGGCTTCCTTTTTTTCGGGAGTGTTGAATTGATAGTAGTCATTTTCTATGGTAGCTTCGGCTATGTACACATCATACATCACCTTTTCCATCTGCTTTCTGCTCAATACCTCCTTCGGACGGTTCTGGCAGGAAGCGACTGATACAACCATCAAGATGACAATGAAGAAATATGAAGCATATTTAACTTTCACTTTCCTTTTCCTGTTTTTCTTTGTCGAGTTTTTCACGCTCTGTTTTTGACAACAACGAATAGGACAATGTTTTTCTGTAAAATAGCAGAATCAGGATGACACCCACTGTGATCGCCGAATCGGCTACATTGAAAATAAAGCGAAAAAAGAGAAAATCCTCTCCTCCCACCATAGGCACCCAGTGGGGCCAGCGACCACTGAAGAGCGGGAAATAAAGCATATCAACCACCTTGCCGTGCAGGAGAGAAGAATAACCTTCCCCCCAGGGAACAAAAGAAGCAATGTGTCCGGGGTAACTGGCATCGAAGAGGGCACCATAGAAGATGCTATCGATGATATTTCCGGTGGCACCTGCCAGGATGAGTGACACAGAGACGATGAATCCCGTTTTGTAATGCTCTTTAACCAGTCTTCTGATGTAAATGATGATCAGGACCACGGCAACAATGCGAAAAAGCGACAGGAAAAGTTTTCCACCCGCTTCAATACCGAAAGCCATCCCATTGTTCTCCACAAAATAAATCCGGAACCAATCGGTCACAGGAATGGCATCATACAATGCCATATGAGTCTTCACCCATATCTTTGAGAGCTGATCGACCAGAAGAATCAAAAATACAACTGCTACGGCCATCCAGGCCTTGCGTACACCTTTTTTCATTCGTAAGAAATTACTTTTTCTTTGCCGACTTGGCCTCTATGCTCAGTGTGGCATGGGGAACCGCACGCAGCCGCTCCTTGGGAATCAGCTTGCCTGTTTCACGACAGATTCCATAAGTGCCATTCTCGATACGTACCAGCGCTGCTTGCAAATTCTGAATAAATTTCATCTGACGTTGTGCCAATCTGCCGGCTTCCTCCTTGGAGAGTGTGGATGCACCCTCCTCAAGCACCTTGTAGGTGGGAGAGGTATCAATGGTGTCATTGCCATCGGTGTTGGTTACAGCAGCTCGATAATTTTCATACTCCTGACGGGCGACCTGCAATTTTTCGTTGATAATTGTCCTGAATTCTTCCAATTCCTCGTCTGAATATCTTGTCTTTTCTCTCATAATGATATATAAGTTTATTGGCTGTGTTCCGTACTGAAATCAAAGTTTATCTACAACAAACAGGAATCTATAATGTTTGTTTTCGTTCTGATGTCTTCACAAAGATACAGATAAAACAAACAATTTTCAATTGTTTTTGAGGATACGTACAGTCAGTGGCTGATCGTCAATCTCTATCTGATCCTCAAGCTGTTCATCCACAATCACAATTTCATCGGCCAGCACCTGATTCCGGATATAGTCGCTGTTTGCCATGATGGCTTCATCAAAAGCTGGGTTCGACGAAAGTCGGATGATGATGCGATCGGTAATTTCGAAGTCCTTTGCTTTGCGAAGGTTCTGAATCCTGTTCACCAGCTCACGGGCTATTCCTTCTTTCTGCAGATCGGCGTTGAGCGTGATATCGAGTGCCACAGTCAGTCGGCCCTCATTGCCTACCAGCCATCCGGGAATATCTTCCGAGATGATCTCCACATCGTCTGTCGTGATCACGGCCTCTTGCCCGTCGACCATCAACAGCACAGAACCGTTTGTCTCCAGTTCGCTGATCCGAAGCTTATCCATCTCTTGTATACTTTGTGCCAGTTGTTTCATGATTTTTCCATAGCGTGGCCCCAGTTTTTTGAAATCAGGCTTTACCCGTTTCACCAGCATGTCACTGGCCGAATCCACGAAATGGAGTTCCTTCACATTCACCTCGCTGAGAATGAGCGACTCAACGGCCGATATATTTTTCTTCTGTTCTTCGTCAACGACCGGGATCATGATGCGCGAAAGAGGCTGGCGCACCTTGATATTCACCTTGCGTCGCAGTGCCAGAACAATGGATGATGCTGTTTGCGCCAGATACATTTGCTCCTCAAGTGGCCGGTCGATCAACTGCTCATCGGCCTGCGGAAAATCGGCCAGGTGCACCGACTCAAGCTCTTCGCTATGAGTGACCGAGATCAGGTCGAGATACATCTTATCGGCATAGAAGGGAGCAATGGGCGCCATGAGCTTCGTCACCGTCACCAGGCACTGATACAGTGTCTGGTAGGCCGACAGCTTGTCATCGGTCATCTCACCTCCCCAGAAACGTTTGCGGTTCAAGCGCACGTACCAGTTGCTGAGGTTGTCGTTCACAAAATCGGCTATGGCGCGTCCTGCTTTGGTAGGTTCATATTGTGCATAACCCAGATCTACCTCTTTTACGAGAGAGTGCAACAGGGAAATGATCCAACGATCAATCTCTGGTCTTTTCTCCAGCGGGATCTGTGGATACTGATCGTGATAGTTGTCCACGTTGGCATACAGGACAAAAAAGGAATAGGTATTGTAGAGCGTACCGAAGAATTTTCTGCGGGTCTCTTCCACTCCCTCTACATCGAATTTGAGGTTGTCCCATGGTGCCGCATTGGTGATCATGTACCACCGAAGGGGATCGGATCCGTGCTTATCAATAGTTTCAAACGGATCCACGGCATTGCCCAGACGTTTCGACATTTTGTTGCCGTTCTTGTCGAGCACCAGACCATTGGAAATCACATTCTTGAACGCCACATTTCCATTTACCATGGTAGCGATGGCATGCAAGGTATAGAACCAGCCGCGGGTTTGATCCACCCCTTCGGCAATAAAATCGGCAGGGAATACTTTTTCAAAATCCTCCTCTGCAATATGGGGATAAAAAACCTGGGCAAAAGGCATGGCTCCACTATCGAACCAGACATCAATCAGATCGGCTTCCCGCCTCATGGGTTTCCCGCTATCGGAAACCAGCACAATATTGTCGACATAGGGACGGTGCAGGTCAATCTGATCATATGACAGCTCTTTGTAGTTATTCAGATCCAGCTCTTTCCAGGGCAGTTCGGTCATTACGCCGGCATCCATCGCCTTTTTCATCTCCTCGTAGAGTTCCTTCACCGAGCCAATACATTTCTCCTCTTTACCATCCTCGGTACGCCAGATTGGCAGCGGTGTACCCCAGTAACGACTGCGACTCAGGTTCCAGTCCTGGAGGTTTTCGAGCCATTTGCCAAAACGGCCTGTACCCGTTGATTGCGGTTTCCAGTTGATGGTATTGTTGAGTTCAATCATCTTATCACGGGATGCCGTTGTGCGGATAAACCAGCTATCGAGCGGATAATACAATACCGGCTTGTCGGTGCGCCAGCAATGCGGATAGTTGTGCACCTGCTTTTCGATGCGGAAGGCTCGGTTCTGTTGTTTCAGCATCACCGACAAATCCACATCGAGCGTGGCATCCTCCTCGGTGAGTGTGTCATCGTACGCATTTTTCACATAACGTCCGGCATACTCTTTATAGCGTTCCGCATACATGTTGTGCTGTACAAAGTGAGGATCCAGATCTTCGAGCCGGAAGTACTTACCCGTCAGGTCCACCATGGGACGAGGATTACCTTCTTTATCGGTGAGCAGTAATCCGGGCACGTCGTTTTCCCTTCCCACTTTCATGTCATCGGCACCAAAGGTGGGCGCGATGTGCACGATACCCGTACCGTCTTCCGTGGTTACGAAATCACCAGTCACAACCTTAAACGCGTTGTCCGATGCCTTCACCCAGGGAATAAGCTGCTCATAGGCGAGGCCGGCAAGATCGGAGCCTTTCCATACTTTATTGATGAGGCGGTAAGGTACGTTTTTGTCACCCGGTTTATAATCGTCTAGCGACAGTGCATGGTTTTTCTCCGGGAAGTAAGCCCCAAGAAGATTTTTAGCCAGCACTGCTGTCATAGGCTTACCGGTATAGGGGTTGTAGGTCTGCACCGCAACATACTCAATATTCTTTCCTACTGCCAGCAATACATTTGAAGGCAGTGTCCAGGGCGTGGTGGTCCAAGCCAGGAAAAAAGGCTCCCCAAATTCCTGCCACTCGGGCAGCGGGTTGTGAATCAGAAACTGAGCCGTGCAGGTGGTATCCCTTACATCGCGGTAGCAGCCGGGCTGATTCAGCTCGTGCGTGCTCAGGCCAGTTCCGGCGGCCGGGGAGTAAGGTTGTATGGTATACCCTTTATAAAGATAGTCTTTATTGTACAGTGTTTTGAGCAGATACCAGAGTGTTTCGATGTAGCGATTGTCGTAGGTGATATAAGGGTCGCTCATATCTACCCAGTAACCCATTTTACGGGTCAGCTCTTCCCACTCCCGCGTATATTTCATCACCTCGGTGCGGCAGGCAGCGTTGTACTCCTCCACCGTGATCTTTTTCCCGATATCCTCCTTGGTAATACCCATCGATTTTTCCACGCCAAGCTCCACCGGGAGGCCGTGTGTATCCCATCCGGCTTTGCGGTTGACCAGAAAACCTTTCATCGTCTTGTATCGGCAGAAGATATCTTTTATAGATCGTGCAATCACATGATGAATCCCTGGCATGCCGTTGGCAGAGGGGGGACCTTCATAAAACACAAACCGGGGATTACCTTGGCGCTTTTCCAGACTTTTTCTGAAAATCTCCTTTTCATCCCATAAACTCAACATCTCCTTGTTTACATCAGACAGATTCAATTGATTATATTCCGGGAACTTCTTACTCATTCTCAATGAAATTTATGCCGTACAAATTTTAAGATGCAAAGGTAGTAATAAATTGAGAAATCACAATCGACATATTTTGATAAGCCGATGCGCATGAACCACAAACAAAAAATAAATCGCAGATAACCGGGCTCATATTTGTTTGTCCCGAGAAAAAAAACTACTTTCGGCCTCAATCATAACCTTTGTAACGGGATGTAAACAAAACACAACAATAACAGCATTATTAACAGCATGATCATGACAAAAAAAACGATCACATGGATCTGCCTCATCCTCCTGTCGGTGACGGGGTTATCGGCAAAAAACAAAAAACAGACCACTCTTTGCATTTCTTCGTTTAATCTGAGAATGGACACACCCAAAGATGGAGAGAATGCCTGGCCCAATCGCAAAGAGCTGGTGAAAGGGTTGATTCGTTTTCACGAACTGGATATCATTGGCACTCAGGAAGGTTTTAAACATCAGTTGGATGGAATTCTTGAACTTGGCAACTACGCTTACACAGGTGGCGGCCGCGATGACGGCAAAGATGCGGGTGAGCATTCGGCCATCATCTACAAAAAAGAGCGGTTCGACCTGCTGCAGAGCGGCAATTTCTGGTTCTCCGAAACGCCGGAGGTACCGGGCAAAGGATGGGATGCCACTTGCTGCAACCGCATCTGCTCCTGGGCGAAATTCAAAGAAAAGAAATCGGGAAAGGTATTTTACTTTTTCAACTTGCATTACGACCACCAGGGACAGGAGGCTCGGAAAAATTCTTCGCTGTTGCTGATAGAACGCATAAAGAAGATAGCGGGAAACACGCCGGTATT
Organism: uncultured Proteiniphilum sp.; assembly: GCA_964602395.1. GTDB lineage: Bacteria > Bacteroidota > Bacteroidia > Bacteroidales > Dysgonomonadaceae > Proteiniphilum. The sequence continues at coordinate 15,537 of CAZRRC010000024.1, read as the reverse complement.
TGTCACTGGCGATTTCAATGCCACGCCCGAATCGGAGCCTATTCAAATCATTTATGGATCGGGACTATTAAAAGACTCTTACCTGGAAACCGAAGAGCCTCCTTATGGGACGATCGGCACTTTCAACTCCTTCGGCAAGGACGCCCCCGCAGAAAACCGCATCGATTACATATGGGTGACACCACAAATCAGGGTCAAAAAGTACGGCGTGCTCAACGAAATGCCCTATGGACGGTTTCCATCGGACCATTTCCCGGTAATGGTGAAAGCAACATTCTAAGCAACTCCTTTCTGCCCGGAAACGACGGAGGGCTGCATCATAATGTGATGCAGCCCTCTATTTATTCATTATTCTCCGCAACAGATCTTCATCTTTTCATTCCCGTTGCGATCATTTTTTCCACCATTGCGATCAGGACAATTTCTCTAACCCAACTTTTATACGTGCAACGGCTTTTTCAATATTTTCATCGGAGGTGGCATAGGATAACCGAATGCATCCCGGGGCACCAAAAGCATCACCGCCCACACAAGCCACATGTGCTTCTTCGAGCAGATACATGGCCACATCGGTAGCAGTGTTCACCGTTTTCCCGTTGTATGATTTGCCGAGATAGCTTTTGCACTCGGGAAAGATGTAAAATGCACCCATCGGGTTGTTCACATTCAATCCTGGTATTTCACTGAGCAGCTTCACAATGAGGTTGCGTCTTCTTTCAAAGGCCACCTTCATTTCGCTCACGCAGGACTGATCTCCGGTATAGGCAGCGAGGGCCGCTCTCTGAGAAATTGAGGAAGGACCGGAAGTATATTGTCCCTGTAACATACTGCAGGCAGAGGCAATCCATAGTGGCGCTGCAATCCAGCCAATGCGCCAGCCGGTCATGGCATACCCCTTCGAAACACCATTCACCACAATCACCCGGTCGCGAAGGGCAGCAAACTGAGCAATGGATTCATGCTGACCGATGTAGTTGATGTGTTCGTAGATCTCATCGGCAATCACGAAGACCTGTGGGTGTTTTTCCAGTACCGCTACCAACGCTTGAAGCTCCTCCTTTGTATAGACGCTTCCGGTGGGGTTTGAGGGAGAACAGAGAATCAGCGCCTTGGTTTTTGAGGTAATGGCCTCTTCCAGTTGCTGGGGAGTAATCTTGAAATCCTGGTCAATGCCGGCATAAACAAACACAGATTTACCTTCTGCCAGCTTCACCATCTCTGGATAACTTACCCAATAGGGCGCAGGGATGACAACCTCCTCGTCTTTGTCTACGATGGAGAGAATGACATTGCAAAGCGATTGTTTGGCTCCACCGGAAACCACTATTTGCGCCGGCGTGTACTCCAGCCCATTTTCATTTTGCAGCTTCTCGCATATCGACTTCTTCAGGTCGGGGAAACCCGCAACCGGAGAGTAAAATGAAAAATTATCGTCGATCGCTTTTTTTGCAGCCTGTTTAATGTGGTCGGGAGTGGTAAAATCGGGTTCACCCACACTCATGTTTATTACGTCGATACCCTGCGCTTTCAGCTCATTGCTTTTCTGCGCCATCGCAAAGGTCTCCGACGGGGACAAGGAAGACAATCTGGCAGATAATAAATCCATCATAATTTTAAATTAAATAAGTCTTTTTGTTAGATAATCACACAAAGATAGACAAAAATCACATCTCAAATCATCTTTTTCTAGATTTTCGGTATAAATATCAATAAATCTCTTTCACTAACAAAAAAAGCTATCCGAAGGATAGCCTGTAATATATAGGTTGTAATAAAATTCTTCGAAAAGCTTTAGTGAACCTTTTGGGTCACTCAGCTTCAGGAGTATCTAGGTTTCCCCAGCATCAGCATACTTGCAGGCTGTTCCTGCTTTCTGCTCTTCCGGATCAGGAAATGATCCTTAGCTTGCACAGCGCAAGCTTGCTTTCAATGTACGCAGTCTGTTCAATCTGTTGGTACGATAAGAAACAGACCCATTTGAGATGTTTTGTTCCAGATACTTTATCTGACCCAAGATCTCCTCTTTGGTTAGGTTTCTGATTGTCATAATTTTATTTTTTAAAAGTTATGATTCATCGGCAACCGCCTATTTAAGAAGCCATTAATTATGTAATGATAACCTAAAAATGATTTCAAATAACTCGCTTGCCATTTAAATCACCACAAAGATAATACAAAAAAACATGTTATACAACATATTTTCGATCATTTTTTTCCTTAGCCCATCACGATTATCTATACACCGTTCTTCATGCCGGCCCCAATCCCTAGAAAACGAGGCTGTCTGAAAACAATTTTTGAGGGGACCTTATTCCATTTTAATATTTTCCGTTGAGGGGGGATTTCCGGAGCGCTTCATCAATCGTTTCCACGATCCGCGACGACTTGGAGGCATTGATGTATTCTGGCAACAAGGGTGTTTCTTCCCGCAGTTCTTGTTTCGTCACCGATTCGACATAGTCCCGTCATGGACGGGTAATGGGTCGTTATTTCCTTATACATATACGGAGGGATAACGGAGGGATAGCGACGATATAAGGAACATGGTAGGAACATGGTAAAAAGAAAGGCCGCTTCATGTTTTACGATGAAACGGCCTTTTTTGGCGGAAGCGACGAGATTCGAACTCGTGGTACAGTTACCCGTACGGCAGTTTAGCAAACTGCTGGTTTCAGCCACTCACCCACACTTCCAAGTGATTTTGCTAAAATCGGATGCAAATATACAAGTTTGTTTTCAACTTGTCAAAGAAAAAGCGATATTTTCAGGCGAATCTTTTTACATTTGCGCCAGTTTTCATGTCACACCCTTCCTGGAATGAAGAAAAAAAACAAACCCCTACTCTGGATCGCATCGCTCCTGCTGTTGCTTGTTGTTGCCGCCGGCATTTACTCTTACAGCATGATCATGAAACCCTTCTCTCTGTCAGAGACAACCTATATCTATATCGACAGCCGAAAAAACTATGAAGAGGTAGTGACTCAGCTCCGGGAGAAGGCTGCACTCCCTTCTGAAAAAATATTCCGTCTGCTGGCAGAGCGGATGAACTATCCGAACAAAATTAAAACCGGTCGATATGCCATCAGCGACGGCATGACGATGCCCGATGTCATTCGCCTGTTGCGCTCGGGAAACCAAACACCGGTAGATATCACCTTCAACAACATGCGCACCGCCGAGAACCTGGCGGGACGTATGTCTCAACAGCTGATGGTGGACAGCGTGAGCTTGCTAAATGTTCTTAAGGGACCTGCCACTGCCGAAAAATATGGCTTCAAGGAAGAGACATTCCTGTCGATGTTCATCCCTAACACCTACGAAGTGTATTGGGATACAAGCATCGACAATCTCCTGAACCGGATGAAAAGAGAATATGATGCTTTCTGGAATGAAAGCCGCAAGGGCAAGGCTGAAAAACTTGGGCTGACGCCGGTGGAGGTATCCATCCTGGCTTCCATCGTGGAGGAGGAAGCTACCTATGCCGATGAATATCCCGTGGTGGCCGGGCTCTACCTGAACCGCCTCAACAAAGGCATGAGGCTGGAAGCCGATCCCACGGTGAAGTTTGCTGTGGGTGATGTGACGTTGCGTCGCATACTCTTCCGACACCTGGAAGTGGAATCGCCTTACAACACATACAAGAACAGCGGCCTGCCGCCGGGTCCCATTCGCATACCATCGATCAGTGCCATCGATGGCACCTTGTCGCCACAACATCACAACTACCTGTTTATGTGCGCAAAGGATGACCTGTCGGGGCGTCATAACTTTGCCGTCACCCATGCCGAACATGCACGCAATGCACGGGCTTACCAGCAGGCGCTAAATAAAAGGGGTATTTATTAAAATGAGATCTTATCGGGATGGATGCCGGTGCGGTAATCTTTATTCAGCATCTCGATGAGGGCAATTTCTTCGGCGGTAAGCTGAAAATCGAAGATCGCCATGTTTTCTTTTTGCCTGTGGACATCTGACGACTTGGGAATGGCTACGAAACCACGCTCCACATTCCAGCGCAAAACAACCTGTGCGGGCGACTTATCGTACTTCCTGCCAATCTCTTTCAGCGTTTCTTCCTGCAACAAGGGTATTTTACTGCTCCCCAGCGGACTCCACGACTCCACAACAATGCCTTTCCGGCGGCAATAGTCCACCACCTCTTTCTGCGTCAGATAGGGATGCAACTCCATTTGATTCACGGCGGGCACAATGGTTGCCTCCTGCAAGAGTTCCTCCATATGGTGCACAAGATGATTGCTCAGACCAATGGATTTTGCTTTCTCCGATTGGTATATCTGCTCCATCGCCTGCCAGGTGAAGTGCAGCTTCCCTTTTACCGGCCAGTGCACGAGGTAGAGATCCACATAGTCGAGGCCCATATTCAACAGGCTGCCATCGAATGCCTTCTGGATACGATTAGAGAGGATGTCACTTCCCCACAACTTTGTGGTCACAAAAATATCCTCCCGTGCAACACCGCTCTCCCGGATGGCTTTCCCCACAGGCTTTTCATTCAGATAGAGCGTGGCGGTGTCAATATGACGGTATCCGGCATCCAACGCCGTACGAACAGCACGATATGTTTCTTCGTCGGTACGACCAATTTTGTAGGTTCCCAGTCCGAGTACCGGAATCTTTATCCCATTGTTCAAGCTTTTGGTCAGCATATCTTTTTAAAATAGATTACTTCTCGTTTTTTAACCGCTCCTGCACCAGGGACTTATCCTTATGTATCTGTTTAACGAGATCTTCCATGGAATCGAACTTGCGGTCGGCCCTGATAAAATCGATGAACTCAACAGTGAGCGACTGATCGTATAAATCGCCACTGAAATCGAAAATATTGGCTTCCACACTGATCTCCGGATCGTCGTGCAACGTGGGACGGGTACCGATATAGAGCATTCCTTTGTAAATAATATCCCTGATATGCACCAACACGGCATACACACCCAGTTCGGGAACTACCTTAAACCGTTCCCAGGAGCGTATGTTCGCTGTAGGGAATCCGATGGTGCGCCCTACCCGATAGCCTTCCACGATCTTCCCGGAGAGTGTATAGTGGTAAGACAACAGGCTGTTTGCACTTTGAATATCACCTTTTTTCAGCAACGATCTTATTTTGGTGGAGCTCACGTTCTCTCCCTCCACCTGATATTCAGTAGCCTGAATCACCCGGATGCCCAGCTCCTCACCATAGCTTTGATAGGCGGAGAAATCCTCTTCCCGGTTATGACCGAACCGGTGGTCGTATCCCACGAACAGTGTATGCACGCCAATCTGCTCTTTCAAAACTTCCTGCATAAACGACCGGGCCGACAAGCGGGAGAGCTCCGGCGTGAATGGCAGGCTTATGGCATAATCAATATGCGTGGTGGCCAGCTGCTCCAGCTTTTCCTCGTAACCACACAACAGCGCAGGTTGATAGTTCTTCTGCAATACTTTACGCGGATGTACTGGAAAAGTAATGATGGCCGACGGCAACCCGAGTCGTTTGGCTTCCTCTTTTACCTGCTTAATCAGATGGCGGTGTCCAATGTGCACGCCATCAAAGAAACCGACCGACGCCACAAACGGAGCCCCTTTTACTTCCTTATTATCTGACAGATCAATACGTTCCAAAACTTTTCTATTATTTTATCGGAGATTTTCCCGGGAGATTTTCTCATGTAACTAAACACCCGATTCTCCTTTTTGGTTTAAAGCCATACGGGAATTGTGCAAAGGTACACAGAATAAAGTAATTTTGGGTTTAACAGGCCAAATAAGCCTGAGCACCAGCATCAGCAATGCCATTAATTGACTATATTTGTGCCCTACAAAGTTTAATCCTATAAAAAAGAAGAGAAGATGAAATTAAATTTTTTGATAAGCACAATTGCTATGGCAACACTCGCAACAGCCTGCAGCACCGGAGCGAAGCACAATCAGCTTACCGAGCAGGAGAAAGCAGAGGGATGGGAACTCCTTTTTGACGGCACCACCCTAGAGGGATGGCGCGATTACAACGGTGACAGCCTCACAGCGCCCTGGTTTGCCGAAGATGGCATGATACAGGCCAGAGGGGAAGGCGCCGACGAACACGGCTACATCGTCACAGAGAAGATATATGAAAACTTTGAACTGGTCTGGGATTGGAAGATTGCCGACGGCGGCAACAGCGGGGTTTTGTATCATGTGGTGGAAAATCCCAAGTTTTCTGTTCCCTACGTTACAGGACCTGAATATCAGTTGATCGACAACTTAAATTTCCCCCAACCACTGGAGGATTGGCAAAAGACAGGAGCTAACTATGCCATGCATATCGCCGACACGGCCCTTACCATCATCAAGCCGGCAGGAGAATGGAACACCTCGAAAATTGTCTTCGACAATGGACATGTGGAACACTGGCTCAATGGTGAAAAGATCGTCGAATTTGAGGCATGGACCGAGGACTGGTTCACCCGCAAAAACAGCGGAAAGTGGGAAAATGCTCCTGAATACGGACTGGCTCGTAAAGGTGTAATCTGTTTGCAGGATCATGGTTCGGCCGCTTGGTTCCGCAACGTGAAGATCAAAGAACTACCCCGTAAAACCATGGAAGTATCGCTGTTTAACGGCACCGACTTGCAGGGTTGGGATGTATACGGCACAGAGAAATGGTATGTGCAGGATAGTTTGCTGGTTTGCGAAAGCGGACCCGATAAGCAATACGGCTATCTGGCTACCCGTGCGTATTACGACAATTTCGACCTGAGTGTGGAATTCAAACAGGAAGCCGACGGCAACTCGGGCGTATTTATCCGTTCCTTCGTGGAGCCAGGCGTCCTTGTAAACGGATGGCAGGTGGAAGTAGCCCCAAAAGGCAACGACACAGGCGGTATTTATGAATCTTACGGTCGTGGATGGCTCGTGCAAATCCCCGATGAGAAGGAAGAAATACTGAAAGAGGGCGATTGGAATACCCTGCGCATTGTGGTGAATGGAGACAATGTAAAAACCTACCTCAATGGGGAGGAGATGGTGAACCTTACCGATGAGAAAATTGGCAAAGCCCAGGGACGCATTGCTTTGCAGATTCACGATGGTGGCGGCATCAAAGTGCTTTGGAGAAACCTGAACTTGAAAACTTTGTAATGAATCAAGGAAAAATATGACCACGCTATAAACCCACCTGGTGAGACAACATCGGGTGGGTTTATATTTTTACCATTGTAATAGAAATGTCGACCCTGTCCATCCTTCTTATCGTTGTTTCGGCAGTGCTGTTGCTGCTGTTCATGGTACTGAAACTGAAAATCAGCGCATTTATTGCCTTGCTGCTTACGTCTATTTTCGTGGGTGTGCTTACCGGTATGCCGCTGAGCGATATATCCCGTTCCATTCAGGAAGGGATGGCCGGCACACTCGGTTTTGTTGCAACGGTAGTAGGTCTGGGAGCCATTTTCGGCCAGATGCTGGAAAGCTCGGGTGGAGCAGAGTCACTGGCTGATTACCTATTAAAGAAATTTGGCAAAGAACGCGCACCCTGGGCTATGGTCCTTACCGGCTTCATGGTGGGTATTCCGGTCTTTTTCGATGTGGGCTTTATCATCCTGGTACCCATTGTATATGCTTTGTCGCGCGACACGAAACGCTCTTTGTTGTATTACGCCATCCCTTTGCTCGCCGGACTAGCTGTTACACACAGCTTTATTCCCCCAACACCGGGCCCTGTTGCGGTTGCTGACATCATCGACGCCCAGCTGGGCTGGGTAATATTACTGGGATTCCTCCTGGGCATCCCCACGGCCATCATCGCAGGTCCCCTCTTCGGGAAATACATATCGAAGAAAATCAATCTTTCACCTCCACAGGTTGTAGATGAACAGCAGCAGGAAGCAAATCAGAACCCCTCTTTCCGGCTCATCGTCATTGTGATCTCACTCCCGCTCATCCTGATCCTCCTAAACACCTTTACCACTGTAGCGGTTTCAAAAGAAATCATCGCCGCGAGTGTATGGACGGACATCGTTGAGTTTATTGGGCATCCTTTCAGCGCGCTGATCATTGCCACGTTAACCGCCACCTACTTTCTTTGTATAAAAAGAGGCATGAGCAAACAGAAGGTGCTGGAGTTAAGTACCAAAGCCCTGGGACCGGCTGGCATCATTATCCTGATCACCGGAGCCGGCGGTGTGCTGAAACAGGTGTTGATCGACAGCGGCATCGGGCAGTTGATGGCCGAAACAATGATGTATTCTGCGTTACCTCCCATATTACTGGCCTGGATTATTTCTGCTGCAGTGAGGGTCACACAAGGATCGGCCACCGTAGCCATGATTACCGCCGCCAGCCTGATAGCGCCTATTATCACTGCTTTTGAACTGAGTGACCCACAGCGGGCACTGATCGTCATAGCCATTGCATCTGGAGCAACCATGCTCTCCCATGTAAATGACAGCGGCTTTTGGCTGGTAGGAAAATATTTGGGGATGAATGAGAAACAAACCCTTCAAAGCTGGACGGTGATGGAATCGATCATTTCAGTTTGCGGGTTGATCTTCACCCTGATCGTAAGTCTTTTCTTTGCATGACAATGATTTTCCCTGACATCCGTTTTTTTGGCACTGTTTTTGTTCTTCATGTATAAAAGAAGACAGGTGGTCACTTTTGCTGATCGATTTTAAGAAAAAGAACCTATCTTTGTAGCATTAACAGACTTAAAACAAAGAATGATAGAAAAAAACGAACTCTTACAGAGTATCATTGAAGGGATTCAAGAAAAAAAGGGAAAAAATATCAGCGCGATTCAACTGAAAGGAATGTCGGGCGCCATCTGCGATTATTTTGTGATCTGTGAAGGCAACTCTCCCACGCAGGTATCGGCACTGGCAAATTCCATCGAAGAGGTGGTGAGAAAAAATATAGGGGAGCATCCTATCCGCGTGCACGGACAACAACAGGCCGAATGGATCGGAATGGATTATGGAAATGTAATCGTGCATATCTTCCTTCCCGAACTCCGCACCTTTTACAACATAGACACTCTCTGGGAAGACGCCAAGTCGGAGCAGATTCCCTCACTTTAAAAAAACTAATTCCCTGAAAAATTGTTAGTAATTTCTCATAGGGTTTTCAGACGAAATGAATGAGATCACGCCAAATAACCGTCTAACAGGACATCAACAAATGAACAATTCAAACAAGGACAATAAACAGGACAAACAACCAACCTTACGCCCCAAGATGGGTGGGACAAATCCCAAGCGCCCATTTAACCCCTACTGGATTTATGCCGTGGCTCTAGCCATACTCATGGGTATGTGGTTCTTCGGCCAGGACAGTACTGTGAAAGAAGTGAAATGGTCCCAATTTCAACAGTATGCGCAAGAAAACAGGGTACAAAGTATCGTGATATACAGCAACAAAGGAACGGCAGAGGCGGTCGTGCGGGAAGAGTCGGTACCTTATATCTTCGGAGAAGATGCCAACCGTGTGGGAAGAATGCCGATTATTCAGGTGGAAGGGGCCTCAGCAGATGCGATTTCCGAATTTATCGACAAGGTGAAAACAGAGCAAAACTACGATATTGAGGTAAGTTTCAACACCTCCTCCGAGATGTGGGGCATCTTGCTCACTTTCGCACCGTTTATACTGCTCATTGTCTTCTGGATATGGATGATGCGCAGGATGCAGGGCGGTGCCGGTGGTGGCGGTGGCGGCGTTTTCAACGTGGGCAAGTCAAAAGCACAGCTCTTCGATAAAGACGCCAGTCAAAAGGTTACCTTCAGAGATGTTGCGGGCCTCTCCGAAGCGAAAGAAGAAGTACAGGAGATTGTGGAATTTCTGAAAAGCCCCAATAATTACACCAACCTGGGTGGTAAGATACCCAAAGGGGCGCTGCTGGTAGGCCCTCCAGGAACAGGTAAGACTTTACTTGCCAAGGCGGTAGCTGGTGAAGCCAATGTTCCCTTTTTCTCGATTTCGGGATCCGATTTCGTGGAGATGTTCGTCGGCGTAGGAGCTTCGCGTGTACGTGATCTCTTTCGTCAGGCAAAGGAAAAAGCTCCTTGCATTGTATTCATTGATGAGATAGATGCCGTTGGTCGTGCAAGGGGTAAGAATACGAATTTCGGCTCCAATGATGAAAGAGAAAACACGCTGAATCAGCTGCTGACCGAGATGGACGGTTTTGGATCCAACAGCGGGGTGATCATCCTGGCTGCGACAAACCGTGCCGACGTCCTGGATAAGGCGCTGATGCGTGCAGGACGCTTCGACAGGCAGATCTATGTGGAGCTGCCCGACCTGAACGATCGCAAGGAGATCTTCAAAGTGCATCTGCGACCCATTAAAATAGATGAATCCATTAATGTGGAATTCCTTGCCCGGCAAACTCCAGGTTTCTCGGGTGCCGACATTGCCAACGTCTGTAACGAGGCTGCTCTGATTGCCGCACGCAAGAAGAAAAAGTTCGTACAGAAAGATGACTTCATGAACGCGGTAGATCGCATTGTGGGCGGATTGGAAAAGAAGAACAAGATCATTACCCAAAGTGAGAAAAAGTCGATTGCCATTCACGAGGCGGGACACGCTACGCTGAGCTGGTTCCTGGAGCATGCCAACCCTCTGGTGAAGGTGACCATTGTACCCCGCGGAAAGGCCCTGGGCGCTGCCTGGTACCTGCCTGAAGAGCGACAGATCACCACCAAGGAACAAATGCTCGATGAGATGTGTGCCCTACTGGGAGGTCGTGCTGCGGAAGAGGTGTTCATCGGACAGATTTCATCGGGTGCGATGAACGACCTGGAAAGAGTGACCAAACAGGCTTACGCAATGATCACGTATATGGGAATGAGCGAGAAACTCCCCAACCTCAGCTACTACGATTCGTCTGGACAAGAATACACTTTTTCGAAACCCTATAGTGACGACACGGCTGAACTCATCGATGCCGAAGTGAAGTCGATGATTGCACAGCAGTATGAAAGGGCAAAACAGATACTCACTGAAAAGGCGGAAGGACATAACCAACTGGCCGGCATTCTTCTGGAGAGAGAAATCATTTATGCCGACGACCTGGAACATATCTTCGGTAAACGGATGTGGATATCACGATCACAGGAAATTCTGGATCACAAAAAGGAAAATGGAGAAGATAAAAAAATACCTTCCAAACCAGCTCACCCGACCGACAATGTATTCCTTGCTACGCCTGGAGAAGATGAACAAGATACCATTTCGAAACAGGAAACAGAATCTGCTATTTCCGATATAGATAAGAATTCTTCGGAATAAACATTTTTAAATCCTCATAGAGAAAAGTAATATCTTTTCACTATACGAATAACAGCCTAATAATAAAATATTTGGCTGTTATTTTTTTTCATGAAATTGATTTTTCGGCTTTCAACAGTTTCATCCCCAAAAAGAAAGAGAACAAATAGGGGGGAGATTTCGTTATAATTGAAACGACAAAAACAATCGGAATATGAAAAAAAAATATTCAACCCTCTTTATAGGAATATTGGCACTTTCATTTATTGGGTGCATGAATTCCAACGCAAAAAACAACGAAAACAACAATTCTAAAATCAACGTAAATATGAAATTTGAGAAAGTAGCTTTACCTTACGCAACCGACGCTTTGGAACCGGTTATCAGTAAACAAACAGTTGAACTCCATTATGGCAAACATCACCAGGCTTATGTAGATAATCTCAATAAGCTGGTCGTAGGCACCAAATTTGCAGAAGCCGACCTTGAGACAGTAGTAAAAGAGAGCGATGGCGCCATTTTCAACAATGCAGGCCAGATTTACAACCACAACCTGTACTTCACCTCATTCAAACAAGGGGGAGGGGGCGAACCCAAAGGCTCATTGGCTGAAGCCATCAACGCTCAGTTTGGCTCATTTGACAAGTTTAAAGAAGAATTTAATGCTGCCGGAACTTCTGTATTCGGTTCTGGATGGGTCTGGCTGGCGAAAGACGGGAGCGGCAAACTCTCCATAGAAAAGGAAAGTAATGCTGGTAATCCTATCACAAAAGGATTAACTCCGATTCTGGGCTTCGATGTATGGGAACACTCCTATTACCTCGACTATCAGAACCGCCGTGCCGACCACCTGAAGGAACTTTGGAAGATTATTGATTGGGACGTGGTGAGTGCACGTTATTAATTGAAAGCAATCGTCCGGCAGGATCTAGGCCTCGCCAAAAAAGGGAAAAGGGAATGATTTTAATAGTCATTCCCTTTTTTTATTCTATGCATTGGCTCATTTCCAACCATTCCGGACCCATTTCTCCGTAGTCTGATGTCATCGGTAGTCGTTTTTCATCTGGATACCGGTTAGCATTCTACCCGAATGTTCCGTCTGCCTGCGAGCTGAAAAGAAAAGATCCTCTCTTTCGAAGGTGCAGAGGCTACTTTTTTCGATATTTTCCGAGGGTATACCCAAACGGATGAGCTCTCTCCTGTTTATTTCCTTCAGGTCGAGGTGATATTTCGATGACGGATTCTTTCGGTTTGCCACAGCTACGTCGGAGAGGTCGAATCCCTCCGCGGTAAATGCAGCAACCAATTCATCGCCTACTTCGTAATATGCCTGACTGATTGCAGGTCCGATCCCAGCAAGGATGTCTGCAGGAGATGAATGATAGAGGCGGATCATTTCTTCGATGGTTTTTGCCACAATGCGCCCTTTTGTTCCTTTCCATCCAGAGTGAATGGCAGCAATGACTTCGTTTTTTTTGTCGTACAGGATAATGGGTACACAGTCAGCGGTAGTAGCACAAAGAAATAATCCTTTTTTTGAAGTGATGGTGGCATCCACTCCATACATTGTTTCGATTGCCGTAGCCCGATCCAATGCAAGAAAGGAGTCGTCGATCACCAACAGACGGGTACCATGCGTCTGATGGGGAATGATGAACCGATCCATCTCCATGTAAAACATGCGCGCGAGAATCTGACGGTTCTCATAAATATGCAAGGGATTATCATCGGAGAAATTACCCATGTTGAAAGAAGCATAGGTGCCGTTGCTCACACCTCCCGAGCGAGTAGTAGAAAAATGCAGAATACGCTCTTCCTTACGAAACAGATCAAACTGCAGTAGATTGCGGTATTGTGGATGCAACTTCATGAAGACACCGATTAATTATCTCCTTCGTAATAATCCTCATCTGCATCGTCCTCCTCTTCGGGCTCGAAGATATCGTCATCACCTGCAAACTGCTCCTCCGGTTCAAACTCCAGCACAGAAACATCAAGATCTCTGTGAATCAGCGAATGACGGGAGGTTACAATGGGAATAATATCAACCGAGTTCAACTCACGCCACAACATATCTTTCAACAAAGAGATGCCGTATCCAGTGACCGAAGAGATAAAGAGATGCGGGATGGCCGGCAGATCTTTTCTGATCTCATCCATGAGTTCCTCGTCGAGCATATCAGATTTCGATATAGCCAACAGGTGTGTTTTGTCCAACAATTCCGGGTTATACTGCTTCAGTTCCTGCAGTAGGATTTCATACTCCTTCCTGATGTCGTCGCTATCGGCGGGTACCACAAAGAGCAACAAGGAATTGCGTTCGATGTGACGCAGAAAACGCAGTCCAAGTCCTTTTCCTTCGCTTGCCCCTTCAATGATACCGGGAATATCGGCCATCACGAACGATTTCCCGTCACGGTAACCCACAATGCCCAAATTGGGTTCGAGCGTTGTAAAGGGATAATTGGCTATCTTTGGTTTCGCAGCGGATACGACCGAGAGCAAGGTGGACTTGCCAGCGTTGGGAAAACCTACCAGCCCCACATCTGCCAGCAGTTTCAGCTCCAAAATCACCCACCGCTCCTCATAAGGCTCTCCGGGCTGTGCGTAGCGTGGTGCCTGGTTGGTAGCGGTCTTGAAATGTTGATTTCCCTGACCTCCACGTCCTCCCTTCAGCAGCACCACTTCCTGTCCGTCATCAGTGATATCGCACAGGTACTCACCGGTGTGCGCATCGTAGGCCACCGTGCCACAAGGGACGTCGATGATCTTGCTTTCTCCTTTTTTACCGGAGCGCTGCGCTTTGGAGCCACCTTCTCCGTGACCTGCAAAGATATGTCTCTGATAACGCAAATGAAGCAATGTCCAGTAGTTGCGATTACCCCGTAGGATAACGCTTCCGCCGTCGCCTCCGTCACCCCCATCGGGTCCACCTTTTGGGATATATTTCTCCCTACGAAAGTGTGCAGAACCGCGACCACCCTTTCCGGAGCGGCAAAATATCTTTACATAATCTACGAAATTTGTTTCTGCCATGCTTTACACAATTATCCGATCCACGACAACCTCCATCTGCGAAAAAATATCATCAATAGAGCCCTGACCGTGTATTTTCACCAAATTGCCCTGTTCACTGTAATAGTCTTTCAGCGGGGCCGTCTGATTATAATATACCTGAAGACGAGATGCTATGGTTTCCCTGTTGTCGTCTGAGCGTCCGGAGATCTCCCCTCGTTTCAACAGCCTCACTATCAACTCTTCATCTTCTACTTCTAAGCTCAAGACCACGTTTACTTTCTCATCGTATTTCTCTAACATGACATCCAGAGCTTCACCCTGAGCAATTGTCCGGGGGAAACCATCGAAAATAAAACCTTTGCAATGATGGCACTTTTTGACTAACCCTTCCAACATGCCAATCACTACCTCATCGGGAACTAGTTGCCCTTTCGACATGTAGGATTCGGCCAGCTGTCCCAGTTCGCTGTTTTCTTTTATTTCCGACCGCAGTAAATCACCTGTAGAAATATGTTTCAGCTCATATTTCTCAATCAGCTTCTCGCTTTGGGTTCCCTTACCTGATCCGGGAGCCCCAAAAATTACAATATTCAACATACCTTATTTGCAAATTAAGTTGCAAAGATACCTTTTTTCCTTCGTTTTGCTGACTTCTTGTCATTCTAAATAACAAATTTAGAGCATAAATATTTCACACAAGACATTCACAGCAACCTCAGGTCGTGTTTCAATGGAGCAAATAAGTCTTGCTGTTGAACCAATCTGTAAAACAAAATGTTTATGATTTAAAGTTGAACTGTAACACGCACTCACAATGAAGAAAGAAGAATTCAAACAAAAAACGCATGAATTGGTGAATGAATTGATCGATTATATTTCAAAACTGGAAGATAAAGCAGGTGAAATTGCAGAGGATGCCAGAGACACATATCGGGATAGAATCGATTATTTAAAAGGTGTAAAAGATAAACTATCCTCGAAGTTGGAGGAGTATGAAAATACTGCCGACGGCAAATGGGATGTAGTCAGGGATAGTGCTGCCGACTTCTTTGCGTCAGTCTCTGACGCGTGGAAGGAGAACTACACCAAAGTAGCCGATGCGTTTAAAAAGGAGGATACTCAAAAGGAGGACGCGGAAGAATAAAGACTCTGCTTTTATCCTGTCGTTACCCTGGTATTTTTAGAGCTTGTTTTTAAATTCCTCGCTCTATATATAAGAGAAACCGGAACAGGTCATTCATACTGACCGATTCCGGTATATTGGAGGTACCTGGCGGA
>CAZRRC010000023.1:0-33017 GCA_964602395.1 uncultured Proteiniphilum sp. | reverse complement strand
GTACACCCGGCGGGAATCGAACCCACATCGTCGGAACCGGAATCCGGTATTCTATCCATTGAACTACGGGTGCATGGTTATGTGGTTATCTGAAAGAGGCGTTTTCCCAGGTTAATACCACGGAATCACCTTTCAGTAAAGGTTTTAACTGTTGAATCTGTTCTTCGGTCAGTAGTTCCTTATAGTGAAACGTCAGCGTTAAATCTGTTCCTGTTTCGTTGAACGCTGCCGAGATCGGATAAACGTCCGGCAAAGATACGGCATATTTGTCATTTTCCGACTTTTTTTGGGAAGAATTCAAGAAAATTTCTGCTGAAAACGTCGGTAGGAAAGCTTCCCTGTCTAGTTTTTTCCATTCGGTTGTATAGAAAGAGATGTGACTGTCGCACACGCTCCCGCACACAGTCTTGATCAGGCAGACCACCACGGAGTCATCGCTTACCGGCAGCAGCTTCAGTTGGAGTTTTCCGCTATCGGATGTTTGTATCCTCAGGTAATCGTCGCCATAGGCTTCTTTGGTGATCTCTCCAAGGGGGTAGGGTACCGTGCTCCTGCCGCTGTCTATCAGTAGCATGGTTTTATTGCCTTCTGACACACCCGGCAGCAACTCTGGAGGCATCACCTTAAACAAGTCGCCTACCTGCTGCGCTTGTATCATGGTTGAAAGAAACAAAAAGAAGAAAAAAATGGAATGCTGCATATGCTTTATTTTTTAAAATTCTACAGTAGCTTATTGGCTTTTGTGTTCAATCTAATGCGATAAGGTATCTACTTGCAGGGCAGGTGCATAGTAAGCTCCCACCTCGCTGATATTGGCAATGTCGCGTGCCTCCTGAATGGTTAGCCTTATTTTGGAGGGTGTCACATCTCCAAACCGCAACAGCCGTTTGTAACCGATGGTGGTACCCTCAGCCAGTTTCACCCATTGGCTATCAAACAATCCTTCAACCATAAATCTCTCCACGCGTTGTCCTTTGGTGATTTCCTCCCGAAGCATCACCGTGTTGACGGTTTCATCGGGTTTTACGTTGTATTCCCTGGATGCACCTGCGCGTGCCTTCCAGAGTATCTCCCCATCGATCAGCTTTTCGTTTTCGAATAGGGCGCCGATGTAGGCACTAAACTCCCTGAGGCGCTCCACATCTGTTTCATGCAGCCGTCCTCTGGTGTCGGGAGGCACGTTGAGCAGCAGCACCGAGTTCATGCCCACCGACTGGAAGTAAATATTCACAAGCTGCGCAAGAGACTTCACTTGCTGATCTTCCTCCGGGTGATAAAACCACCCCGGGCGAATGGAAACATCCACTTCCGAAGGGTACCAGTAAACGGTCTGAGCAAGCTCTATCAGGTCGCGGCTCCCCAAATCTTCAGCCGTCGGTGTAATTCCGAGGCGTTTATTTTCCATGGCGATGGCTTCACTGATACCGGGTTGCAGTGGAGTTACACTCCACTCTGTTTCTCTTCCCAGGCCATCTTCGTTGCCTACCCAGCGTACGTCGTCTCCCATGATGGCTTTCACGGCTGCAGGTTGCAGGCTGTCGATGACATGGTAGAAACGTGCCCAGTCATACTCCTGCACTTTGCCGTTTGGTCCTTCACCGTTGGCGCCATCAAACCACACCTCATGCACATCGCCATAGTTTGTGAGTAGCTCGGTGAGTTGTTCTGCAAACAGTTCGTTATAGCGGGGTGAATCGCCGTAACTTTCTGCGTTTCGATCCCAGGGCGAAAGATAGATACCAAATTTCATGTTCTGTTTGTCGCATGCTTCCTTCACCTCTCTCACCACATCTCCCTGCCCATTGCGCCAGAGAGAGGAGGCTACAGAATGAAGGGTGGTCTTTGTGGGCCACAGGCAGAAGCCATCGTGGTGCTTGGCCGTGAGAATGATCATTTTAAAACCGGCCTGCCGAAGAGAAGTTACCCACTGTCCGGCATCGAAGTTGGTGGGTTTGAACAGCGCGGGGCTTTCGGTTCCGTCGCCCCATTCACGGCCGGTGAAGGTGTTTATTCCGAAATGAATGAAAGCGATTAGTTCCAGTTGCTGCCATTCATATTGTTGTTGCGTGGGAACCACGTATGCGGCCAGTTTAATTTTTTGATCTGAAGTGAGGATATCGGGATAAGTTAGTTTTTTCTCGAAATAAGTGTTGGCTCGCTGATTGCATGCAGAGAGAAGCAACAAAAAAAGCCATATTCCTGAAATGATTATTTTTCTCATAACCGGCAGATTTGAATGCAATAGATAATCGGGGAGCCCCATGCCTGATAAGCGCAGAGCTTCGATAGACAAAGTTAGTTTTTTTCAGGCAATATAAAATAAAAAAAGCCACCCTTTTGGGGTGGCCTTGTTCGATTCCTGCAACTTCTTATTGTGCGGGAGCTACTTCTTCAGTTACCTGATTCAGGGTGTCAGCAGCTGCAGCTTCAGCAGCTTCGATTACAGCCTGAATGCTGTCGGCCTGTGCCTGTGCGATGCTATCCAACCTAGCTACTTCAGCAAGACTGTCTTGAAGAGCTTTTTCAGCTTTTACCTGTGCATTGTTGCATGAAACCAGTCCCAATGTTGCTACTGTAGCAACCAATAACAATACTTTTTTCATTCTTAAAAATTTTAAACGATAAATAATTTATTTCAATAAATGGTGTCGTTTTCCCTGCTATGTAATATCGTCACCAAAGTTGCCTTTACTCATATGCTTAAGGAAAATGTTCCTTTCAAAAAACGGTACAAAATTAAACCAAAAATATGTTCTAAAACATAAAGAGGGTAAGAAACTTTAGTTAAATAAAGTTAATCTATTGTTTATCTTTTATATCGCCTGCTAACAGATCGATTAACTGTAAAGAAATCGTTTGATGCTTTTTTTTGGTGTTTTCTCAAATTCATCGCTAACAATCTCAATTGCAGATATTTTCTCGTAATGTGCCACGGATTTATTCAGAATACTTTTGTTCTCGTTCATGATCAGGGTGAGTTTATCTCTGTCAATCTTGTCGGCTTCTATGGCTGCCATATCGGGGTAAACCAGTGCCACCAGTTTGAATTGACGCAACACCACGATGCTTTCTGCTATGTAGGGAAGGTTGTTCAGTTTCGATTCAATCTCTTCGGGATATACATTTTGACCGTTGGCTGTGAGAAGCATCGTCTTAATGCGTCCTTTGATGAAGAGTCGCCGCCCTATCATGATACCCGAGTCTCCTGTTTTGAGCCATCCGTCATCGGTGAAAGCTTCTGCTGTGGCTTCAGGATTATTATAATAGCCCTTCATCACATTTTCACCCCGAACCTGAATCTCTCCAGGTATTTTCTCCGGATCGGGCGAATCGATGCGTGCTTCCATGATCTCTTCCAGCACCGAGCCACACGAAGTAGGGACAAACTCTCCGTGATGATCATAGGAGATAAGCGGGGCGCACTCGGTCATTCCATACCCCACAGTAAATGGGAATGCCATTTTGTGGAAAAAGGCTTCCACTTCCGCATTGAGAGCCGCACCGCCAATAATTACCTCACGGAAGTTGCCACCCAGAGATTTCACGAGAGATGACTTTATTTTGTTTAATATCAATCTGTTGATGACCGGTATTCGGAGGAGCGTTTTTACAATGGGCTTCCCAATGATGGGGAGTATTTTCTTTTTGTAGATTTTCTCAAAAATCAACGGAACGGTGATGATCAGGTTTGGCCTGACTTCTTGTAGGGCCTGGATCAGATTCTGTGGAGTGGGAGCCACACCCAGCAATGTGATGTGTACCCCGGCAGAGAGTGCATAGAGAAAATCAAAGGCACACCCATAAACGTGTGCCATGGGAAGAAATGCCAGCATGCGCTCGCCGGTGAAAAGCAGCCGGAGTTTACCGGCATAGATTACATTACCGGCAAAGTTATTCGCTGTGATCATGACTCCTTTGCTGAAGCCTGTGGTTCCGGAGGTGTAATTGAGGCAGACCACCTCCTCATTACCCACTTGTGCATAACGAATATCTTCTCTCGTAAAACCATTGAGATAGCGTTGGTTGAATGATTCAGCGAGATTGTTTATGATGTCTGTGGTGGCTACATCACCCTGCAAAAGAGAGAAAGCCGGAATATCGAAGACTGGAACTGTGACACTTTTCTTTTCCAGTTTCTTCCACAGGAAATCGTTGATGAATACCAGTTTTGAGTCGGAGTGCTCGATGATCTGTTCGATACTGTCGGGATTAAATTCATGCAGAATGGGAACAATTACGGCGCCATAAGTGATGGTCGCCATGAACAGGATGGACCAGGACGAGTGATTTTTGCCTACCAGTGCAATCTTGTCTCCTTTCTCGATGCCCAGCTTTGAAAAAAGCAGATGAAGCTCCGCAATTTTTAGAGCCAGCTCTCCATAAGTATAGGAACTTCCTTCTTTATAGTCGGTTAAAGCCGGAAGGTCCCAGTTCTTTTTGAAACTTTCCTCGTATAGTTGTATGAGATTTTGTTGAATCATGTGTGCACACTTAGGCTTATTTTGTGCAAAAATAATATCTACAAACCGAATCCCAAAGAAAAAAAGGCAATAAATGAGGGGTTTTTTGTATTTTTGTGTCTTCATATAAATAATTTTTTCATGTATCCGGTAATTGTTTTATCACAGCAACAGTTCCGGTATGCGTACAATCTGAGGTATGATCGATCAATCCATTTTTCAAAATAAAACAGCATCCTACTATACGTTAGGCTGTAAACTGAATTTTGCAGAAACCTCGGCCATCGGCCGGCAGCTGTTGCACGCCGGGGTAACCCGCGCCAGGAAAGGACAAAAAGCCGACATTTGCGTTATCAACACCTGCTCGGTGACGGAGCTGGCCGATAAGAAAGGACGCCAGGCAATCCGGAAAGTAATACAGGAGAATCCCTCCGCCTTTGTGGTGGTTACCGGATGTTATGCACAGCTCAAACCAGATGACATAGCCGCCATCGAAGGGGTGGATCTGGTGCTGGGCGCTGAACAGAAACTCGATGTAGTGAAATACCTCGATGATCTGCAAAAGAAAGATAAAAGCGAGGTGGTTACCTCCAAAACAAACCGCATCCGGTCGTTTGTTCCTTCGGTGTCGGCCGAAGACCGTACTCGTTATTTTCTCAAGGTGCAGGATGGTTGTGACTATTTCTGTTCTTTCTGTACCATCCCCTTTGCCCGAGGCAGAAGCCGCAACGGCTCCATCGCCGATCTGGTGCAACAGGCAAGGCAGGTTGTGGAAGAGGGAGGGAAGGAGATTGTACTCACCGGCGTCAACATCGGTGATTATGGTCACACCACGAAAGAAAGCTTCATCGATTTGCTGAAGGCACTCGATGCGGTGGATGGTATAGAACGGTACCGCATTTCTTCTATTGAACCGAACCTGTTGACGGACGAGATCATCGATTTTGTGGCTTCCTCCAGACGGTTTGCTCCCCACTTTCATATGCCGCTGCAGGCAGGTAGCGATGCCGTACTCAAGCTGATGAAGCGGAAATATGATTCAGCCCTGTTTCGCCACAAGGTAGAAAAAATAAAAAAGGTTCTTCCCCATGCTTTCATCGGGGTGGATGTGATCGTAGGGGTCCGGGGGGAAACGGATGCTTATTTCGAAGAGAGCGTGGCATTCATTCGTTCACTCGATTTCTCACAGCTGCATGTCTTCACCTACTCCGAACGCCCAGGCACGCAGGCACTGCAAATTGATTATGCGGTGGATCCCAAAACGAAACATGCCCGCAGCAAAGCTTTACTCGACCTTTCGGATGAGAAGTTGCAGCAGTTTTACGCGTCGCAGAGGGGTATAGGAAGAAAAGTGCTGTTCGAACACACAAAACGAGGTCAAAAAATGCATGGTTTTACCGAAAATTACGTAAAATTGTACGCCGATTACGATTCTCACTTCGTGAACAGGATACTCGATGTGAAGGTGGGTGCGTATGATGAAGATGAAATGGCGATGAAAGCGGAATTCTAATGGCTGGAAAGAGTAAAAAAGGGTTGACCTATTATCTGTTGTACGGGGTGTTGTATCTTCATGCCCTGTTGCCTTTTCGGTTGTTGTATATGCTGTCAGACTTATTGTACGGACTTATTTATCATTTGGTTAAATATCGAAAAGCCACCGTTCGAAAAAATCTGACAAACGCATTTCCCGACAAAAGCAAAGAAGAGATCATCGGTATTGAAAAGGCTTTCTACCATCACCTCTGCGATTATTTTGTGGAATCGGTCAAAACCCTTCATATGTCAAACAAGGAGGCGAGCGAACGGATGAAGTTCCTGCATACCGACATCCTGGATACATGGGTTGCAGAAGGACACTCCTGTCTGTTGTGTCTGGGGCATTATGCCAACTGGGAGTGGGTTACCTCCATCGGGCTGCACCTTAAGAAAGAGACTTCATTGGGGCTTATTTACAAACGACTGCATGCCGATGCATTCGATCAGTTGTTTTTAACAATACGTCATCATTTTGGGGCGACACCCATCGAGATGAAACGCGCCTTTCGCAGGATGATCAGTTTCCAGCAGGAGGGAAACTGCATGACTGTGGGCTTTCTGGCCGATCAGCGACCCTCAAGAAATCAAGATCAGTTCTGGACCACCTTTCTCAATCAGGATACGCCAGTACAAACCGGTATGGGCAAGATTGCTGCTCATCTGGAATTGCCGGTAGCTTATCTTGATATCACCAAAGTGAAACGGGGCTATTACGAGGGAAAGATTGAGATCTTATCTTCTCCCGGCGATCGGGATACACCTATTGACATCACTGAACGATACATCCGGAAACTGGAGGAGACTGTCCTGAGAGAGCCTGCCTATTACCTCTGGTCGCACAACCGCTGGAAATTTAAAAGAAAGGGAGAGCATGCATGACAAAAGCCTCGGTCGTTATTTTAAACTGGAACGGAGTAAAACTGCTTGAACAGTTTCTTCCTTCCGTGGTGGCGCACTCACACAGCGATGAGTACCGTGTGGTTGTAGCTGACAATGGATCCACAGACTGCTCGGTTGAATTCCTGAAGGCAAACTATCCCGATTTGCCTTTGATTCTTCTCGATAAAAACTACGGATTTGCCGATGGGTACAACAAAGCCATCCAGCAAGTGGATTCGGAGTATGTGGTCTTGTTGAACTCCGATGTGGAGACGACCGAAAACTGGCTCGATTCCCTGATTTATTATATGGATGCCCATCCTCATGTGGCAGCAGTCCAACCAAAAATTCGTTCTTATCACCATCAGAAACTGTTTGAGTATGCCGGTGCTGCAGGTGGGTTCATTGACCGCTACGGATATCCTTTCTGTAGAGGACGTATACTGGAGATGGTTGAAGAAGACCAGGGGCAGTATGATGCGGTTTTACCCGTTTTCTGGGCCACAGGTGCCGCTCTTTGTATCCGAAGAAAAGAATATATGGATGTGGGAGGGCTCGATGCCCGCTTTTTTGCCCATATGGAAGAAATTGATCTCTGCTGGCGACTGCAGGCCCGGGGGCGGGTTGTGATGTGCATACCTGCGTCTGTGGTCTATCATGTGGGAGGGGCGTCACTGAGCAAAGACAATCCGAAAAAGATGTACCTCAATTTCCGGAATAATCTGCTGATGCTCTATAAGAATGTCCCCAAATCGGACTATCTGTTTACCTTTCTGATGCGCTTTCTGTTCGATTTCCTCGCATATCTGCACCTTATCCAAAAGAGAGAGTTCAAAAGCGCCCGGGCTGTAGTAGATGCCTATCGCGATTTCATGAAGATGCGACCCTCCTATAAAGCTTTGCGTAGAGAGAATATGCATAAGACAACCGTGAAACAGATCAGCACCTTGTACCGGAAAAGTATTTTGCTACAGTTCTATCTCAACAGGAAAAAAACCTATCAATCTCTCTATTCAAAGTGAAAGCTCAGTGTAATCATCCTCTGGGTAGCTTTTGACAGAGAACGTGCATATTTATGCAGACTTTCATCGGTGAGATCGCCCCGTTCTTTCTCTAGAATATCGATCAATCCGAAACCAAATCTTAATTCGGGAGCCAGGTTAAACAGCGGTAGATAAAAATCACAGCCCACACCCAGTTCAATTCCAAAATCATACGGCTTTAACAGGACTGCCTGTTTCTTTCGAGAACCCAATTCAATGCTACCATACCCTCCCAGTAAAAAATAGGGCCGGATGTTGTCGATTCGTCCGGTAGATATTTTCAGATGGAGAGGCAGAGAGAGGTAGTTGTTCCTGATCTGCGTGGCATATTCCTCTCCCGAAGATTGCTCCCTGAAGACAAAATATTTCTCCCCCAGATAAAGCGTGGGGAGAGACCGCAAATTCAAGTAACGGTTCAGGTGCATGTCGGCGATCATGCCGACTGAAAATCCGGGCGTGTAGTGAGGTATTTCGGAAAACCAGACCTCTCCATTGTCGTTCAGGTAACCCGACTGGGTGAGGATGAGATCCTGGGTATGCATACCCAGCGTGAATCCCAAATGGAATAAACGCTGATCGGCATAAGGCCTGTGCTGCAATTTCCGGTACTGACCAAAGAGGTGTCCCGGTAAACCAGTCAGCAGCAAGCAAAGAAATATCGTTATTTTTTTCATCCCATAGTCAAACGTTTTGAAGGCTGTATTATTGTGTTATTTCAGGGATAAAGATATCATAAAATCTTTTTTTTTCATGAAAAACTCATTACCTTTGCTGCAACATAACAAACTATTTACAATAACTAATTTATTTCACTATTATGGCTTACGTAATTGATGACACTTGCATTGCCTGTGGAACATGCATCGATGAATGTCCTGTTGATGCTATATCCGAAGGTGATATTTATTCAATTGACCCTGAGGTGTGCACCGATTGTGGTGCTTGTGCAGATGTCTGCCCGACAGAATCTATTCATCCTGCATAAAAAACACGGGTGTTAAAGAATAGAAAAGCCGAACTTTCCCGTCCGGCTTTTTCTATTTTATACAGGGTTGATGACCCAGCTTATTTCGAACCTAAATTACCAAATTGAAAACAACATGAAAAAGATTTTTGTATTTCTAATGTCATGCAGCGTTTTATCACTTCATGCGCAACTCCGCAACAGCGATGTTCATGAGATCATTGAGATGTATCATTCGCGAGTGAGAAACGAAATCCGCATCCCGGATGTGGAGGGTTATAAAACACTAAAATGTGATTTTCACACCCACTCAATTTTTTCCGACGGAAAGGTTTGGCCCGATATACGGGTAGCAGAAGCATGGCAAGATGGATTGGATGCCGTTGCCATAACCGATCACATTGAATACCGGCCAAACAAGGAGATCCTGAAGGGAGACCTGAATGAATCATATAAAATTGCTAAAAAAGCAGGTGATGCCATTGGTTTCATGGTTATTAAGGGTACAGAAATAACCCGAAACAAACCTTTGGGCCATCTCAATGCCCTCTTTATCAGTGATGCCATGCCCCTGGATGTAGAAGACCCCCTGCAAGCCATCGATGAAGCCTTACGGCAAGGTGCATTCATTATGTGGAATCACCCCGGTTGGCCCGATGATAAGTCGACCTTTTATCCCGTTCACGACGAGTTGATAAAAGCCGGTAAAATTCACGGAGTGGAAGTTTTTAATCACATGGAATATTATCCGGTAGTTTTCGATTGGTGTAAACAGAAGAACCTGGCATTCATGTCCAATTCTGATATTCACGATCCGATCCGTAACACGTATGGAACAGAAAACAATATTCGTCCCATGACACTCGTTCTGGCCAAAGAAAGAACCGTTCAGAGCATCAAAGAGGCTCTGTTTGCCAGAAGGAGCATCGCTTATTTTCATGGAGAGTTAGCCGGAAAGGCCGAACTCCTGAAAGGGTTGCTGAAGGCTTCTCTGAAAATACGGGTCATCAATGAAAAACAGGCAGAAATAACCAATATCTCCGACATCACGTACCGGGCGACCGCCGGTAGCAATTTATATATTCTTCCGGCACAAAAGACCATTTTATTCTCCATTCCCCAACTGGAAACCGTTTTCACAGTGGAGAACTGCCATACCGGAGAAGGAGAGAAATTAACGGTATCCGCCTCTGATTTTGACATTTGGTAAATTCCCATTGTTTTAAATTTTCCATTGCCAAAGAGTGATATACAAAGAGGCCCTCTCATGTTTTATGATGAGAGGGCCTTTCTTTGGACCATGCTTGGTATTCCCTTATGTTTCCCTTATATTAACCTCATTCATCAATAAGGAGATAACGACCCATTACCCTTCTATTACCCTTCTATTACCCTTCTATTATCCATGCAAGAAGCTATTTCTTCCATATTTCAGCTTTCCGAAGGATAACTCCACTTCCCGGGGTCTTCGACTGAGGTGCCTCAACTCCTGTGCGGAGAGTAACTTCTCTTTCTCTTTGCCTCACTTTTTCGCTGCAGATATCACACGGCACTATAGTGGCCTCCTGAAGCAACTTTGTGGATTGAAAGGAGAACTTCCCGATCCTTTTAGCATAGTACAAAAAAAAGAGACTGTCTCAATTTTGAAACAGTCTCTTATGATCAATATTCCGAAACCGGAATCTTATTCATTATGCATTGTTTACTGATGCCATGTGAGCTACCAGGTCAAGTACTTTGTTGGAATAACCCCATTCGTTGTCATACCAGCTGATTACTTTCACGAAGGTGGGGCTGAGTTGGATACCAGCCTTTTCGTCGAAAATGGAAGTACGTGCATCGCCGATGAAATCGCTCGATACTACATCTTCGCTGGTATATCCAAGAATGCCTTTCAGTTCGCCTTCAGAAGCTTCCTTCATGGCTGCGCAGATCTCTGCGTAGGTTGTTTCTTTTGCCAGACGCACAGTCAGGTCAACCACAGATACGTCCAGTGTGGGAACACGCAACGACATACCAGTCAGTTTTCCGTTCAGTTCGGGAATTACTTTTCCTACAGCTTTTGCAGCGCCGGTAGAAGAAGGGATGATATTGCCAGAAGCTGCGCGGCCACCTCTCCAGTCTTTTGCAGAAGGACCATCTACAGTTTTCTGTGTAGCGGTTGTTGAGTGAACAGTGGTCATCAAACCTTCGATTACACCGAATTTGTCGTTCAGCACTTTTGTTACAGGTGCCAGACAGTTGGTGGTGCAAGAAGCGTTGGAAACGAATTGTTCGCCCTTGGTGTATGTGTTTTCGTTTACACCCATTACGTACATGCGTGTGTCGTCTTTTGAAGGAGCTGACATCACAACATATTTTGCGCCTGCTTCAATGTGAGCCTGTGCTTTGTCTTTCGAAAGGAACAAGCCTGTAGATTCAACCACATATTCAGCACCCACTGCATCCCATTTCAGGTCGGCCGGGTTTCTTTCTGCACTTACACGGATGGTTTTACCATTTACAACCAGGTTGCCATCTTTTACTTCAATCGTGCCTTTGAACTGACCGTGGATCGTGTCGTATTTTAACATATAGGCGATGTAATCTACATCGAGCAAGTCATTGATACCCACTACCTGGATATCGTCTCTGTTTTGTGCTGCACGGAAAACCAAACGTCCGATGCGGCCAAATCCGTTAATACCTACTTTAATCATACCTTATAGAATTTTATTTGTAAAATGAGTTCATTAATAGCCAATCGTTTCAGGACGATGAAGGAGAGCTTTAAACAATCCTAAAAACCATCTTTAATTACGTTACAAAAATACAACATCTTTTCATTTTAACGAAATTATTTGTATCAAAAAACTGAAATTTACTGCTAATGAATACAAATATGTCATGAAAACAAATGGAGGTGAGCCTGATCGTCAAAACTTAACCATCACACCTATAGCAGGCAGCACTGTGCCGCTATACGTCTCAATTTGTCTGAGTCTTTGCTTTCCTGCGTTGGCCGGATCATCCATCACCACTCCGTTTGCATCCCTGTTGGTATAAATGGGGGCGTTCTCCGACTGGAAGTTGTATGCATTCTGCACATCAAAGTAGAAGTTCAGCATCAACTTTTCATAATAAACCTCTTTATCTAACCGGAGATCGAGCTGATGGGAGTCTTTCAGCCGGAGGGTGTTGTAACGTTCATAATCGATATAGGCGCGGTTTGTCACGCTCCAGGCATCCTTGCTGGTCGATAGCTCCATATCGATGGGAGAGTAGGGTGCACCCCCCACATAGCGCCAGCGCATGGAGATATTCCAGTTGCGGGGGAGGTTGTAGCTGCCCAGCAGGTTCAGCATATGCCGGGTATCCCAGTTGGAGGGGCGGTAAATGCCATCCTTGTCGGTGAACTCACTGCGAAAAAGCGTGTATGTGAAGGATGTGGTCAATCCTTTCACGTCATTCAGCCTCCCTGATAACTCCACGCCATAGGCCCTGCCTTTGCCTGTGGAAACAATCTCTTCGTCGCCAATTTGTCCATAATCGGTTCCCTTACCGGCAATGCTCATGCCGTCGGCTACCGACAGCGGATAATTGTCGTATAGTTTGTAAAAACCTTCCATGTTAAACCGCATCTTCATGGTGGGTTCATAAGCTACCCCTCCAATTACCTGGTTTGAGATGATGTGCTTCAACTTCTCGTTCTTGTTCACGTAGTTGCCCAAGTCGTCCTTATAACCCATCGTGGTATAGGCCGGCCGCATGGCGTAACGACCCACATTTCCGTTCAGGGTCCATTTGCCGTTCAGCCGGTAAGATGCCGAGAAGCGCGGGGAGAACTGATTCAGAGGGTTCTTCATGTTGTTGTTGAAGTTGTTGCCGATGGTGTTCAGACCGAGTGAAAGAGCAAGCCGGTCGTTCAGGTAGGTATCCGATGCCTGGATAAATGCCTGATAAGACCAGAGATCCAACTCGGTGTTGTAGATCAGATCATTAAGCGTTCCATTGCGGAAGATCTTGCGGTTTGTTTCGTTGATGTAGTGGGAGTAAGTTACGCCGCCACCCAGTAAGATTTTTACTGGAAGGTCGGGATAGCTTCTTTCAAACCGCAGTTTATTTTCTGCCTCATCGGAACGGTAATCCGATATTCTGGGTTGCGATTCATCGTTGTCGGGATACTTGAAGTTGCCGTTTCGTAGCATATTCCTGCTCAGTACCCAGGTGTCGAAAAAGTTGGTGCTGAAGTGTTTGTACACCGTTCCAATGGTGTAATTCCATTGTTGATAAACCGGCAGGTAATCGAGCAGGTAGCGCTGTGCTTCCGTACCATCTTCCTGGAGGTCGGTATTGAGCTTCATGTTATCGATGGCGCCAAGACCGATGATCGAAATCTCGTTTTTTGGATCTATCTGATACTTATATTTCACCTGAAAGTCGTTGTAGGTAGGTAGAAAAGGAAGTCCGATAAACTTAAAAAGCAGTTGAAGATAAGATTGACGGGCCGATACAATGAAAGTGGATTTCTCTCCTATCGGACCATCCATGGTGAAGGCTGCATCGGAGGCTCCGATGCCTACCTGCGTGTGAATGCGGTCGCGGCTGCCATCTTTCTGGCGGATATCCATGACCGAGCTGAGGCTACCGGGGCGGTTGGCCGGAAAAGCTCCACTGTAGAAGTTCACCTCCCGCACAAAGTCGGGGTTGATGATACCCACCACACCACCCGAAGAGCCTTGGGTGGCAAAGTGGTTGATGATGGGGATCTCTATGCCGTCGAGATAAAACACATTCTCCGAAGGTCCTCCTCCTCGCACAATCAGGTCATTCCGGTTGGGATCGGTAGCCCCCACGCCGGGCAACGTTTGTATTGCCTTGGAGACGTCGCGATTTACGCCGGCAGTTTTCTCAATGTCGCTCACACCCACAGTCAGGTATGAAACAGGACTTTCAATCTTCTTGAGATTCATGGTGGGACGTACCACCACTTCATCGATCAGGGTAGATGATTCCGGCACGGCAATATCCAGAAAAGTGGTTTGATTCCCCTGGATATGTATTTCAGCAGAAAGGGTAGTTTCGTACCCCACGTAACTCACCATCAGCCTAACAAAGGCCGGATTGGCTTTGATCTCGTAGTTCCCGTCGAGGTCTGTAGTGACGCCTATGGTGGTTCCCTGTATCTGCACTGTGGCGAACTCCAGTGGTTCGTTGGTTTTCGCGTTAAAAATGCGTCCTTTCACCGTGCCTGTCTGGGCAAAAGTGAGCATACTCACAAGCAGTAAAATTAAAGTAGTTAAGTGCTTTGGCATAAAATATTTCTTATCTGTTTTTTTTGTGTTAAATTTTACCCGCTTATAACAAATATCCCTTATTTATGTTCTCGACAGCATGTCGGAAATTACATGACGAAAAAAACAGAAAAAATACAACAGCCTCCGGCTTTTTACCACAATTACTTTTTCAGTCTTCACATGGAACGTGCTTCCATGTATAGAGCAAACTCAGAAGATGACAAGACATCATGCAGAGTCCTGATTTCATCATGAGAGACTTTTATCACATTGAAGTGATTGAGGTTGTGTAAAATTAAAGGTGATAAACGAGGTGCCGTTTGCACAAGCAGTGTACCGCTTTAAAAACAGTGCGTGAATTTCTTAAATTTCACTATCTTTGTGCTCCATTAGCAGGGGTATATTCAAAACAGATTGATTTATAACTGCTTAATCCATTGAATGATTGTATAAGGTTGCATTTCTTAATTTAGCAAATATATGGCTGACGATAAAAAGATAATTTTTTCCATGGTGGGGGTGAGCAAAACGTTTCCGCCCCATAAACAGGTATTGAAAGATATATACCTTTCCTTTTTCTATGGTGCCAAGATTGGTATCATCGGTCTCAATGGTTCGGGAAAATCTACCCTGCTGAAGATCATTGCCGGGATAGAAAAAGAGTATCAGGGTGAGGTGGTGTCAGACAAAAGCTTCTCGGTAGGTTACCTCGAACAGGATCCGAAGCTCGATCCCGACAAGACGGTGATTGAGATTGTTCGGGAAGGAGTGCAGCCTGTCATGGATCTGTTGGCGGAATATGAAGATATCAACCTGAAATTCGGGTTGCCCGAATATTATGAAAACGAGGACAAGATGAATGGTCTTTTTGCCCGTCAGGCCGAGTTGCAGGATAAGCTGGATGCTGCCGATGCATGGAACATCGACAACCGACTTGACCGTGCAATGGACGCCCTGCGCTGTCCGCCGGAAGAACAACAGGTGAGAGAACTCTCTGGAGGGGAGCGCCGTCGGGTGGCCCTTTGCAGACTGCTTCTGCAGGAGCCCGATGTGCTGTTGCTCGATGAGCCGACCAACCACCTCGATGCTGAATCGATCGACTGGCTGGAGCAACATCTGCAGCAGTATCAGGGAACGGTAATCTGTATCACGCACGACCGTTACTTCCTCGATCATGTTGCCGGCTGGATACTGGAACTCGATCGTGGCGAAGGAATACCCTGGAAAGGGAACTATACTTCCTGGCTGGAGCAGAAGACAAAACGCATGGAGCAGGAAGAGAAACAGGTCAGCAAACGCCGCAAGACGCTGGAGCGGGAGTTGGAGTGGATTAACCTGGCACCCAAGGCGCGTCATGCCAAAGGAAAGGCCCGTCTGAACTCCTACGAACAGCTTTTGAACCAGGATCAGAAAGAACGGGAAGAAAAGCTGGAACTCTTTATTCCGAATGGTCCCCGTCTCGGGAACAAAGTAATTGAAGCGATCGGCGTGAAAAAGGGTTTTGGCGATAAGCTGCTGTTCGACAACCTCAACTTTATGCTGCCGCCCAACGGCATTGTGGGGGTAATTGGACCCAACGGGGCTGGAAAAACCACCCTCTTTCGCTTGATTCAGGGCATGGAAGCTGCCGATGCGGGTAACTTTGAAGTCGGAGAAACTGTGGTGACTGCCTATGTGGATCAGTCGCACGAAGCCATCGATCCGGAGAAAACGGTGTATCAGGTGGTCTCGGGTGGTTTGGAATTCGTACGGGTAGGCGGAAAAGAGGTCAATGCTCGTGCTTACCTCTCCCGTTTTAACTTCTCGGGAGCCGATCAGGAGAAGCTCTGCGGCGTACTCTCGGGTGGAGAGCGCAACCGCCTTCATCTGGCCCTGACGCTTAAAGCAGGCGCCAACGTGCTTCTGCTTGACGAACCGACGAACGACATCGACGTGAACACACTGCGTGCACTGGAAGAAGGTCTGGAAAACTTCGCCGGCTGTGCTGTGGTGATTTCTCACGACCGCTGGTTTCTCGATCGTATCTGTACGCACATCCTCGCTTTTGAAGGTAATTCTGAAGTATTCTATTTCGAAGGATCCTACAGCGAATATGAGGAGAACAAGAAAATGCGTCTCGGCAATGTAGAGCCGAAACGGGTACGGTACAGGAAACTGTAGGTCAATGTGTCAATAAATCAATATATTGATGCGGTGATGTACGAGGAAAATCAAAGTGAAAACACCCATATAACGAAATTCCATATACAAATTGTCAGATTATGAGGAAATTTGTATTGATCGCGCTGACTGTTATTTTCAGTCCCACTCTTTTCGCACAGAATCGCTGTTACCAGGGTAAGGTGATTGATGCAGTCTATCACACGCCGGTAGCGTATGCCGCTGTGTATATACAAAGCACCTCTTATGGGTCGGTGACCGACAATGTAGGGGAGTTCTCATTCACCGCACCAGAATCATTGCAGCATGTTCAGCTGGTCGTTGCAAGGCAGGATTTCAAGATCAGTTACCTTCCTGTGGATCCGCAAAATAAAGCGGATCTGCTTATCGCTATTAGACCGGACGATTTTGAAACGAGTACACAGGCGCTCCTCGATAGCCTGGAGGGAGGAGAAAATAAACCGGGAACCCTTGTGGACAAAGCAACCCGGTTCGTGATCAACGACTGGATCCCATTGGGTAATCCGGAAGTGAATAAGTTCGATTTTGGGCGTATTCAGACCTTTCCCACCTACAATTCCATCGAAGGTGTTCGCCTCAGAGCGGGCTTTGCTTCAAATGCGAGACTGAATCCTCATTTTTTTCTGAAAGGGTACGTAGCGTACGGCTTTTTAGATCAGCGAATCAAATACCGGGGAGAGGTCACATATGCTTTCACTCCGAGAGCGTATCATGAGGAGGAGTTCCCGAAAAACAACCTCAACTTTCTCTACGAAAACGACTTTTACTCTCCAGGTGAGATGCATCCCCGTTCTCTTAATAACCTGCTGCTGATCACCTACCGGCGCTCGGAGAATCAGGCAACCTACCGCAACTTTGGAGAGGTCAACTACGAGAGGGAATACCGCAACGGACTTGCCCAGACGCTGTGGGTGAGAAGAGCACGCATGATTCCGGAGGGTGAACTGCAATTTCAACATCAGTCGGGTAATCTTATATTGGATGATCGTGCGCTGTATACAACCGAAGTAGGATTGCAGCTGCGCTATTCAGTGAGAGAAGCGTATGTGCAACAAAAGCGCAGGCGGAAATCCCTTGAAATAACCAGTCCCGTTTTCTTCTTGTCTCATACAGCAGGTATGGCAGAATTTCTGGGCTCCGAAGGTACATACCATCGCACAGAAATCTCTGCACAAAAACGTACATTGTTAGGTACTGTCGGGCGATTGGATGTGGTGGGAGAAGCCATGAAGGTATGGAACGCGGTACCATTCCCCTTGCTTGTATACCCCAACCAACGTAACCGATATCTCATCGAAAACAATGCCTTTTTCCTGAATCGCGCCATGGAGTTTATGGCCGATGAACAGGTTACGCTGCGGACCACGCTGGTAGGAGACAACATGTTGCTGGCGAAAGTTCCGCTACTCAATCGTCTGCAGATAAGGGAACTGATTTCCCTTCGGGCATCCTATGGCAGGTTGAGTAAGAAGAACGATCCCGCACTCTCGGGGGACCTCTACGATTTTCCTGACATTTCCTACAGATACGGTTCCGTACCCTACGTGGAGGGAACTGTGGGATTGACCAATATTTTGGGACTCCTGCGTGTAGAGTATGTGCACCGTTTTACCTACCGCGATCACCCCGATGCGCTGCTCGGAACGATCAGGGTAGATGTGACGCTCTAAGGCGTTCCATCTGGAAATACAGTAAAAAAGCAAGTAGCATATGAACAACCGGATACATCCTATCAGGGAACAGATTGTAAAAGGATGGATCAATCTTTTCTGGAAGAACCCCAATCGCCTCTGGGCGCTGAAAGTGGCTGCTTCCATTGCCTTCTTGCTGATACCGGCCGAGTTGCTTTTTCATGAATCCTTTTACGGCACCACCATGGCACTGGGTGTGGTTGCCATGGCACTCGGCGAGACTGATGTACACCCCCGGGGTCGAATGAAGTCGGCCGGATTATCGCTCATTCTCTTTTTTATTACCAGCAGCCTGGTTGGTTTTCTTTATCCCTTTCCTCTCTTTTTTTCCTTGCTGATTTTAGTCATGTCCTTTTCGCTTACGTTGGCGGGGGGTGTGAATGCACGACTGCAGGGAGTCACCTTTGGTACCTTGCTTATTTTTGTGTACACCATGCTGGGAGCCGACGCCAGTGAAAGATGGTTTTACCAGCCTCTGCTCTATACCATTGGAGCGTTTGCATACTCCGTGGTTTCCATCCTGCTGTTGCGTTACCGTCCCTACAGGTTGCTCAAGGAACAACTGGCGCGAGGGTTCCACTACCTGGCCGAGTACATCGAATTGAAGGCGGACCTCTTTCCCAGTAACCCGCAGGTGCAGATGAAGATCAGGACACAGCTGGCACAGAAAAATATTGAACTGGCTCAACAGATCGAAAGCTGTAAGAGCAATCTTTACAGCTATTCGGCGGAGAGCAGCGAGGAAGTGCGCCCCATGGTGAACCTCTATTACCAGAAATGGTTCCTGCTGCAGGAGATGCAAGAGCGAGCCATCTCTAGCCATGAACAGTATGATCTGTTGAGCAGGGAGGTGGGTAACCGGGAGCTGTTGGAGGGATTTGGACAACTGATGCGGGAACTGGGGAAGGCAATGCACCGCTTTGGCGAATCGCTGCTCACCGACCAGCCATATAAACATCCCCTGTCATTGGAATGGACGCTCTCGGCACTGCAGCAAATGTTGAGAGGTGAGCAGGGTGAGCCTCATTATCGCACCTTGTCGCTGCTGATGAAAAACCTGACCGGGCTCGAAAAAAACCTCCGTGAGCAGGAGATGCTCACTGCACAGATCGACGTCACTGTATTCAATTCCCGCAAGCCGGAGAACACACGCCTCTCGTCTTTGCTCAACCCGGCACACTCTCGCTTTAAATTTGCCGTGCGGCTTACGCTGAGCTGGTTGCTGGGATTTGGAATCATGCAGCTGTTTCATTTCGACAAGGGAGCCTGGATTCTACTCACTTCGCTTATCGTCTTTCAACAAACATACAGTGCCACACGAATGCGTCTGCTTCATCGTGTTTTCGGAACGCTGATTGGGATACTTCTGGGAGTGACCCTGGCCCATCTGCTGCCTACTCTTGCCGGGCAGATGCTGCTCCTGATAAGCTCCATCTACCTTTTCTTTTACTGGTTGAAAAAGAATTACGTGATAGCTGCCATATTTATCACCACCTACGTGCTGGCATCTTTTAATCTTCTTACCGAACAGGGTATTGCGGTGATGTTTCCCCGTATCGTCGACACGCTCATAGGTGGCACCATCGCTTATCTGGTGGTGCGTTTTGTGTGGCCCGACTGGCAGTATAAACAGCTGCCGGGACTGTTGCAACAAGCGATGACCAAAAACAAGCGTTACTTCGAGAGCATCTATGAGGGCTCGGTGACCGAAGAGGAGTACCTTCACAATCGGCGCACCGCTTACAATGCCGACAATGCACTGACTTCGGCCTGGAAAGGAATGCGACTTGAACCAAAAAACAGACGGCAGAATGAGGAGAGTGCTTTCACCCTGACCAATCTCAATCACGCATTGCTTTCCTATATTTCAGCCTTTGGGGTGCATAAGCATACCGACAGTCTCACACATTCGGAGCGAATGTTTTGTCGCGATATCAGCACGGTGCTTGCGTATGTGACTGAAATGTTGGCAGGCATGTCGGACCAGTCGCAACTTGAAACCCTTATTCACAAGGCTAACAACTGGGAAGAGAGTCTGGAAGAGCTGCAAAAAGATCCAACCAATACCCGGGCAGGGCTCATCTACAACATTGCCCATGTCTCTCGTGAGTTGCTCGTTGAATCTCCATCTGCCATGTTGGAGGATTTAAAGTAAAAAAAAGAGGGAGCATTTCACGTAAATCTGTGAAACGTTTTTTTTGTATTATCTTTGTAACTTATTTGTTTCGCGACATTCTGCTTAAGCTGTTATGTGTGCTTTTTCACAATCATCGTGTGTCTTTTTATGCTTGGAGCATTTGAAGCGAATTATTAAATAAGTGAAATCGAACCAAATGATTACAATACTGGGAATTGAATCTTCCTGCGACGATACATCGGCTGCAGTAATACGCGATGGGGTGATCTGCTCCAACGTGATTGCCGGACAAGCTGTACACGAACGGTATGGAGGGGTGGTGCCCGAGCTGGCGTCGCGTGCGCACCAGCAAAACATCATCCCCGTGGTACACGATGCCCTGAAGCAGGCAGGAATCACCAAGGAAGATATCTCGGCCGTGGCTTTCACCCGCGGCCCCGGCCTGCTGGGTTCATTGCTTGTGGGTACCTCTTTTGCGAAAGGATTCTCCTCGGCGCTGAACATTCCCCTGGTAGAGGTAAACCACCTTCAGGCACATGTGCTGGCTCATTTTATCAAGGAAGATGAGCAGGATCAGAATCAACCCATCTTTCCTTTTCTCTGTCTGCTGGTTTCGGGCGGTAATTCGCAAATCATCCTGGTGAAATCGTTCGACGAGATGGAGATCATCGGGAAGACCATCGACGATGCCGCCGGGGAGGCTTTCGACAAGTGTGCCAAGGTGATGGGACTGGGCTATCCAGGAGGACCGGTGGTGGACCGACTGGCAAAACTGGGCGATCCGAAGCGGTTTGTCTTCAGCAAACCACGCATAGGGGGATACGACTACAGCTTTAGTGGATTGAAAACATCGTTTCTCTACTTCCTACGTGATGAGATAAAAAATGATCCCGACTTCATTGAAACGAACAAGAACGATCTCTGTGCATCCCTGCAAAAGACCATCGTGGATATCCTCATGGATAAGCTTTATCAGGCATCGGTCGATTTACACATCAAAGAGGTGGCAGTCGCCGGCGGGGTGTCGGCCAACTCAGGTTTGAGGAATGCGTTTGAAGAATACAGCCGCATACATGGCTGGAAGATCCATATACCCAAGTTTGCCTATACCACCGACAATGCGGCCATGGTGGCCATCACGGGATATTATAAGTACCTGAACGGAGAGTTTGCCGCTCCCGACGTGGCTCCCTACGCAAGGGTGTCGATATAAATAGTTGAGAAAATAAACATCATCAGAGAGAATAAATTCATAGACCCTATGTCAGCAACAGAAAATTCCATCGTGGAGGAGAACAAAAAGAGCCTCAATTTTATTGAACAGATTGTCGAAAATGATTTGAAAGAGGGAAAGAACGCCGGACGCATACAAACGCGCTTCCCGCCTGAGCCCAACGGCTACCTGCACATTGGGCACGCAAAGGCAATCTGCATCGATTTCGGCATTGCTCAAAATTATGGCGGCATATGCAACCTTCGCTTCGACGATACCAACCCTGTGAAGGAGGATGTAGAATACGTCGATTCCATCATGGAAGATATCAAATGGTTGGGTTTCCACTGGGAAAACGTCTATTATGCATCCGACTATTTTCAGCAACTGTGGGATTTTGCAGTGAAACTTATCAAAGAGGGAAAGGCATATGTCGATGAACAGTCGGCCGAAGAGATTGCACACCAGAAGGGATCACCCACAGAAGCGGGTGTACACAGTCCCTATCGGGACCGGCCCATACAGGAATCGTTGGAGTTGTTCGAGAAAATGAACACCGGCGAGATACCCGAGGGAAAGATGGTGCTACGCGCCAAAATCGACATGGCCTCATCCAATATGCACTTCCGCGACCCCATTATCTACCGCGTGATCCACATCCCGCACCACCGAACAGGAACCACCTGGAAGGCTTACCCGATGTACGACTTTGCCCATGGACAGTCGGACTACTTCGAAGGGGTCACCCATTCTCTCTGCACTTTGGAATTTGTTGTACACCGACCACTGTACGACTGGTTTATTGATCAGCTGGCCGACAGTGATTACCGTCCCCGGCAGTATGAGTTCAACCGCCTCAGTCTCACCTACACGGTGATGAGCAAACGCAAGCTGTTGCAGCTTGTGCAGGAGGGGTTGGTATCGGGATGGGATGATCCCCGCATGCCCACACTCAGTGGTATGCGCCGCCGTGGCTATACCCCCGAGTCCATTCGTAACTTTGTCGATAAGATAGGATATACCAAATACGACGGCATCAACGACGTATCGTTGCTGGAACATGCTGTGAGAGAAGATCTCAACGCCACCGCCATGCGTGTGTCGGGTGTGATCGATCCTGTGAAACTGGTACTTACCAACTACCCGGAAGATACCCACGAGGATTTGGAAGCAATCAACAATCCGGAAGATGAGTCCATGGGTAGTCGCCTGGTGAAATTCTCACGGGAGCTCTGGATTGAAAGAGACGATTTTATGGAGGATGCCCCTAAAAAGTATTTCCGGTTGACGCCAGGCAGTGAAGTGCGGCTGAAGAATGCTTACATTGTCAAATGCACCGGCTGCAAGAAAGATGAGCAGGGAAATATCACAGAGGTCTACGCCGAGTATGATCCGCAAACCAAAAGTGGCATGCCTGAAGCAAACCGTAAGGTGAAAGGAACCATACACTGGGTATCTGTTCCACACAGTGAAGATGCCGAAGTGCGTCTCTACGACCGGCTTTTTATGGTGGAAGACCCGGCAGGTGAAAAAGATAAGGATTTTCGCGAACTGATGAATCCCGACTCGCTGATCGTGAAAAAGGGATGTAAAGTGGAAGCTTGCCTCAAAGATGCAAAGCCTCTTGATCGTTTTCAGTTCCAGCGCATCGGCTATTTCAATGTAGATGCCGATTCAACGGGCAACTGGCTGGTTTTCAACCGCACAGTGGCACTCAAGGACTCCTGGAAGAAACAAGGAAACAGCTGATAGCCAGAGCGGACTTGATAAAAGATAGATAGAAATTTGGTGTTTTTTTTGAAATGCGTAGAGAATTTGACGATAGCGAACTGGATATTACTTCTCTGGTAGAAAAGTACGAGCAGATGCGCGCGCTTGGCAAAATGTATTATTTCGATGCCGATGAGTTTGCGTTACTGGCAGAGTACTACAACGCCGGGGGGGATAGTATGGAGGCGGAGGAGCTTATTTCGGAGGGTCTGAAGATGCATCCCGGAAGCCCCGAGTTGATGTTGCTGAAAGTGAAAACACTCGTTTTTTCAGAAATGTACGAGGAAGCACTCGATTGCATCCGACAATTGTCGGATGAAGAGGATGTGGAACTCGCTTTGCTAAAAATTGAATCCTTGCTGCATACCAATCGGTATAACGAAGCAGACGAACTGATCAACAAAACGCTGGAATATGAACTCTCGGTTGACGATCTCTACTACTTTATCACTGAGTTAGGTTACCTGCTAAACGATGTGGATAAGTTCGACCGGGCCATCGCCTTCCTTGAGGAAAGCATAAAAATCGATGATTCGAATATCGAAGTCATGGTTGAACTTGCCTACTCTTACGAGATGAAGGGCGACATCGATAAGGCAATTGAGTACAACAATCTTTTGCTTGACATGGATCCCTATTCCTATGATGGGTGGGTCAATATCGGGAGACTTTATTCGTTGAATGAACAATATGACAAGTCGATCGATGCTTATGATTTTGCAATCACCATTCAGGATGGAGATGTGAACGTGTTGAAGATGAAAGCGCTTTCACTCTTTATGAATGACAACGCGAAGGAAGCAATTGCTGTTTTTGAGGCTTGTCTGCAACTATCGCCGGACGACGAATCGCTCTACGATTCTTTGCTTGAAGCTTATGAAGCCATGGGGCAGTATGATGAGATGATGAAGCTTATCAGTAAGAAGCAGGCCGCCTTTGGACAGGCAGGCATTCTGGCAAAAGAGGCTTTTGTTCATAACCTCATGGGTGATCTGGATAAAGCCGAGGCATTGCTAGAACAGATACCCGATTCTGAAAAAGATACCATTGATTATTACATGCTCGAGGGTGAACTGGCTTTTCAACGCGACAATTATACGGCCGCCGAGGCAGCATACATGAAGGCTGCTCTCATCTCAGAAGACAACGAAGATATCATAGATAAACTGATCAACATCAGTGTGGCACAGAAGAAATATGAACAGGCTGCCCAATACCTTGAAAAATTACTCGCTATTGCACCCGACTTTCCTATGGCGAGAGTGAGACTGGCCTTCATGCGTTTCGAAATTGGTTCCAAGGAGCCATTCGACGAGATCATTACACAATTCTCAGACGAAGAGCTCCGTACACTACTCGACCTGATTATGGGACACGAAGGTGCCGATTTCTCCAACTACAGCAGGGAAAAAATGTTGATCCGGCTAAATGAAGCCAGAGAGAACAGGGTACTTTTCAAAAATATCAAATACTGATCAAAGGGGCGCCACGCTGCTTACTTGATCCGGTATGTGAGTGACAGATTTAACATGGGCCACCAGTTTAGGATGCTTTCCG
The DNA here is from genome assembly GCA_964602395.1 of uncultured Proteiniphilum sp. Lineage (GTDB taxonomy): Bacteria > Bacteroidota > Bacteroidia > Bacteroidales > Dysgonomonadaceae > Proteiniphilum. The sequence goes on along the minus strand of CAZRRC010000023.1, from coordinate 8,307 downwards.
ATACTGGTAGGTCCATCTCATCGATGAATCCGTTCAGCCAGTCGTTGCCAGCTTCGTTCATGTTGGGGCTTGAGAGCCTGTATTTTCCCTGGTTCACCATCCCCAGCTCGAACTTGAATCCTACTCTGTTGCGGGGAATGGTTCTTCCCAGTCCTATGCCTATATAGGGCTTGACGCCATTTCCCATGCCAAGTTCTCCAAAGAAGCTTCCGTCATTGTTTGGTGTAATGATGATGTCTTCATACCGCAAATCAGGATTCGTGCCCAGCTGTTCCGATAATTCCTGGTAGTTTCTGATCAACCCATTAGTGGATGCTTTGTTGTTTCCAAAATAAAGCCCACCTGTCAGACAGAAGATGCCGTTTTTCATGGGATAATAATCGATCAACACTTTAAAATTGGGAAGAGTCACCTCCATTTCGGTCAGCTCAGCCGTAGCTGTTCCCTGGTATCCGCTGTATTCCACGTCTACATCGAATTCAGCCACATCCTGTTGGTTATAGGTAAAATAATCAAACCCCGCCCTCAGTTTGAAATGGGAGGAAAGTGACGTGGCACCCTGTATTCCCACACCATACAGACCCGCATTAATACCTGCGCTCCAGCTGTCGAAAGCGCCTTGTTGTGCTTTCCCTGTAAATGAAATGAGGGCAAACATTACGATAAATACGCAAATCTTTTTCATAGGGATGTTGAGTTTAAAATTATTGTTATAAAAATAAAAATACCCTCAACAAATCTACTAAATTCTTGTGTAAATATCAATATTTTTATGTTTTATTTTCTTTTGCTGGGGTTGAAAACCACAGCAAAAGAAAATCATGTACCTCGACCTTTTACTCTTCGTGCGTGGATGTCATGAATGCAGCGTACTGGTAATCCATTGGGATGATCTCCAGGTAGTCCTCCACGCTGCCGCCGTTGAGGCAGGTTTCAATGATACGCCGACCGGTGGGGTGTAGGTCCGGAGTGAGATACTTTGGTAGTTCCGCTCTGAAAAAATCATACAGTATGGCGGCACCTGCATCATACCCCGACTCTTCTACCAGGGGCTGTTTGTGCACCTGCAAAAAGCGGGACGGTATCTTGGCCCCTTCGATGGTGAGATAATTCAGCTCATAGCCCAGCAGGGGGCAGCGTGCATTTTGGAACTGGTCGTTGCGCAGTTTCGCATTTCCCCGTCGGGTGAGGTATTCACGCATCAGCAACTGCGGCTTGAATCCTACTTTCCAGACGCCGATATATTGGTTTGGCACCAAGGTATACCGTATGCGTGGGGTATTGATAATCTGATCGAGCAACAAGTTGGCATGATGGATCATCTTCCCGGTGGCAAAAGGCCAGTAGGAACCTACTCCTTCGCTACCCATACCGCCACCGTCGACGATGCTCGGGTTGGCGTGTCCACGCGGCGATACCAAGCGCCAGAGCCAGGCAAGTGCAGGAGGTAGAATGTGAAAGAGTCCCAAGATGCCATAGCTTGGGTTTTCTTTTGAGCAGGGTGGGGTGCGTACCCCAAAGCTCCGCACATCTACTGTCACTGGATTATTCACTATGTTGGGCATGATGTGTCTCGGAACAATGACCCGTGGGTTGGGACACCGTTTGCCGGGGCTATCTTCAATGTGATCCCAAATAAGCGCAGTACTATCGGGATTGGCCTCGATATTTAGAAACAACAATGGTTCTTTGGGTTTGATGGTCAGTCTTTCAAGCAATGGCTCATCGCCATAGTTTGTAATGCCGTCAACCCGGATGAACCAGGCATTTTCGGCATCGAGCACGGTAAGCTTTCCGTTATTTTTCTGCAAGGACGGGTGACAAAGGGCCATGTCGTCGGTCACAGGGTTAAATGAACAAAACAGAGGAAAGTTGATTAGCCTTCTCTCCTCGTTGATGATATTTGTACCTATCAGCACCTGCCCGTTTTCCTCCCGTATAATGTTTTGTAGCATCTCACTCTTTCCGCCACCGCTGGCCCCTTCGTGCATGAAGGTGGTAATGTTGTCATAAGGGCTGACAGCCTGCACGGTGGAGCAGTGCGCAGTGATCCATCCCTCTTTTTCGCCTTTTGTGAGCAATGCACCATAAAGTCCCTTTTTGGCGCTGGGACCTGGATAGAGGTTGTAGGAGAAAATTTCGTGGAGCTCTTCGGAGCGTTTGTGCACCACAATCTGTTTCCCGTTGAAATGTGTATGCCTAAAGGTGGGAGCAACATAAATGGCCGATTCCACGGCAAACTCTTCCGGCAGTTCCTCCAGTGGTATGATATGCTGGAGCATGGCCAGTCCCATAGCAAAGAAACCTGCATTGGCAGGAACAATGGCTACGCCGCCTGTACCGATGTGATCTCCGCCGGCAAAATAAAAAATGAGTGCCAGATCTTGTGACTGAAGCCAGGAGATTGTTTCTTTCCGTAACTTGTCGAAATCATATCCCATTTTGTCGCTGAAACGTTCCTTGTCGGTCGGCAGGTTGTCGCCAATAAGCATGGTGTCAGGATCTCTGCGACGCATATATGCTTCGGTGTAGTTCGCTGTTATGCCATTTTTTACCCGATGGATTATTGCTTCGGTTACGATATTCCGATCAGGAAGTTCGTATTGTACTTCAAAACTGTTGCTGTTTTCGCCGCCCACTGCGGCTGCAGCCAGTTGCTCCACGCTATCGAATACCCTATACGATTTGCATCCGCTGATGATCTCCATCGCGTCATTCGGCAAACTGACTTTTCTTTTCTCAAGAAATTGAAAAATATCACTCATTGCTCATACATTAAATTGGTGGATAACCTAACATTCTTTCTCGGGACAAAGGTAATGTAAATTACTTAATAAATGAAGTGATACTTTATTTTTTTGTTGTTTGCCTATAAATTTGCAGGCGACTGAATCCAGAGCATTTCGCTGATTCCGTCAGCATTGTTTACGGCATCCTTGGAATTCCTAGCATTCAGATAGATGCTATCGCCTTGCTTTAAAATATACGTTTTATCCTCAATTTGAAATCTTACCTCCCCGGTAAGGATGTGGCAGAAAACCTGTCCTTGGGATTCGGATAGCAAGCTTTCCATGCCGGATGTTTTGGCAAAGCGTACCAGGTAGGTATCCATCTGCTTGTTGGCGTTGTGGTGCGACAGCAAATAAACATTGGTCCCCGAGCGATTCTGATCGGTAAGTTTCATTTCATTTCTCAGTACAACCGGGTTGTTGACCATTGTTTCATTTTCTCCGAGTAGTTCACCCACAGTCGTATGGAGGTTTTCCGCGATGCTTTTCAGCGTGACGATGGAAGGAAATGATTTCGATTTTTCTATTTGAGAAAGGGCGCTAGGACTGATGCCTACTTTTCCTGCCAGTTCGTTTAGGTTCAGCTTATGCAGTTCCCGTTTCTTTTTTATTCTTTCCCCAATTCGATTCATATGTGAAATTTTGGGCAAAGATACTGATTAATATATTAAGTTATACTTCATATATAAAAAAAGTGGTCATGCTGCATCATTCTCAGCAATGCGCTTCACCTCTTCCAATCCTTTAAAAAAACCTTCATTCATGTGATCTTCGTACTGCTCATCCACATCCACGGATACAGTCAGCGTGGTGGAACCATTTGATTCGATTAGCATGTATTTCTCATATGCCCCTTCTGCGATACTTTCTTTTTCTACGCCATCCCATATTTCTCCCTGGTGCAGAAAAATCACTTCAGAAGGTTTTTCTAGCTTGGTGATGGTAGCAAACATGCCGTTGCCGTCCGGACCCAGAAAGAGGGTTTTTCCACCAATTAGCCAATCCGACACGTAATGTGAGCCTGGCACAAAATGTTTTGTCCATTCCTTGTATGAATCTTCGTTCCACAATGCTTCCCACACCTTTTCGATGGGAGCATTTATTTTAGTTGTAAATGTAATCGTCTTCATTCTGTAGAAATTTAATTGTTTTTATTGCCTGTATTTCTTCATTTGCTTTTACCCAGTTTATTTCTCCGTTAGGTCCCGCTACAAAACCATCAAGTGATACATGCATGAAAGATATTATTTTCATCCTGTGATTATTTGATTGTAAGTGTTATAGATCTTGGTTGAGTTTCTGTCATTGAATCAACCATATACTTGCTACAGTTGACTAACAATCACTCTTTTGTAAATGTTGATGGTCGTTTGTATTTCTTGCCCTATGGCAAGTAAACCAAACTTAATAGTATAGAGTCTATGGATAGCCATCCGTCAACTTATTAAGAAAAAATAACGAATTACCACGCAAGGTTTTTCCCTTTGTCTTGTTTTAATGATTGAAACAAAAGAATTCGTAACGTTTAAAACCACAAAATTATGAAGATTACTAATTTACTTTTCACGACGGGAATCTTGCTCGGCATGCTCGTCTTGCCCTCCTGTCTCGACGATGACGGCGATGTGAACCGTTATTATCCCAATGCACTTGTCACCGTAAAAGAGGCAGCCGACAAGACTGTTTTTTTTCAGTTGGATGACAACACAACCCTGTTGCCCGTGAATGTTACATCACATCCCTTTGCTTCAAAAGAGGTGAGGGCGCTGGTAAACTACGATGAAGTAGATGATCCCAGTAAGGAGTATGATCAGGCAGTCAAGGTGAACTGGATCGACAGCATCAGAACCAAACCCATGGCACCCAATTTGGGAGCGGAGAATGATGAAGTATATGGAAATGATCCCGTGGAGATTGTTGCCGACTGGGTCACGATCGCCGAAGACGGTTACCTCACGCTTCGTTTTAGAACCATGTGGAGCCATCAGGGAATTACCCACTACGTGAACCTCATCCCCACCAACAATCCCGAGAATCCATATGAAGTGGAGTTCAGGCACAATGCCAATGGCGACGTTAATGGCAGGATCGGTGACGGCCTGGTTGCTTTCAAGCTCGACAATCTGCCTGATACCGAGGGAGAGACCGTGAAACTGAAACTGAAATGGAAATCGTTCAACACCGATAAATCGGTAGAGTTTGATTACCGCACGCGTGCAGCCACACCGGCCACATCGGCAGTAGCCGCAGAGAGAAGCGTGATTCCATTGCAATAAATCCTTTGAAGGAAAACAAAACATCATTTCAGGATCATTAAAGTAATTTTGTACTGAATAAAAAGGCAAGGTTGTACATTTGTAATATTTTACAACCTTGCCATCATACAATCGAAAGAGCGTATGGGGTGAGTATGGACGAAATCTGTAGATGACAAAAGAAGAAAACAAAGAGCGGGAACTCATCCGGCAGATTGTGCAAGGCAACAGAGTTGCCATGAAGAGGTTTTATGACGATCACTCCGGGTATCTCACCACGGTGTGTGCCCGTTACATCTCAAACCGAGAAGACATCAAGGATGTGTTACAGGAAAGTTTTCTAAAGATTTTCAAAGCCATGCACAAGTTCGAATACAAAGGTCCCGGTTCTTTGCGGGGGTGGTCGGCACGCATCGTGGTCAACGAAGCATTGAATCATATCAAGGCAAATGAAAAAATGCTGTTTACAGACTTCCCGGAAGCAGATTTACCCGACTTGGATGAAGAGCGGGAACCCGACTTTGAAGATATTCCCACATCGGTCATTCTGGACGTAATCCGCATGTTGCCGCCCGGCTACCGCACGGTCTTCAATTTGTATGTGTTTGAGAATAAAAGTCACAAAGAGATTGCATACATCCTGCACATCGCGGAGAGCAGCTCAGCCTCCCAGTTGCACAGAGCCAAAGCCATATTAAAGAAAGAAATAGAGTTATACAGGTTAAAGAAAAAGCATGATGAACGATCACTGGCAAGATAACCTGCGCAACAGGATGGAGCATCACGAGGAGCCTGCCCCCGAGGGGTTGTGGGAGGAGATCGATCAACTTCTTGCCGACCGCAACACAGGCCGTGAAATGCCCATGAAGCCAAAGCGCTTCATACAAGGTGTCTTTATTGGGGCGCTTTCTGGCGTCGCAGTCGTTGCCATCCTGTTGTTGCTTGTTTTGCGGTATACCACTTCTGATAATCAAGAAGAGGTGCACTTTGCAGAAAAAAATGCCCCCGTCATTACACAGAAAGAACAACCCATGGCAGAGACGATGGGGACAGTAAACAGTATCAAGTCGCTTTCCTCTAAAAAAAGCAAACCGACTGTGAACCCACAACCACTTTTTGGGGAAGCTAAAACAGCGGTTGCCACAACTCCGCAGGAAGGACTCACAGCTATGAGTACGACAAAAGAAGATATGGGAGAAAGTGAAGTAACCAGCCAGGTCCCGGAAGCAGATAAAGCCCTCAACGATTTATCTGCCAAAGATACTGCTGCTCTACCTGAGTCGGATGTCAGCCATGCAAACGATCAGTTATTCGCTTCAGCTGCCCCAAAGCCGGCCCGCAATCAATCTAAATGGCAGACCAATCTCTCCATGTCAAATCTTCCCGCAGGCTCTTCAGAAACCTATTCGGGATACGGATCATTTGCCCTTGCAGAGACTGTAGAGGAACAGTATCATTTTATGTCCAATTACACCAGGGAGCAAGTCTACACCCAAGTCAAGCATCATCAACCCATCACATTCGGACTGACTTTGCGGTATAATCTCAACGACAGGTGGAATGTGTCAAGTGGTTTAACCTATTCACTGCTCACATCGGAACTCTATTCCGGAAGTGGCAATTATTACTACGATGATCTACAAACGTTGCATTACATTGGCATTCCGGTCAATATAGCCTACACCTTCTGGCAAAATAATAAGCTATCGACCTACGTCTCCACTGGCGGTCTTGTGGAAAAGAATGTCGCAGGGAGGTTGACATCAAATTATTATCTCGACAACCAGTTGGAAGTAACTACAAAAGAAAAAATAAGGTCGAAAGAATTGCAGTGGTCCGTGAATGCAGCGATGGGATTGGGGTATCAGATATCGAACAACATCACACTCTATGCAGAGCCTGGTATTTCCTATTATTTCAAGAACAACAGTGAGCTGGAGACCATTTACAAGGAAAATCCGCTCCATTTCAATCTACGACTGGGACTACGTTTCACTTTCAACGACTGATGACCTTCTATTTCAGTTGTTGCCACTCATCATATTGAGCATACTCATGCTGTCCTACTTCTAGAATTCCCCCCCCCAAAAAATAGTGTAATCCGATAGACATATAGGAATCTAATCATCCTGATTGAATTTTTTCAGGGTTCATTTTGTATAGTTGGGTATCCAAAATCTCCATTTCGGTAAGGAAGTGGCATGGTGGGTACCCCACTGCTTTAACTTTGTATCATCGCATAGGATAGTTGCATTCAACATGTTTTTGCATACTATACTCCGCAGTCAGATACAGACGATTCGCTTCCGGCAAAATTGATTGAATTTGAATGGAACCGAGAGATCACGACTCTTCTGTTAAAAACATGAGATCAATATTTTTTTTAGAATGAAACAAAGAACAATAAAAGAGTCGTTTTCTCTTCAGGGGAAAGGACTGCACAGTGGGTTAAAAACCACTGTCACTTTCCGTCCGGCATCGGTAGATTTTGGTTACAGGATACAGCGCATCGATCTGGAAGGAAGTCCCGTCATCATTGCCTCGGCAGAAAATGTGAAACATTCCCAGCGCTGCACCCTCCTGTCGGTCGACGGAGTAGAGGTGGCCACCATAGAGCATGCGCTGGCAGCGCTCTATGGATGTGAGATCGACAACTGCCTGATAGAAATCGATTCACCCGAGTTCCCAATTCTGGACGGGAGTTCCATTGAATATGTGCAACAGATTCAACGAGTAGGGTTTGAAGTACAGGCCAAAGATCGGGTCTATTACGAGGTGGAGCGGCACATTGAATATGTGGATGCCGAAACCGGTTCTTATCTCAAACTGCTGCCCGCCGATCACTTCAGTGTGGGGGTACAGATTGTCTTCGACTCTGCAGTTTTGCCGGTGCAGCACGCTTCGCTGGAGCATCTCTCCGACTTTACGACGGAGATCTCCATGTGCAGAACCTTTGTGTTCATTAAAGAGATCGAGCAACTTCTAAAGCATGGATTGATCAAGGGGGGCGACCTGGATAACGCCATCGTGATCAACGATCAGTTGATTGAGCAGCAGGAAGTAGACCGTCTGGCCGATATCATGGGTATCGAGCGGAAGAATATCGACAAGATGGGTTATGTGATGAACAAGCCGCTTGTATTTCCCAACGAGCCGGCACGCCACAAGCTGTTGGATGTGATTGGAGATCTGGCTCTCGTGGGCAGGTTCATCAAAGGGCACATCATTGCGAACCGGCCCGGTCATCGTGTGAACAATCTCTT
>CAZRRC010000022.1:20071-33380 GCA_964602395.1 uncultured Proteiniphilum sp. | reverse complement strand
ATTCCAATCATGAGAATCGCCAAAAGAATAGATTTGTATGTTTTCATACTATTAATATGTTTTCACCTTCCGATGCAATGTTGCCTCTTCTTCTCATGCAAAGTAACAAGATGACGCATGAAAGTGCTGGCAAAATTCAGTCAAAACGTGTAAGGATTTATTCATCTTGCCAATAATATAGGGAATCATGTCGTTACGATGTTAAGCGACTTCTTATTGGCATACGACTTACCTTTTTTCCTTAGCGTTCCGGTTAATAGATTCAAGGTAATCGGTAGGGGTTTTACCAAATTGTCGATGGAAACATTTTGAGAAATAGGACGGGGAGTTAAATCCAACGATATAGCAGACCTCCGTGATTCGATCGTTCCCCTCTTCAAACAAGCGGGCCGCTTTCTTCACCCTGTTGATGCGAATAAAGTCATTGGGGCTTACATCAAAAAGTCCTTTAATCTTTCGATAAAGGCTCGATTTACTCATGTTTAATTGTGAGGCAAAATCGTCTTGGCTAAATTCAACATTTCCTATGTTGGAGTTTATCACGTCGTAGATTGCTTTCATAAAGGCTTCGTCGGTCTTGCTTAAAGTAACCGTGGTAGAGGTCAAAATATGGGGGGAAACCTTGAACGCCTCGACCAATCTATCCCTGTTAGCGAGCTGGTTAGAAATTGCAGCCAGAAGGAAGTCGTTTGAAAAAGGCTTCTCAATGTACGTGTCGGCACCGAGTTCCAACCCTTCTATCTTGGACGACAAACTGTTTTTAGCCGTTAAAAAGATGACCGGGATATGGCTGTATGCGATGTTGGATTTTATTTGTCGGCATAACTCGTAGCCATCCATTTCCGACATCATGATGTCCGTGACCACAAGATTCACCACATGCTTATCAAGTATGTCAATGGCCTGTTTTCCATCGGTTACTTTAATCACATTATACGTTCGGTTCAACAGTTTGCATAGGTATTCCAACAACTCCTTATCATCTTCAACCACGAGTATCGTCCGCTTATCTACATCAAATTCAACATTCCCAGACTCGCTCTTAAGTTGATGTTGGGCACTGTTCATACCCTCGCTGGAGGCATGGGTTGTTTCATCTTCTTTAATAAACGGGATGGAGAGATAAAAGCTATTGACATCATCCTTCTCGTTCATAACCAAGCACCCCTGATGCAGTTCAGCCAGGGAGCGAGCTAAGGTGAGACCCAATCCCGTACCGTTCTTTATATCGGTATCTTTGGACTTGTACTGGAAAAATGGCTTGAACAGTGTTTCTCTTTTCTGCGCGGGTACAACTTCTCCATCGTTTTCGATTGTTAAATCGAAGCTTCCCCCATCGGCCGTAACGTGCTCTACCAGGAACAGTCGTATAAAGGTAGATGCATTTTTTATCGAGTTGGAGAGCAAGTTGCTGAATATCTTCACCAAAGCCTCTTTATCAACGCATGCAAAGATATCATTTGCGGGAAACTCGGTCTGCAACGTCAAGTTATTTAATTTTACCAGAGGCTTGAATCGAAGAATTACCTCCTCCAGTATCTCGGTCACGTTTCTCGTCTCGAAGTTTAATTGAAACTTCCTTTTTTCTATCTTTCTGAAATCCAGTAACTGATTCGTAAGTTCGTGAAGGCGGGTTGTATTTCTACTGATAATTCCGAGATCTTCCTGTATCTCATCGGGCAACACGTTGTTTTGCATCATATTTTCCAGCGGCGACTTGATCAACGTGAGGGGAGTACGTATTTCGTGGGCAATATAAGTGAAAAAATCAATTTTGGCGGTATATATCTCCCGCTCTTTTTCTCGGTCATAAACCTCCATTTTACGTTTCTCTGTCAATCTATTCCGATCTGAAACGTATTTGTGTAAGAAATAGACAAAAAGTACAAGGATTGCCGAATAAATCAGGAAGGCATAGTAAGACAACCACCACGGCGGAGAGATCACGATAGGCAGGTTTATCAAGTCGGTCTCATCATCGCCCAGTAACCGTAATTTAAATATATACTTACCATAACTCAGGTTGGGATAATAGACCGTGTTGCTCTCGTTCGTCGAAAGCCACTCGGAATCAAATTCCTCCAGTTTATAGCTATAGCTATTTCGAGATAAACCCTGATAACTCAAATTGGCAAATTTCAATGAAAAATAATTTTGTTTATGGTTCAGGGTTACTTTATCAGAAAAGGTGATGCTTTTCTTCAGGGGTGATTTCAGACCATTTACAATTGCTTTTTTGTTAAACAACAGAAAATCTGTCAACACGATGTGCGTGTTGCCGCTAACTTTAGACATTTGGCTGGGATTAAAAGAGATAAACCCATTCAATAAACCAAAATACAACACACCCTCACTCGACCTGAGCGAGGAGTTGTAGTTAAACTGGTTCGACAGAAGTCCGTCTTGCAAGGTATAAGTAAAAAATTCTTCCGTTTCCGGATTGAAATGAGCGAGCCCTTCATTGGTCGATATCCAGAAGTGGCCATTGTCATCCTCCAGGATTTGATAAACCACGTCATTGGGCAGATTATTCAGGGTGGAATACCGGATGAATCTCCCTTTCTCCATATCGAACCTGCAAAATCCTCCTCCTTGCGTGGTTAACCAGACCTGTTCCTGGCTATCCATAAAAATACTTAACACGTTATTATGCGGGAGGCTATATTGATTTTCAAGGTCATATGCGAAATTTGACCAAGTCTTCTTCTTTTTGTCAAAGAAGAAAAGACCGTTCACTCCCGTTGCACAATATATATTCCCTGCCGCATCCTCTTTGATATCCCGTATCAGCTCCCCTCTTAATTCATCCACGGTCCTAAAACTGTGTGTACGTTCATCGAGAAGCTGCAAGCCCCCTCCTGTGCCGATCCAAAAAAGGCCATCGCTATCTTTAAACAAGACATTGATGCTGTTATTGATTAAACCACAGTTGATGTCTTCCGTTGTGTAATGGTATACGATCGATTTGTTTGTTGGGTCAATTTGATAAAAACCTTTTGAAAAAGTACCCACCCACAGGTGTTCTCCATCATCGAATATACCATGAATGTTATGGTGTAATTTCTCTTTTAACACAGGGGTGATTTTTCTTGTTCCTGAAGAGAGCACGTTCAGTCCCCCATCCTCCGTACCAATCCAGATATTGCCGTTTTTACTTTCAAAGAAACTCCCCACTCTTTCGCCCGAGAGTCCATCTTTTCCCGACACGGGGTAATATTTCTCGAACAGGGACAGTTGGCCCGAGTAGTAGTCCACTCCACCAAAATAAGATCCAATCCACATGTTGTTTTCCCTGTCTTTATACAAGCTGTGGATTGCGTTGTCAGACAAGGAATAAGGGTCGCCAAGTTCGTGGGTCAGGTGTGAATATGTCAAGTCATTGATATCGACAATAAACACACCCGATTCTGTACCGACCCAAAACTCGCTGGTTGTTTTCTGGACTACTTTTCGCATGTAGACCTTTGATCCCCCGATATTAGCATCGAGTAATTTACGTACCTGTCGGGTGATAATGTTCACTTCCACGAAACCGTGTTGGTCTGAAACCATATAAAGACGGTTGTAGGAGTCAAACAACATGGAGTGAATCACTCCCTTAGTCAGGAAGTCTTCCAACTCTTCGTGTTTGAACTCCGTGTAAGTTTTCAACCTGTCTTTCGAATAAAACAGTCCCTTATTCTCGATGGTAAACCATAAAAAGCCCCTCGAGTCGATGGATAGGTTCTGCACCTTGCTGTTTGCCGAGATCACGTGATCGACCACGTGGTGTGTCAGGATATTTTTCTCTTCATCGTAACTAAAGAGGCCCTGCCCGTGCGTTGATATCCACAAGATGCCGTTATTATCGTATAGTAGGCTGTTGATAGGTTTGTCTACCTTTGCACCGGTATTTGTAGATTTTTTCGTAAAATGGACAAACGTCTCCAGCTCCATATTATAGATAAGCAAGCCATCGTAAGACCCTATCCATAGTTGGTTTCCCTTGCCCTCAAGCAAAACGGTTATGTTATTATCTTTTAAACTACTATCATCTCCTACCTTATGCCTGAAGACACTGAAATCTTTTCCATCGAATTTATTCAATCCATCTTTTGTCCCGAACCACATGAATCCCAATTTATCCTGAAGGATGCAAGTAACCGTGTTCTGCGACAACCCAACGGAATTATCATACCTTTTCAGGTAGTATTTTTTCATCGGAACCTCCTCGCCAAATCCTCTTGAAGGAATGGAGATTATAATTAATAGCACAAGGAGTCTGCCCAGGATCTTCATTGGATGTTTGCTTCGTAAAGACGGATGTTGTTAGAAATTCATCAAGCGCTTGTATCGGGTCATGGCCTCCACATAATAATAATCAGCGTAGGTCAACGGCACATCTATCTCTTGGCCGCGAGGAATTGCCCCAACACTATGCTTTAACACGAAATTTCCGTTCGTACCCGGTTCTGCCAGATAATTTTCAGACGTTAGTGAGATAATTTGTTTCTCTGCCGTTTCAATACACTGTTTAGCCAATTTTTCATCTTTTGTTTGCTGGCTCAACTCGATAAATGCAGAGGCCATGATGGCCGCGGCCGAAGCATCTCTCGGTTCATCGGGTATGGCCGGTGCATCAAAATCCCAATAGGGAATCTTATCTTCCGGCAATCTCGGGTGATTCATGATAAACTGTGCGATATTTTCCGCCTGTTCCAGGTACTTCGTGTCACCTGTCTCCCTATACATCATCGAATATCCGTATAGTGCCCACGCTTGTCCCCTCGCCCAGGAAGATTCATCGGAATAGCCCTGCCAGGTCATTTTCAGACGGCTCTCTCCGGTCAGCGTATCGTAATCCACAACGTGATAGCAACTATAGTCGTCCCGGAAATGCTCCTTCATGGTTTTGTCGGCATGGTTGACCGCTATCTCCGAGAACCGGCTCTCCCCCGTCTGTTTAGCGGCCCACATCAACATCTCCAGGTTCATCATATTATCAATGATCACCGGGTATTGCCACTCTTTGGTGTTCCAGTCCCACGAGCGAATAAGTCCAGGTTGTTCTTTGTAGCGGGTCGACAACGATTTGGAGGCTTCCACGATTACCTCCTTATAACTTTCCGTACCCAATAGCCTTAAACCGTTCCCAAAACTACAATAGATCATGAATCCCACGTCGTGGTTATCCGTCGTGTATTTTTGATCTTCTACCCGGTTGGTATATTCCATCGCATATTTTTTCAGCTCTTCGGTGGGGTTGTTCTCGTATAAATACCACAACGTACCTGGAAAGAAACCGCTACACCACCATTTTGAATCGGATGTCACGAGCTCACCCTCTTCAAATGTTTTGGGAAGTAACCCGGGATCGTTCTCTAATGATTGAGCCATTGCCAATGATAAAGTGGTGGCCCTCTCTAATCCTTTTTCAATCGTCTCTCGCATGCCTGCCTTTTTATCGCTGCACGCATTAACCAATAAAAAGATAAACATCACGTAAAGGATAGTCAATCCTCTCTTTCTTAAACACTTCATACGATCTAAATTATTAATTTATTTATTCTACCCCCGCTTCCGGGTGTGGGGTTAATATACACGCGAGCTCTTGGCTCAATTAAAGGGATTATGAACAACAAAATGTTTACACTTAGGAGCCGCATGTATGCCAACTCCTAAATGTAAACAAAAAATATTGATCTGTGTAAATTTTCTCTATTAATATGCCCAGTCAGGACGTTTCTGCAAGTCGGGATTCATCTGTACCTGGTTCAACGGGATGGACCATGGCCACATGGTTTCGGTGTAATACCACTTGTATTCTACCATATCTCCCCACCATGATTTACCACCGTTTACATCCATTCCCTGGAACTTGGACTCTTTGTATGTTCCCCAACGAACCTCGTCAAAAAAGTTGATTCCTTCCACACAGAATTCTACACGGCGTTCGTAACGTATCCTCTCCAGCATCTCCTCTTTCCCGTTGACAGAATTGCCTGCGCTGCCTCCTTGCACAAGTTCTACGATGCCGGCACGTCTTCTCACTTTATTCACTTCTGCCAGGGCTTCCGCGATCTTGTCTTGCTGAGCAAGCGCCTCCGCATATTGTAGTACAACATCCGTATACCGGATCAATGGCCAATCCGTGTGGCATTGGCTTCTGCTGATAAGGCGTCCTTTTTCAAACTCCACGTATTTCCGGTAGCTATAAAAAGCCGAGGTACGCTTATCTAACCAGTAATCGCCTCCATGTTTCCCGCGGTCCTTGAGGGGCCAGCGTGCCTGTTTCCCTATATGGTTCTCATTCCCGATATTATTATTGAAAAAAGCATTGAGTGGAACATATGGAGTCACGATGGTTTGTTGAAGACGGGGGTCACGATTCTCATACGCTTGCTTTATACGGGCTTCGTTTCCTTCGTTCAAGTAATAGGTATCGAACACTTCTTGCCCTACCCTTCCAATCACTGCGTTACGCAAGGTTGACTCGGTAAACAATCCATCACGACAGAAAAATACTTCCCGCTGTTTTGGTGTAAGCAAATCCCAGTCTTCCAAGCCGGGAACTTCACTCCAGTTGAACTTCGAGCCGTCGGCGTTCGTGTAATAATCAACAAAATCAGCGGACGGTTTAATCTCTGTCCAACCATCGTATGTGTCACGAGAACCGGTCATTTGCTGTATATTATCTGAATAACCAATCGATTCATCGTATTGTAAGGAGAAAATCATCTCTTTGTTCTTCTCGTTTTCTGGCTTGAAGAACTCTACGTACTCACCGTCCCACAATCCATAGCCACACTTTCCAACTTGTTCAAAATCAGAAGCTGCCTCTTTGTACATCTCTTTCCACATGTACACCATGCCTCGCAGAGCATATGCGGCTCCTTTCGATGGACGCCCGTAATTTGATGTGAGCGTATTATTTGCCAGATATTCGTTCTCGATGCAATAGGTCAAGTCCTCCAGGACAACATCCCAAACCTGTTCTGGTGTTGACTCCAATTTGGTGGCATTTTGATTGTCTACCGGCTCTAAATAGATGGGGACACCTTGGTATAGCATGTTTAACCTATGGTATGCCCATGCTCTGATAAAGCGTGCCTCGCATTGATACCTCTCGAATTTCTCTTCCGAAAGTCCAGCTTTGTGCAGGTTTGCGATCGCATCGTTACAAGCGTGTACAATTGTGTAACCGAACTTCCACTCGTGTCCTACTTGCCAGTCGTTTGCCCTTTTCATTGAGTTGGACAACAACCCCACCGGGTAATTATTGGAGTAGTAGTCTGTTGGGAATCCCATTGCTTCGATACCTTGACGGTTAAGACCGTCGCTACGTGACAACTGGGTGGAGCTAAGTTGAGAGGGATAGAAGGGAGCGTAAAGTCCCTTCATTCCATTATCAGCCAGCTCTTCTGTTGTCCACATAGAACCACTTGATATTTGATCTGTAGGAGCCAAGTCCATGTCAACGCATGATGCTGCAAGAAATGCGACAAGACAACATACGGTTGATATTTTGATAATCTTTTTCATCGTTCTTTATTTTTTGTATTACAGTTTAGAAAGTTATTTGTGCTCCTATAGCAAACTGCCTCATCAAAGGATAACCAATATTCGTCCCAATCTCGGGATCCAGCCCCGGGTAACTGGTGATCGTTAAAAGGTTCTCACCTGATCCATAAATACGCACTCTCTCGATAAATATTTTTTCGGTAATGGCTGACGGGAGCGTGTATCCTATCTGCATATTTTTCATTTTCAGGTAGTCTCCCTTATACTCGTACCATTGGCTGGTCACTGAATTCCCGTTGGATGTTCCCAATGTGATACGCGGGTACGTACCGTTGATATTTGTCCGGGGATCATCTGGATTTTCGGGATCATAGAAGTAGTGATCGTTTGCGATGCGTTGTGTGATACCGTGGCCATTACTAACTTGTGTATTGTTGTAGTATGAAGTATTCCACAAGAGATAAAAACCGGCGGCTCCAGCCCATTGCATGGAGAAGTCTACTCCCTTCCATGAGAATCCGGTATTAAATCCGAAATAGAATTTTGGTTGAGAAGAACGTCCGGATAGGTTCATATCATTCGAATCCCCATAATTCCCATCTTCATTGCTATCGGCGTACAAGAAGTCGCCATACCATAGCTGGTCTTTCGACACTCTATTCTTGCCATCGAACGTGAATCCGGCGGCCAGCATTGCCTTAACCCACTCCATATCAGACTCGGTACGGATCATCCCATCAACAGGACCCGCATTCAAGTCAAGCAAGTCACCATCAAATCCTGAACCAGTACCGCGATACATCTTGCGGTAGTTGGTCTCTCCCAGGGCATGTCCTTCAACGATTAATCCGCCAAATCCACCAGTTGCCACATCGCTTTGGTTATTTATGTACTTTACTTTGTTTCCATCTTCATCATATTCCCAATACTTCTGGAGTTCACCCTTGTATTTTGTCACGATGCTCCTTGAGAAAGAGACATTGCCATTAAGGTGATAATGGAAATCTTTACCTATTTTATCTCGCCAACCAAGCGTAAGCTCTGCACCGCGGTTCTGTACGACAGCAATATTTTCTGTTGCTCCGGTAATATTCCCCTTTACGGGTTGTTGTGCCGGGATAAACAAAATACCGTCGGTTATATTTTGATAAGCATCAATCTCCCCGGTAAGCTTGTTATCAAAGAACCCGTAATCAAACCCTATATTCGATGAAGTGGTGCTCTCCCAACGTAAAGCGCTATTTCCTGTCTGTGTTTGAATAAGCCCCACCGTGGGTGAGCCGTCGGTAACAACATTTTTCGTGTTATACAATCCTTGCCAAGCGTAGTTACCTACCTGGTTGTTTCCCGTCTTACCCCACGACGCCCTGAGTTTCAAGTTAGACATCACAGGCCTCACGTTCTCCATGAAGTCTTCCTCCAATATCCTCCATGCCCCGGAGAACGAAGGGAAAACGCCCCATCTTCCTTGTGACGCGAAACGGGAAGAACCATCGTAACGGACGTTTGCTTCTAACAAGTAACGGCTTTTGTACGCATAATTGACACGTCCAAACAGAGACGTAAGCCCCCACTGCGCGGCAGCCGAACTCGAAGAGTTCACGAGTTCCGAGAATGTGTCCAGGTCATGCAGAGTCCAGGATGTGGCTCCTTTTTTCTGGGTAGAGAAACCATTCGAGAAATAGGACGAAGAGCTAAACCCAACCAAACCTCCAATCTCGTGATCTTCCTTGTAAACGGTATTGTACCGAGCAATCAGGTCTGTATTATAGCGCTGAATTTGAGAAAACTGGTTGGTAACGCTCGCGTTCTCGAGAGCGGATTCCCGCATACGCGTATCCTTAACATAGTCCCAGTATCCATTCTGGACACTATACACATGTCTATCCCTGAATTGTGGTGAATAGTTGAAAGACCCTTCGATCTCCAGGTTTTTCACTGGACTGACAATACCATACACAGATGCATTCATTCGATAGTAGGTATCGTGTCCTCCGGAGCCTCTCATCTGTCCTAAAATGTTATTCGCGTTGCTTGACTCTTCGCTAACATTTGCCGGTACTCCCCAAAAGTTAGGCGTTCCGGGATAGATACCCGGGGTAGTCTGGTACAGGTAATTGAACGCATTGGATATATTCGCCAACCCGTTTCCTTGCCTCTGTCCGAACAATTTAGTTCCCACTTTAAGCCAAGTATTTACTTTGGTCTCAATGTTCGTGCGGAAATTTACTTTTTCGGTACCGGAGTTCAGTGAGAAACGGTTCATTACTCCCTTGTTATCGAGGTAGCCCAATGATATAAGGTAGCTTGTCTTCTCACCCGCTCCTGATACAGACACGTTATGTTCCGACGAGTATCCTGTGCTGAAGATTTCATCGAACCAGTTTGTATTCGGATAGGCAATCCAATTGGGGATCCCGTTTTCATTTACCTCATTCGGGTTCTCTTTCGCCATTCTCCAATCTTCAATGGTTGCCGGTGAGAAAATGCGCGCAGTACCAATATTATCCGCCGCTTCGTTCACGAGCTCCATGTGTGTAGCATAATCGTCCACAAATTTGAGCTTGTTAATCGCATTCTGCGCGATACCAGAAAAGGAGTAGCTTATCTTAGCCTTACCGGATCCTTTCTTCGTGGTAACAAGCACTACGCCGTTTGCCGCCCGCGATCCGTAGATTGCCGTAGCAGAAGCATCTTTCAACACCGATATGTTTGCGATGTCGTTCGGGTTAAGCTGGTCTAAACTCCACTCTACCCCATCTACTAATACGAGCGGGCTGTTGGCATTGAGTGTGTTATTACCACGGATTCGAATGGTAGTGCTTTCGGCTCCAGGCTGTGCTGATGTCTGCATTACTCCCAATCCGGCTGCCATTCCTGCAAGTGAAGACGAGATATTCACCAAGGGACGCCCTTCCATCTCTCGCTCGAAATTAATCGTGGAAACCGATGCCGTGAGGTTTACTTTCTTGGTAACCCCGTATCCCACAACAACCAGTTCATCCAACTCCTCTGTCGCAGAGCGCAAGACAACATCAATGGTGGTTCTTCCATTTACAGGGATAGATTCCGTAATCATTCCAATATAGCTGAACTTCAACACCGCATTCCGGGGAACATTTGTTAACTCGTAATTCCCGTCAATATCGGTAACTGTACCATACGACGCATTATCCTGCAACGTGATGGTTACACCGATTACCGGTTCATTGCCCACGTCAGTGATCGTTCCTTTCACAGTTAGGTTCTGGGCGAACATACCAATAGATGCTATCCACATGCAAGCAAACAACAATCCTTTCCATTTAAATGAATTCTTCCCTCTCATTTATTTATTATTTAAGATTTAATAAAAGTTTATTACGGTAAGATAGTTAAAGCTTACGTATTTTTCCATATATAAACACTGCAAAGTAAAGGAGTATTAAAGTAAGATACTGACAAAATTCAGTCAAACACTGGCAAAATAAATTCATTGATCGATAATATGGAAAGCAATCAGGCAAAACATCTCCGTGTAATTACAGGTTAACAAAACAAGGAGAAATATCTCCATTGCATAACCTCAGAGACTTAATCAAGTAACAATAACGGGACTTGCTGGCAACAATGGACAATAGCTTAATGTGCCAAATATTCAGATTATTTTGTTACTTTTGATTTGTTTGTGAATAATCGATATCATCTATGCAAAAAACATGTTTAATGGGGCTGATTCTCTTTTGTAATTGGCATATCATGCAGCCTCAGGAAAAGGAAATTCAGCTCAACTCCGGCTGGCAGGCCAGGCAGGATGTTGAATTGACGGAAGATGGATGTCTGATTTCCTCTCCCGATTATCCTTGTGTGGGTTGGATGGATGCCGTAGTTCCAGGGACGGTGCAAACAACCTTGTTGCACAATAAGCTGATCCCCGACATGTTTTACGGGATGAACAACGAGAAGATTCCCGACATCCACGATGTGGGTGCTGCATTTTACACATACTGGTTCCGCAACCAGTTCAAATTACCACCCTTGAAAGAGGGACAACAAGCCTGGCTGAAGTTGCGGGGTGTGAACTACACTTCCGATGTTTTCCTGAATGGGAAACGGATCAACAACGACACCCACTCGGGCATGTTCCTGCGACAAAAATACCGAATCACTCCTTTCCTGAATGATACCACCAATAACCATCTGGCAGTGATCGTTTATCCCCCCGATCCTGTGGGAAAGGACAACGGCGGACAGGGCGGCGATGGCATGATTGCCCGATCAGTCACACAACAATTTACGGCCGGGTGGGACTGGATTTGCGCCATTCGTGACCGCAACACGGGCATCTGGGATGAGGTCGCCATCGAAATAACCGGCCCGGTAGATATCCGTGATCCGTTTGTAAAAACAACAGTCCCCGGCGTTCGCTTTCCAAATCAAAACCAACCACCTGCCTATGTCTCTATTTCTACCGATTTGGTCAACGCAACAAACGAAGATCAGTCGGGCAGGCTCACTGTTACCATCGGCGGCAAAGAAAGCAGCATCCTCCTCAAGGTGAAAGCCGGGGAAACGCTGAAAGTGGAGCTGCCTGAAATCGAGATGAAAAATCCGCAACTGTGGTGGCCCAATGGTGTGGGAGAACCTCACCTGTACCCGTTAAAACTAATTTTCACACAAGATCGGGAGATATCCGACAGTGAGATGGTAAACGTGGGCATCAGAGAAACCGGATCCTACTTTGATGAAGAGAGCGGGGGACGGATATTTCTCGTGAACGGGCAAAAGGTCTTCATCAAGGGAGGTAACTGGATCGCCTCCGATGCCCTGCTCCGCTTATCGCCCGAACGCTACGATGTCGAAGTGCGCATGCATACGGAGATGAACATGAACATGATTCGCGTCTGGGGAGGCTCCATGACCGAGCGGCCGGAGTTCTACGACGCCTGTGACAAATATGGATTGCTGGTCTGGCAGGACCTGTGGATTTCGGGCGACGGGAACGGTCGCTGGGAGGACCCGAAGAAAAAAGAGTCCCGCGACCGTCGACGCCTATATCCCGATCACCATACCCTCTTTTTGACATCTGCCATCGATCAGATCAAGATGCTCCGCAATCATCCCAGCCTCTACCTCTGGTGCGGTGGAAATGAATTTACACCACCCGAGGACATCAACAAAAAGCTCAAGGAACAGATTATGCCAGATTACGACGGAACCCGTTACTATCTCGAAGAGTCCGTCTCCGACAGTCTCCTCCGCAACACCATCGGAGGACTCGGTGATGGTCCCTACGGCATCCAGGACCCCTTGCGTTTTTTTGTGACACCCTCCTATCCTTTCAATCCTGAAATTGGCTCAATCGGCATGCCCAACGTGGAGACCATGCGCAGGATCATGGATGAAGGCGATCTTACACCTCCGGTTAAGGACCGTCCCAATGCCGTATGGACATACCACAAATATATCGGTTATGGCAATACCATTGATCGCTTGGGAGCCATCGAAGGGATAGACGACTTCTGTAAAAAGGCCCAGCTGGTGAACTATGAGCAATACCGTGCACTGCAAGAAGGTTTCAACGCGGGAATGTGGAGCCATTATACCGGCATGCTGGTATGGAAAAATCAAAATCCCTGGACAGCCTTACGCGGCCAACTCTACGATCCCTTTCTCGATCAAACGGGCGGCTTTTACGGCTACCGTCATGGCGCAAAACCCCTCCATCTGCAGCTAAATCTGAACGACTCATGCATGATGGTGATTAACCAAACACCGGCAAAAGGCCCAAACCTCGTGGCAGAAGCAACGCTGTTTGATCTGCATGGCC
>CAZRRC010000022.1:8937-19971 GCA_964602395.1 uncultured Proteiniphilum sp. | reverse complement strand
CTTCCGGTTTTTTTTGAGGACAACTATTTTACGCTTTTCCCGGGAGAAAAAAAGGAAGTGTGGATCGATATCTCTCAACTTCCCGAAAACACAGATCCCAATGATTTGCTTTTTGAAGCAGAAGCTTTTAACAGCACAACCGGCTACAACAATGCAGACTCCTGACAAACTGATTTTTAACTGATACTAAAAATATAAAAACGATGAACAAAAAATGGATTATTGTCGCTCTATGCACATGGATGGCGTACGGAATGTATGCCCAGAAGCTCACCTTCAACAAGGAAGGTACATGTAAAATCGTACAGTTTACCGATATCCACTACAAGCATGGGAACCCCAAATCAGACACTGCCCTGTTGCTGATAAACAGGGTATTGGACAAAGAGAAACCCGATATGGTGGTTTTTACTGGTGATATCGTGACAGGCAGGCCGGCAAAAGAGAGTTGGGATGCCATCACAAAACTGGTCATCGACCGCAAAATACCCTTCGCGGTGACTCTGGGCAACCACGACCATGAACAGGATGTGACAAGAGAAGAGATTGCCCGCTTTGTCACTGCTTATCCCTTTAACCTGAACACACCTTCTGTTCCCGGCGTCCCGGGAGTAATGAACGATGTGATTCCCATTTACAGCAGCCAAAACCGGTTAAAAGCAGCCGCCCTTATTTACTGTTTCGACTCAGGAGCCTACTCCAGCATCGACGGGGTGAAGGGCTACGGTTGGATTACATCCGGTCAGATAAACTGGTACAAGGCACAAAGCCTGCAACAGACCGTGCAAAACAATTTCAATCCCCTGCCGGCACTGGCTTACTTTCATATACCTCTACCTGAGTATCGCATGGCATTGAATGATGAGAAAAACAGCCGAGTTGGTGTCAGGCTTGAAGATGAATGTGCACCGGAGCTCAACTCAGGCATGTTCCTGGCCATGAGGGAGATGCGGGATGTGATGGCTACGTTTGTCGGTCACGATCATGTGAACGATTATCTCGTGAATTATCATGACATTGCCCTTGCCTATGGCTGTTTCAGCGGCTGGAAAACAACCTATACACCACAAATGAACGGAGCACGTGTGGTGGTTCTCAGTGAAGGCAAACGCCAATTCGACACCTGGCTGCACCTGCTCGACGGAACCATCCGTTACAAGGTTACCTTCCCCATGTCAGAATAATAAAAGATGGGAATTTAACTCTCAGTAAAGAAACAGGATATGAAGCTGACCAGCATGGCTGCCGGATTTACCCTTGCAGCATTCACACCGCTCTATGCACAGCAAAAGCCCAATGTGGTATTGATCGTTGCCGATGATTTGGGCTATGGAGACCTGAGTTGTTATGGCCAGGAGAAATTCCAGACACCCCACATCGACCGGCTTGCTTTGAGCGGAACCCGGTTTACCCGCTCCTATTCGGGTACAACCGTGAGTGCTCCCTCGCGCGCCAGCCTGATGACTGGATTGCATACCGGACACACCCCCATCCGCGGCAACAAAGAGATGGAGCCGGAAGGTCAGTATCCACTCCCCGCTAAAACCTTTACGTTGTTCCGGCTATTCAAAAATGCAGGGTATGTCACCGGCGCCTTTGGAAAATGGGGACTGGGACAACCCGGCTCGACGGGGGACCCGAACAACCAGGACGTAGACGACTTTTTCGGCTACAACTGTCAGCGTCTGGCTCACAATTATTACCCCGACCACCTATGGCACAACCAGACAAAGATAGAGTTCCCCGAAAATAGAAACGGGCAGTTCGGCACTTATGCGCAGGATCTGATTCAGTCAAGGGCACTCGAATTTATTGATAACCATAGCAACAGTCCCTTCTTCCTTTATGTGCCGATGGTATTACCCCATGCTGAATTGGTGGTACCCGAAGACTCCATCATCCGGCAACTCAGAGGGCGTTTTGAAGAAAAACCGTACAAGGGCGTCGACTCCGGTCCCCATTTCAGGAAAGGGGGATATATGTCGCAGGAATATCCACGTGCCACACATGCTGCCATGGTAAAACGCATCGATCTATATGTGGGTCAGATCATCGATAAACTCAAAGAAACAGGCGTGTACGAAAATACGCTGATCATCTTCACCAGCGATAATGGCCCGCACCGTGAAGGGGGTGGTGACCCTGATTTCTTTAACAGCAACGGCATCTGCCGCGGTTATAAGCGTGACCTGTACGAAGGAGGGATCCGGGTGCCGACCATCATCACATGGCAGAAAAAAGTGCCGGCAGGGAAAGAAAACAGCTTTCTCTTCGCATTCTGGGATTATTTACCCACATTTGCCGAGTTACTGAAACAGAAAACACCCACAGGTACAGATGGCATCAGCGTTCTCCCTGCAATAACGGGGAAAAAGGGTCAAAAGAAACACGGTTATTTTTACTTTGAATTTCAGGAACAGGGAGGCCGCCAGGCAGTCATCCAGGGTGACTGGAAATTGCTCCACCTCGATATCCGCAAGGAAGGAAGGTTCGAACTATATAATCTTGCTTCCGATCCTTCTGAGAATCACAACCTGATCGACCTTTTCCCGTCGAAAGCAACCGAACTGAAAGAACTGATGAAATCGGCCAGAACCGATCATCCCGACTGGCCTTTATTCTGAAAAGAAATATTCCAAACAAGAAATGTAATTCAACCATATGAAGACCCATTTTATCACCGCTGCAACTTTATTTGGTGTAAGCTCAAGCGCCCTGTTTGGATCCTGCCAGAATCAGGTAAAAAAGAGCAACACCTCAATATTATCTACATTATGAGGATGATCACGCTTACCAGGCGATCAGCGCTTACGGACACGGATTGAACCAGACACCTCACATCGACCGCCTTGCGGAAGAGGGAGTCCTGTTCACCCGCTCCACCGTCACCAACTCCATCAGCGCACCCAGCAGGGTGTGCTTCTTACCGGAAAGCATAGTTTTGTAAACGGGAAAGTGGACAACCTGCAGCCCTTCGATTGGAATCAGCCCAACTTCCCGAAACTTTTGCAGGCAAACGGATACCAGACGGCGATGATCGGGAAGATCCATCTCGATGGCATTTCCAGAGATCGCTATAAGCTGATTCACTTCTATTACGATGTAGATGAGTGGGAGCTGTATGATCTGAAGACTGACCCGATGGAGATGCGGAACGTGTATGAACATCCGGAATATGCAGTGGTACGGGAAATGATGCATACCAAGCTGGAGGAAGTCCGAAACTATTATGGCGATAGCGATGTACTAAACGAGAAGTACTTACAGAAATACCTGGATCAGCAGACTGCCAAATAAATCAAAATAAACAGGGTTACCGGCTTCACCGGTAACCCTTTACATGCTATAAACAATACCCACCCCAGAATCCTGGGGGCAATCGAAGAGTTTAATTCAGCAACTTTTTGGCATCGTTGAGCCTTTCCTGCCAGTCGGGAGCGGGCTCCAGCGTATCAAAGAAGGCAATTGCCTCTTCCATCTCCTGTAGCTTTGTCAGCGATTCGGTGCTGTTCATTTCCCTGTAGTGATTGCGCAATATGCGAATCTTTTCGGCATCCTGGATTCCTTCAATAAGCCGCTCAAAGCGGATGGAGCTCCGTGCATCGGGATAGACCATGTAGGTATCACCCGCCGGCCATGTTCGGAAACGGGAATCGGTCATGGGGCTTTCCACCCACGAGTTATAGGCCCAGCGGAGCATGCCATCGAGGTCGGCCGCAACCGTGTGCCAAGCTGCATAGACCGCTTCGGCAGGGGCAGAGAAGGTAAACATGTTGGCAAAAGGGTCTCCACAACACACATACCAGGTGGTCACCAACCCTTTGGATCTGCGGGCTGCAATATCTTCCCGGTCAACCGCACTGCGCGCTCCCACACTGATGTCCCTGATCGCGGGATATGCTTTATAGCTTTTGTGGTTGTCGGCAAGTGAAATACCGAGCTCCGGAGCAGCACGCTCCAATACGCTCAAGGCAGCCTTCATATCTTCGGGAGAACGTTCATCCATCGCGATGTTGGTTATTTCCAACCATCCTTTCTGTTTCAGATGCTGTGTGAAATCCTGTAGGAATATGCCCCAAAGCGCAGCATACTCCTCCGACTGTGCTTTCAGCTCCAGGGTAACCAGCTCCCCTTTTTCCATGTCGTTATAATGGAGCTTGTTGTTCCAGGTGAGCAATGAGTAACAGTTGATCATTTTATCGATGCCCATATCCACCATAAACTCCACCCAGCGGTCGAAAATGGTATAATCGAAACTCCAGCTCTGATCCTTGTTTTTGGTCCATATGATCATATCGGCATACGCATCAAAAGATTGATTATTCCACGGATCGATGTTCAAGGTAGCCGTAATCACTTTCTGACCGGCATTGGCCAGCATTCTCATCAGCGGTTTCATCTTCTCAAAATGTGCATCACTCCACATTTCCAGATTATGTACCCTCGCCACGGCCGAAGGATGTTGCCACAGATCAAGATGATAAGTCCATTCCGACGGTTCAGGCAGTACCCTGTCCACCACCTCAATTTCAATCTCAAAATCTTCTGCGAAAACTCTTTCGGCATAGAGATTCAGTTTTCCTTTGTATGTCCCTGCAGCCGCATCCGAAGGAATTTTAAAAGTGAGCCAGACTGGCCTTGCAGTTTTGGCCTCCATATTAAAGTGATCCAGATTATCGAGCATATCGGCTGAAAGTGATGCTGCAAAATCTTCCGGCTTCCGGTGTCCGCAACCCGAAGCAAACTCATCTGTCATCACGTAACGTACGAATCTTGCCTGTGCCACCGATGCAGGCAGCAGTGCCGCATCCGATCTGAATTCATCAAATTCCAGCTCTACCTGATTTACCTCTTCCGCAGACCATAAAAGCAATTGAGCCGACAGGCTCTCTCCTTTCCAGCCGGTCACTTTTATGCTCTTTTCGATGGCTACTTCAGGTGCCACTGATTTGGGTATTCTCTCATCAATGGTGATGAACGAAGCCTGTAAACCCGAAGGTACATTGGACCAATCCGACAGTGTGTCAATGCTGGGATCAGCCATCTCTTCGAATGTGATAAACTCTTTTTTAGGTCTCTTGTCCTCACAGGAAGAAAAACTCATGATAGTCATACCCAGTACAAGAAATAAAGTCAAATACGCAATTAGAGGTTTGTAATTTATCATAGAAACAGATTTTAACATGATTGCAAATATAGTACATCCGAAACAAATTAACCCCCAGATCAAACACTTTTATTTTGTTTGTAACCAATGAGGAAAGTTCGCATGCATTTATCAATAATGAGGATGATGGGTTGGCATCTTTCTCTTGGCATCCAGATAGTCAAAAGAATAATCACAAAAAAAAGTTTTATAAAACCCGTTGTTAAAAGGGATATGGATGCGACGAGCCGAATCTTCGTGTATGCTGTTTTATTCGAAAATATAAATATTACCTCGTGATAATTTCATTTTATCAATTATTCCTCTATCTTTGCATCAAATTTACATCACATATGTTCGAAATGCAGAAATTGTATTCAACATACTTCTCCACTACTATGACCATGACCCCTTGGGGGGTTATGTAAATTTTCACATCCGCTCGGCAGCGTTGCTTGCCTTTTGCAAATCAACCGGTTTGCGATTTACAATTCACATTTTTTATTATACACCGTTTTAGCACGGTAAAATATATTCATACACGATGAAAGTGATGAAATTTGGAGGTACCTCCGTGGGGACTCCCGAAAGTCTACAGTTGGTGAAGAGCATAGTTGAAAATGAACAGGAGCCCGTGATCGTAGTTGTTTCAGCACTGAACGGTGTCACAGATCGTCTTCTTCTGGCAGCCGATTTTGCGCGCAACAACAACTCAGGATATAAGCCACTGTTGGACGAAATTATTGCCCGCCACGAGGAGATCATTGAAAAGATGATCACATCGCCCGTTGACAAACAGGAGGTGGTGCAAAAAACACAACAGTTGTTCGATGACCTGCGTAATATTCTACGTGGCGTATTTCTCATAGGCGATCTCTCCCAAAAGACATCCGATAAGATTGTAAGTTACGGCGAACGACTCTCCTCGTTCATCATCAGCAAGGTTATTGCGGACGCCCAGTTATATGACGCCACTCAATTCATCAAGACAAACAAACAATTCAGCAGCCACATCCCCGATCTGGCTCGTTCCAACGAACTGATAAAGGAAACCTTTTCCGAGATGCCACCACCCCAGGTAGCGGTCGTACCCGGCTTCATTTCATCGAGTTGTGAGAACAACGACATCACCAACCTGGGTCGCGGCGGATCGGACTACACTGCTGCCATCATTGCCGCAGCACTCGATGCCACGGTACTGGAGATATGGACCGATGTGAACGGGTTCATGACAGCCGACCCTAAGATTATCAACTCTGCTTATGTGATAGATGAGTTGTCTTTCACCGAGGCCATTGAACTTTCCAACTTCGGGGCAAAAGTGATTTATCCGCCCACCATCTTCCCCGTTTATCACAAGAATATCCCCATATATGTCAGAAATACCTTCCACCCCGAGGAGAAGGGAACACTGATACGCGATATCAAGCCCACCCGCAACGGAAAAATCATCAAAGGTATCTCCTCCATCAACGACACGGCGCTGATTACCATTCAGGGATTGGGCATGGTGGGTGTCATCGGAGTGAACAAACGCATTTTCTCGGTATTGGCCAACAACGGCATCAGCGTTTTCATTGTCTCCCAGGCATCTTCCGAAAACAGTACCTCCATCGGCGTCCGCTCACAGGATGCAGCGTTGTCGCAGAAAGTACTCAACAAAGAGTTCGCGCACGAGATCGCGATGGGCAGCATCAACGAGATCATGGTCGAGTATGACCTGGCCACCATCGCCATCGTGGGACAGAACATGAAGCATGTGCCTGGCATTGCCGGCAAGTTTTTTGGTGCACTGGGAAGAAACGGCATCAGCGTGATTGCACTCGCACAGGGAGCAGGCGAAACCAATATCTCCTGTGTTATTGCCCGCACAGATCTGAAGAAATCGCTCAACGTCATCCACGACTCTTTCTTCCTGTCGCCCTACCAGGAGCTGAACCTTTTTGTCATTGGCATCGGAACAGTGGGTGGAAAGCTGCTGGAACAAATCAGGCAGCAGCAAAGTACGCTCAAGGAACAAAACAAGCTCAGAATCAACATCGTGGGCATTGCCAACGGACGCAAAGCCCTCTTCACACGCGAAGGGATCCCGCTCGAAGGATATTTTGAGAATCTGATGACAAACGGCATGAAGAGCTCACCTGAGCTTATTCGCGACGAGATCCTGAAGATGAACATTTTCAATTCCGTGGTAGTCGATTGTACCGCGAGCCCCCACATTGCTGCACTCTATGATGAGCTGATGGCCCGGAACATCTCCGTGGTCACAGCCAACAAGATTGCCGCCTCTTCCGACTATGAGAACTATCGTCACCTGAAAGAAACAGCCCGGAAGGCAGGCGTGAAGTTCCTTTTCGAAACAAATGTAGGAGCAGGCCTGCCAATCATCAACACAATGAATTCGTTGATCAACTCGGGCGACAGGATCGTCAAGCTCGAAGCTGTCCTCTCGGGAACGCTGAACTTCATCTTCAATACACTGAGTGAGGAAATACCTTTCAGCAAGGCGGTCAGGATGGCTGTGGAAGCGCAGTTTGCCGAACCCGATCCGCGCATCGACCTAAGTGGTCTCGATGTAACCCGCAAGCTGGTGATTCTCTCCCGGGAAGCTGGAGCCCGCGTGAACCAGTCCGACGTGCTTAAAAAGCTATTTGTACCCCAGAAATATTTTGACGGATCGCTCGAAGAATTCTGGCAGACCATCTCTGAGCTCGACGCTTCTTTCGAAGCACGCAGGAAGGAACTGGAGAAAGATGGCAAGAAACTGCGTTTTGTGGCTTCTTACGACAAGGGTGCATGCGAAGTGGGACTGCGGGAAGTGGAGCAGGGACATCCTTTCTACGACCTCGAAGGAAGCAACAACATCATCATGATCACCACCGAACGCTACAACGAATACCCGATGGTCATCAAGGGCTATGGTGCAGGTGCAACAGTCACCGCGGCAGGAGTCTTTTCAGACATTATCTCCATCGCTAACATCCGATAACATGACACCAAAGAACATCATCATACTGGGCGACGGCATGGCAGATGAGCCCATCGCCTCACTGGGGGACAAAACTCCGTTGCAGGCAGCCCATACCCCCTACATGGATTTGCTCGCAAAAAAAGGAAGAAGCGGACTCCTGAACACCGTTCCCGATGGTTTTGCACCGGGAAGTGAAATTGCCAACCTCTCGGTACTGGGCTACCATATTCCCACGGTGTATGAAGGACGCGGCGTACTCGAAGCCGCCAGCATGGGCGTGGAAATCCTTCCCGACGAGATGGCCATGCGCTGCAACCTGGTATGTCTCGAAGGAGACCTGCTGAAAAACCATTCTGCAGGACATATCTCTACGGCCGAAGCGACTGAACTGATCCAATTTCTGGAAAAGGAAATAGGAAACGATCTCTTCTGCTTTCATCCGGGGGTATCGTACCGGCATCTCTTGAAAATGAAGGGGGGTGATAAGCGATTGCACTGCACTCCCCCCCATGATATTCCCGAACAAGCATTCCTACCCCATCTCATTCAACCGGAGCATGCAGAAGCGGCAACTACTGCCGATGCATTGAATAAGTTGATTCTCGCCTCGCAGGAACTGTTACGCGATCATCCCATCAACCGGAAAAGGATCGCAGCAGGAAAAGATCCGGCAAACAGCATCTGGCCCTGGTCGCCCGGTTATCGTCCCCAAATGAAACCACTCACAGCGCTCTACCCTATCAACAGCGGAGCCGTCATCTCGGCAGTGGACCTGATCCGGGGCATTGGTGTTTATGCCGGACTGGAAGTGATCATGGTCGAAGGGGCTACCGGCCTCTACGACACCAATTACGAAGGAAAGGCTCAGGCTGCCCTCGATGCACTCAAAGAGAAAGACTTCGTCTATCTCCACGTTGAAGCGAGCGACGAAGCGGGCCATGAAGGCGATGTGCCGCTGAAGGTGAAAACAATTGAGTACCTCGACGCCCGCATCGTGAAGACCATTTATGAGGAAACCCTCGCCTGGGACGTAGCGGTCACCATCACCATTCTGCCCGATCACCCTACACCCTGCGCCATCCGCACCCACACCCGCGATGCTATCCCCTTCCTGATCTGGCACAAGGGAATAGAACCCGACAGTGTGCAGACCTATGATGAATTTGCCGCACGTGAAGGTAGCTATGGCTTGCTAGAGGGCAACCAGCTGATGAAAACAATATTCATTTAAACATTTCAACTAACAAAGCTGACAGCCGATTGCTGACAACTGAAACCCAAATACATGCACTACTACAGCACAAATAAAACAGCACCTTCTGTATCTCTGCAGGAAGCAGTGGTTAAGGGACTTGCACCGGATAAGGGACTTTATATGCCCGCAACAATTCAACAACTTCCTGCCGACTTTTACATGAAGATGGCCGATCTCAGTTTGACAGATATCGCCAAAACAGTCGCTGGAGCCTTCTTTGGTGGAGACATACCAAAAGAGCGGCTGGATGAGATCGTCACCGACACACTCAGTTTCGACATCCCCCTGAAAAAGATTGAAGAGGGTATCTATGTGCTGGAGCTGTTTCACGGACCCACCTTCGCTTTCAAGGATGTGGGCGCCCGATTTATGGCACGCATGCTCTCCCATTTCGTGAAGGAAGAGGGGCAGCAGGATGTGAAAGTGCTGGTAGCCACTTCTGGCGATACCGGCAGCGCTGTAGCAAATGGTTTTCTGGGTGTGGAAGGAATTCAGGTCTTCGTACTCTACCCCTCGGGTAAGGTGAGCGACATACAGGAGGCACAGTTCACCACGCTGGGACAAAATATCGTGGCACTCGAAATAGAGGGTACCTTCGATGATTGCCAGGCACTCGTGAAAGCGGCATTTATGGATCACAGCCTGAACAGTCGGTTAAACCTCACCTCAGCCAACTCCATCAACGTGGCGCGGTTCCTGCCCCAATCGTTTTATTATTTCCATGCATTCGCACAGCTGGCCCGACTGGCTGTAGCCGGAGAAGTTGTCTTTTCCGTCCCCAGCGGCAACCTGGGCAACCTCACAGCCGGTCTTTTTGCCAAAAGAATGGGTCTGCCCGTGAAACGGTTTATTGCAGCCAACAACCGAAATGATGTCTTCAGGGAATATCTGCAAACTGGAAGTTACTCCCCCAGAGCATCGGTGCAAACCGTCGCCAACGCCATGGACGTGGGCGCCCCGAGCAATTTCGACCGCATCCTCGACCTCTATGACCATTCCCACGCATCCATTTCCAGGGATATCGCAGCCTACCGTTACAACGATGAGGAGATAAAAAGCACCATCCGGGAGGTGAATCAGAAAGCAGGATACCTGCTCGACCCGCATGGCGCCTGTGGCTACATGGCACTGAAAGAGGGCCTGCAGCCGGGCGAAACAGGTATTTTCCTTGCCACCGCCCATCCGGCAAAATTCAAAGAGACCGTGGAGGAATGCATTGGTTCAGTCGTGCAAATACCTGAGGGACTGAAAGCCTTCATGCAACACGAAAAAAAGTCATATCCTCTCGCAAACGACTATAATCTGTTTAAAAAAACCTTAATCAATCTGACTTAAGTTTCTTTTTATTAATTTTGCGGTGAAATCATTCATTATTGCGTAGTTTTGTGTGTAAAAACCATACGCAGGCTGCAATTTCCGCATGAGGCAACTTTACCGTATCATAATTCTGTTTTCCGTTCTGATCATCTCATTGCAATGTGCTTCTGTCCGAAGGGCTCACGAAGCGGCAGACAAAATGAGTCAGCCTTCCGCATCGACTGATTTACCTGGCGACACGGTAACAGCAAAGGTGATACAACCCGATACAACGGCCGTTCCTTTGCCGTTAAACGACACGGTACCAGTATCCTTAAAGGCCGACTCGTTGCAGCGTGCCATCCT
>CAZRRC010000022.1:2945-8837 GCA_964602395.1 uncultured Proteiniphilum sp. | reverse complement strand
AGCCTTTCCGCCAGCGAGCAGGATAGTCTGTCGATGGAAGATCAGACCCTGAAAGCTGCTGTCTTCTACACAGCTAAAGACTCCATGATCTTTACCAGCGACAACATGGGTTACCTGTATGGTGAGGCCGACATCAAATATGGAAAACTGGCTATTAAAGGTGAATACATCACCATGGACATGGACAGCAGCCTCATCTCCTCCACCTTCGGAGTCGATTCACTCGGCAAGGAATATGGTCTTCCTGTCTTTTCTGAGGGCGGCACGGAGTATGAGATGAAAAAAGTGCGTTACAACTTCGAAACACGCAAAGCATTTATCAACAATGTTGTCACCCAGCAGGGAGAGGGTAACATCGTGGCAAATGAGGCCAAGATGAACGCCGACAACTCTTTCTACATGCGGAATGCAAAATATACCACCTGTGACCAGCACGATCATCCCCACTTTTACCTGAACCTGTCTAAGGCCAAAGTACGCCCAGAAAAAGATGTGGTGACCGGTCCCGCATGGCTGGTGGTGGCCGATGTACCGCTGTTTCCCGTGGTGCTCCCTTTCGCCTTTTTCCCTTTTACGAAGTCCTACTCTTCCGGAATCATCATGCCCAGCTATGGCGATGAGATGACACGTGGTTTCTATTTACAGAATGGCGGTTATTATTTTGCCCTGAGCGATTACATCGACCTTGCCGTGACGGGCGAGCTTTACACAAAAGGGTCCTGGGGTGCCGGCGCGCGCTCCAACTATCGCAAGCGGTACAAGTATTCGGGGAATCTCAACTTCTACTATCTGAGCACGGTAACGGGAGAGAAAGAACTGAAAGACGTGGCACCGGAAGCCTATTCGGTGGCAAAGGACCTGCGCATCAACTGGACCCATTCCCAGGATCCCAAAGCCAACATGTACCGCACCCTCTCCGCGAGTGTGAACTTCTCTACCAGCCGCAACAACCATCGCGACCTGAGCCGCCTCTATTCACGTGAAGCATCCAACAATACCAAAAGCTCGAGTGTGAACATCACACAGCGTTTTCCGGACTCGCCCTGGAGCATGTCGGCATCCATGAACATCAACCAGGTATCGCGTGACTCCACCATCGCAGCCACATTGCCCAACATCTCCCTCACCATGAACCGCATCTATCCGTTTAAGCGGAAAAACGTAGTGGGTGATGAAAGATGGTACGAGAAGATCTCCATGAGCTACTCCGGCGAGTTCCGCAACTCCATCACCACCAAAGAAGATAAGGTTCTAAAATCGAGCCTTGTACGCGATTGGAGCAACGGCATGCGCCACAGCATCCCGGTGAGTGCTACCTTCAACCTGTTAGATTTTATTCAGGTCTCACCCTCGTTCAATTACACCGAGCGTTGGTACACTGGCGCCCACAAGGAAGCCTGGGATCCCATTGCCAAAAGAAACGTCCGAGTGGATACCGTATATGGTTTTAAGCGGGTATACGACTACAGTGCCTCGATCAGTGCCCAGACAAAACTATATGGCATGTTCACCCCCTGGAAAATCTTCGGCGACAAAGTGCAGGCCATCCGTCACGTCTTCTCCCCAAGTATCAGTCTGAGTTACAGACCCGATTTCGGCGATCCTAAATACAACTTCTACGAAACCTACAGCTACAAGAACGAATATGGCGAAGATGTACAATACACTTACTCCCCCTACTCCTCCATGATGTTCGGAACAGCCTCCAAGGGTGAAAGCGGTAGCATTGGCTTCGACTTCAAGAACAACCTGGAGATGAAGGTGCGCAGCGACAAAGACTCTACCGGCGTGCGGAAGATCAGCCTGATCGACGACCTTGGATTCAGCTTTAATTACAACATGATGGCCGACTCCATGAAGTGGAGTACCATCAACTCCAATATTCGTCTGAAGCTCTCCAAATCATACACCCTCAGCTTGAATGCCACGTGGGACCCCTATATCTACCAGCTCGATCAAAACGGGAATCCCCGCCAGGTGGATAAGCTCAGGATCCTCAACGGCAAAGGAATCGGTAAACTAATGAATACCGGCACCTCCTTCTCCTATTCTTTGAATCAGGATAATTTTAAAAAACTGTTTTCACGCGGTGAAAAGAAGGATGACGAGGGAGATGATGCCAATAATTCTGCAAACCAACTGCCCGACGACGGCACCATGGGCTTAAACCCTTATGAAAACGCTCAAGGGGACGGTCCGCAACAAAATGAGGAAGATACGGGAGGAGAATTTGACAGCGACGGCTATCTCAAGAATGCCGTGAACTGGAATCTCTCTTTCAATTATTCACTGCGATATGGTTATGGCGAGTTCGACAAGGAACAGATGGAATACAAAGGCAGGCTAACACACAATTTCGGGCTTAGTGGTTCGCTCCAGCCGACCAAAAACTGGAACTTCACCTTCAATACCGATTACAATTTCGATCTGAAAAAATTTACCAATATCAACTGTACACTCACCCGAAACCTGCACTGCTGGAGCATGTCGGCCAGCTTCATTCCCATCGGGCCCTATAAATCGTATAACTTTAGCATCCGTGCCAATTCTTCGTTGCTGCAAGACCTGAAGTATGAGCAACGCAACTCACCTTACGACCAAGGCATGGATTGGTATTAACGACCCCAGAGCTTTTTCATCAGCTCGTGCATCTTTGCTTCAGCAGGATTGGGCTGAACTTCCCAAAAACGACTGTTTTTCAATTCCTTGGGAAGATAATCCTGTTTCACAAAGTTATTTTCGTAATCGTGGGCATATTTGTACTCCTTCCCATAATCGAGTTCTTTCATCAATGCTGTGGGTGCGTTGCGCAGATGCAGCGGTACCGGCAGATTGCCGGTCTGTTCCACCTTTGCGATGGCCGCATCGATGGCCAGATAGGCTGAGTTACTTTTGGGTGACGCAGCCAGATAAATGGTCGTTTCGGCCAGCACAATGCGTCCCTCCGGCCAGCCGATCTTTTGCAGCGTCTCGAAGCAGGCATTGGCAAGCAACAAGGCATTGGGGTTAGCCAGGCCGATATCCTCGGCGGCAGAAATGACAAGCCTGCGGGCAATAAACTTGGGGTCTTCGCCTCCGGCTACCATCCTTGCCAGCCAATAAATGGCCGCATCGGGATCGCTGCCCCGGATCGATTTGATGAAGGCAGAGATGATGTCATAATGCATCTCTCCCCCTTTGTCATATGCAGCCGGATTCTCCTGCAGCCGTTCGGTCACCATCTGGTCGGTAATCACCACCCTCCCCTCTCCATCGGCCTGTACCATGAGATCCAGGATGTTCAGCAGCTTGCGGGCATCACCCCCCGAGAAACGGAACAACGCATCGGTTTCCTGTAGATCGATTTCTCTCTCTTTCAGGATCAGATCTTCCGTCAGAGCACGTTGCAGCAACTCTTCCAGATCTTTCTTTTCGAGCGATTTGAGCACATACACCTGACAACGCGAGAGCAGGGGTCGTATGACTTCAAAAGAGGGATTTTCGGTGGTGGCCCCGATGAGGGTTACCGTACCGGTCTCCACGGCATTCAACAGCGAGTCCTGCTGCGACTTGCTGAATCGGTGTATTTCATCAATGAAAAGAATGGGAGCCGCATTGTTGAAAAAACGGCTACTCTTTGCTTTCTCAATCACCTCCCTCACATCTTTCACGCCTGAATTGATGGCGCTGAGCTTGTAAAAAGGGGCATTCACTGTATTGGAGATGATGTGGGCAAGCGTGGTCTTCCCCACACCCGGCGGCCCCCAGAAAATGATAGAGGGTATTCTCCCGGCATCAATCATCCTGCGTAGTACCGCTCCCTTCCCGACGAGGTGTTTCTGGCCGATAAACTCATCGAGATTCTGTGGTCTGAGGCGTTCTGCTAAGGGGGCACTCATAAGTTTACATATTGTTGATAGAAAAACTGACTCTTAAACTACCTACAAATATACGTAATTTTACTAACTTTGCCGATTCAAAATCAATCAGTCAGATGGAATTTAGCCCCTTACTATCCCTTTTCGGGAACATGGATCAGCTCGATCAGGTACAATTGAACTTCAATCAGGAAAGTGTGAACATGATGAATTTTGCGATTGCTTTTATCATGTTTGGCGTAGCACTAAGCATCAGACCCGAACACTTCAGAATCCTCTTCACCCGTCCCAAACCTGTGGTCATGGGGGTTGTTTCACAGTATATTCTTCTGCCTGCACTTACTTACCTGCTTGTACTGATTATCCGGCCCAGCACTCCTGTGGCGATGGGGATGATCCTCGTGTCGGCCTGTCCCGGGGGAAATGTATCCAATCTCATCTCCTCCCTATCGAAATCGAATATCACCCTCTCGGTGAGCCTTACCACCCTTACCACGGTATTGAGTCTGGTGATGACACCCTTGAATTTTGCCTTCTGGGGAAGCCTCTATGCGAAACATTCCCCCCTGCTGGTTCCCATCTCCATTGAACCGGTGGAAATGTTTCGTACGGTATTTCTGATTTTGGGGATTCCTGTCGTGCTGGGTATGTTTGTCGGCATGAAGTATCCCCGGTTCTCAAAGAAAATGGATAAAACCATCCAGATGGCCTCTGTGATCTTTTTCATCGGATTCATCGTGGCCGCACTGGCAGGTAATTTTCATATATTTCTGGATTATATTCATCTTATTTTTCTGCTGGTGCTGCTTCACAATGGTTTGGCTTTCCTGGGAGGATATGCCTTACCCAAATTTTTCAAGGTAAATGAAGTAGAGTGCAGGACCATCTCCATTGAAACAGGGATACAAAACTCAGGACTGGGACTCGCTTTGATCTTCAACCCGAGAATCTTTCCTCCTGAGCTGCAATTGGGCGGCATGGCGATGGTCGCCGCCTGGTGGGGCATCTGGCATATTGTGGCCGGACTGGTCCTGGCATTTTACTGGAGAAGACGTCCGGTAGTGGCGCCCGCCAATGAATAAAGAAATACATTCAATAAGCTTTCATACATGCTTTACCGATACGACTTCCGATATACCCTGGCAAAAATTCCAGTCAAAACGACCCTGAGGCTCAACTTCAGAAA
Organism: uncultured Proteiniphilum sp.; assembly: GCA_964602395.1. GTDB lineage: Bacteria > Bacteroidota > Bacteroidia > Bacteroidales > Dysgonomonadaceae > Proteiniphilum. Next base: position 3,794 of record CAZRRC010000022.1, on the reverse strand, counting down.
ACTGGTCTTTAGTGGGAGAAAAGAAAATGTCTCGACAAAACAACCTGTCATCTTCGCGCCCAATCACAGAAATGCACTGCTCGATGCACTGATGCTGGTCTATGCCGGCTACCCCTTGAAGCAGGTCGTTTTTCTTGCCCGTGCCGACATCTTCCGGCAAAAGTTTGTAGCCTGGATACTCCGTGGAATGCGCATCATCCCGGTATTCAGGATACGCGACGGAAAGGATAATCTGGATAAAAACAAGGATATTTTTGCGTCTGCTGCCCGCATCCTGAAACAAGGCAATCCCATAGCCTTGTTTCCAGAGGGAAGACACAACCCCAAACAGTCGCTGCTCCCCATTCAGAAAGCGGTTCCCCGCATCGTGCTGCCCACCGAGGCCTCTCTTGCTTTTGAGCTCAACAGCCAGATCGTGCCGGTATCGATTTATTACCGTGATATCTTTGGCTTCCTTTCTGATGCCTATGTGACTTTTGGCACCCCCATCGAGGTATCGAAATACAGGACAATCTATGAAGAGAACCCCAGCTTGGCAGCCAACCAGCTTCGGCAAGAGCTGGAAAAAAGCCTCAAATCGATGGTTGTGGATATATGGAACGATGAATTTTACGATGAATACCGTCATGCCATCGACTGGAATGGAGACAAAATAGCAAAAGAGAAATTTCCCGACAGAAATGATGCTTTCTATCTGTCATCCCTCCACATTGTGAGGAGCTTAGACGATCTTTATGAAAATAACCGGCCTGCATTCGACACCCTGATAGCCGGCTTTCGGGAAGCTAACCAAATTTTAAAGGCGCATGGCCTCACCACAAAAGACCGGCTGCAGAACACGTCCAGTAA
>CAZRRC010000022.1:0-2845 GCA_964602395.1 uncultured Proteiniphilum sp. | reverse complement strand
GCCACCTTCTATTTTGCCTTATACTGGCGCAAGTGGTGGAAATCGGCCCTGAGAGACCGAAAGGTTGCCCGCTTCAGAAAAAAGCATCCCCAATTGTGGGAACAACTCATCCAGCTTATTACTCTCCCGAATAAGAAGTAATTATCCTGGCTCTGACCAGTTCATCATGGTCTCTTAAGAGAGACCATGATCTCTCTTAAGCTTGCGGCGCCTGTTCTTTTAATTTTTGAACAATTGCCTCCACGGCTGCAGGCAGTCCACTGACATTTTTCCCGCCGGCTGTCGCAAAATGAGGCTGTCCGCCACCACCACCCTGAATGAGTTTGGCCGCTTCGCGCACCATGTTGCCTGCATGAAGTCCTGCCGCAACCAGATCGTCGCTTAGCATGACCGTAAGGCTGGGTTTGTCGTTTGCGGCTGCACCGGCGATGAAGAACATCTTTTCAGGGAACTCCCCTTTCAGTTGAAAAGCGATGTCTTTGACCATATCGGGCGTACCTATCGGCAACATCACACGGAAGAGATTAATGCCATTCACCTGTTCTTTTCTTTCGACGATCCGCTGTTTCAGCTGCACGGTTTTTTCTTTCACATAGCCTTGCAGCTCCTTCTTCATCTCATCGTTGTCCGCAATGAGCCTGTGTACTCCCTGCATGATGTCGGGCACGTTGTTGAGCAGATTCCGTATCTCCAGCAATGCATCTTCTTTCGCGTAGAGGTAATCCTCACACACCTTGGCCGTAACGGCTTCAATACGTCGCACACCCGCTGAGATGGCGCTTTCACTCACAATGCGGAAGGCGCCGATGCGGCCCGTGGAAGAAATATGGGTTCCTCCACAAAGTTCTATGGACGATCCGAAACGTACGGTACGTACATCATCGCCATACTTTTCACCGAAAAGTGCCATCGCTCCCTGGGCTTTGGCTTCTTCAACCGGCACGTGGCGATGTTCCTCGATGGGAAAATTGCTTCTTATTTTGGCATTGACCACTTTCTCTACGGCACGAATCTCTTCGGCACTCATCTTCTGGAAATGGGAGAAGTCGAAACGCAACACCTCAGGGGACACGTACGATCCTTTCTGTTCAACGTGTGTTCCCAATACCTCACGCAACGCTTCGTGCATCAGGTGGGTGGCAGAGTGGTTACACTCTGTAGCCGTTCTCTTTTCGGCGTCAATTTTTGCTGTAAAGCTTCCCTCCGGATTTTCCGGCAACTTGTTGATCAGGTGCACGGCCAGGTTGTTCTCCCTTTTGGTATCGAACACCTCAATTGGGTGCCCCTCTTCGGTGATGAGCCAGCCTGTATCGCCAACCTGCCCACCCATCTCCGCGTAGAAGGGAGAACGGGAAAGGACTATCTGATAAAATTTCCTGTTTTTCTGTTTAACTTCACGGTAGCGGAGAATGCGGGCCGCACTTTCTGTCTCATCGTAGCCCGTGAATTCCGGTTCTCCGTCGTGCACCTTCGTCCAGTCGCCTGTCTCCACGGCAGCTGCATTGCGGGCTCGTTCCTTCTGTTGCAGCATCTCTGCATTGAAAGCAGCCACATCCACGCTCATGCCATGTTCCCGGAGGATCAGCTCGGTGAGATCGAGCGGAAAACCGAAAGTATCATAGAGCTGAAAGGCTACCTCGCCGCTTAGTACGCCTCCTTCTTTTGTGGGCATATTTTTCTCCAGCAATTTGATGCCGGTCTCCAGGGTACGCAGGAAAGATTCTTCTTCCTCCTTCATCACTTTCCCAATAAGCGTCTGCTGGGCAATGAGTTCGGGATATGCGTCGCCCATCACTTCAATCAGCGTGGGAATAAGGCGATGCATAAATGCTTCATGCATTCCCAGGAAGGTGTAGCCATAGCGTACTGCCCGACGGAGGATGCGACGGATTACGTAGCCTGCCTTGGCATTCGACGGAAGCTGGCCGTCGGTAATGGAAAAAGAGATGGTGCGCAGGTGGTCGGCAATTACCCGCATGGCAATATCTTTTTTGGCATCATCGCCGTAGCGGGCGTTGCTGATCTCTCCAATCTTTTGGATGATTGGCTGAAACAGGTCGGTATCGTAGTTGGACAACTTACCCTGCACGGCCATGCAGAGTCGTTCGAATCCCATGCCGGTATCGATTACCTTTGCAGGAAGCGGCTCCAGCGATCCGTCGGCCTTGCGGTTATACTGCATGAAGACCAGGTTCCATATCTCGATGACCTGCGGGTGACTTTGGTTCACCAGGGTAAGTCCATCCACTGCTGCCCGTTCGCTATCGGGTCGTATGTCGACATGTATCTCTGAGCAGGGGCCACAAGGACCGGTATCGCCCATCTCCCAGAAGTTATCTTTCTTGTTTCCGTTGATGATCCGTCCTTTGGGAAGATAGGCTTCCCAGTAGGAAGCAGCTTCATTGTCGCGCTCCAGCTTTTCATCGGCAGCACCCTCGAAGACGGTGACATAAAGACGTTCCTTGTCCAGCTTGAGCACCTCCGTCAGGTATTCCCACGCCCAGGCAATGGCTTCCTTTTTGAAGTAGTCGCCAAACGACCAGTTGCCCAGCATCTCGAACATGGTGTGGTGGTAGGTATCGTGTCCCACCTCTTCCAGGTCGTTGTGCTTGCCGCTCACACGCAGGCACTTCTGTGAATCGGCTACCCGTGGGTATTTCACCGGGGCATTTCCCAGAATAATATCCTTGAACTGGTTCATGCCGGCATTGGTGAACATCAGCGTGGGGTCACCCTTAATCACCATCGGTGCCGAAGGCACAATGTGGTGTTCTTTCGACTGAAAAAAATCTTTATACGACTGGCGAATCTCTTTGGAAGTCATCATACATATTTATGTTACCCG
>CAZRRC010000021.1:24266-33624 GCA_964602395.1 uncultured Proteiniphilum sp. | reverse complement strand
AAAAACCCGGCTACCCCCTGGCCAAACCCTTATCCACAGATTTTGAAAACATCCTCTTCTCATGAGGAGGGATGCAGCCGTCACTGGCTGCTCAACACCATCTCCTTTAAGGGGGAAGACGGCATTGTAAAGGAGGCTGCAGCAGAATCTGTCAGCTGGGAAAAAGATGCCAACGGACGCTTTACGATGATCTCCTCAGGGCAACCCGAAATACTGAAAGCCGATCTGGTGCTGCTGGCGCTTGGCTTTGTGCACCCTGTACACGAAGGGTTGCTCGATGAACTGGGCATAGCCTACGATGTGCGGGGCAATGTGGCAGTGGACAATCAGCACAACAGCAACGTATCCAAAGTATTCGCCGCGGGCGACACCATCATGGGAGCCAGCCTCGTAGTGAAAGCGATTGCATCGGGACGCAGAGTGGCGAAAGATATTCATCGTTTTATCAGTAAATCAACAAATAAGGAAATTAGTTAGTCAACAAATCAACAAATCAATATATATGTGTGGAATAGTATGTACATTTAACTTGAAGAAACCGGCGGAGCAACTGCGCCCACAACTGTTGAAGATGTCGATCAATCTGCGTCATCGTGGACCAGATTGCTCGGGTATTTTCTCGTGCGATAAAGCTATTCTGGCGCATGAGCGCCTCTCCATCGTCGACCCGGGCTCGGGGAAGCAGCCTCTGGTAAGCAAAGACGGTCAATTGATTCTGGCGGTGAACGGTGAGATATACAACCACCGCGATATCCGAAAAAAATATGCGTACACCTATGAGTTTCTCACCCAGTCGGATTGTGAAGTAATTCTGCCACTCTACCGCGACAAAGGACCCGATTTTCTGGAAGAGCTGAACGGCATTTTTGCATTTGCGCTCTATGATAGAGAGAAAGATCTGTTTCTGATTGGTCGTGATCACATCGGCATCATCCCCCTTTATCAGGGATGGGATCGCGATGGCGCCTATTACGTTGCTTCAGAATTAAAAGCATTGGAAGGCTTTTGCAATAAGATTGAAGAATTTCTCCCAGGACATTATTACTACAGTCCCGATAACAAACCTACCCAATGGTACACACGCGACTGGATGGAATATGAACAGGTAAAAAACAACCATTCTGATGTGTTTGCGTTGAGAAAAGCGATGGAAGATGCGGTACAAAGACAAATGATGAGCGATGTGCCCTACGGGGTTTTGCTATCGGGCGGACTCGATTCGTCGATCATCTCGGCCGTAGCAAAAAAGTTTGCCGCCAAACGGGTGGAGAGCGACAACAGAGAAGATGCCTGGTGGCCACAGCTGCACTCTTTTGCCATCGGACTGGAAGGATCACCTGACCTGGCTGCTGCCCGGAAGGTGGCCAAACACATCGGATCCATCCATCATGAGATTGAATACACCGTGCAGGAAGGTCTCGATGCTATCCGCGATGTGATTTATCACATTGAGACCTATGACGTAACCACCGTGCGCGCCAGCACACCCATGTATCTGATTGCCCGATATATTAAATCCATGGGCGTGAAGATGGTGCTTTCCGGCGAAGGCGCCGACGAAATATTTGGGGGTTATCTCTATTTCCACAAGGCACCCGATGCCGAAGAGTTCCACAAAGAGACAGTAAGAAAATTGAACAAACTGCATCAGTACGATTGTCTTCGAGCCAACAAATCACTGGCAGCATGGGGCGTGGAAGGGCGTGTTCCATTCCTCGACAAAGAGTTTCTCGATGTGGCCATGCGGCTCAATCCAAAAGACAAGATGTCGGGAAATGGAAAAATTGAAAAACACATCCTACGTCAGGCTTTTGAAGACTATCTGCCTGCGGAAGTGGCCTGGCGGCAAAAGGAGCAGTTCTCCGACGGCGTGGGTTATAGTTGGATTGATACACTAAAAGAGATTGCCGGGCGACAGGTAACCGACGAACAGATGGCGAACGTGCATCACCGCTTTCCCATTAACCCGCCTCTGACCAAAGAAGAGTATGTCTACCGTACCATTTATTCCGATCTATTTCCTTCCGATAGCGCAGCACAGTGCGTACCTTCCGTACCATCTGTCGCTTGCAGTACACCTGTGGCACTGGCGTGGGACGAAGCTTTCCGGAAGCATGCTGATCCTTCGGGCCGGTCAGTCGCATCCGTACATGAACACAGCTACCAGAAGCAATCGCAGATGGTACACTCAGAACATAATTTAACTGAAACGCCGTAAAATCAGACCTGTTTAAACAATTTATAATATTTTAATAAATTAATTTCCAGAGTTAAACTCCTATGAAACAGGCCTGGCAATAATATATCTTTATAAAAAGAGAGTAAAACGTCCTTTTTCCTTTCAAATGTTAGAGAAAATTATCTACCTTTGGCAAATTCATAAGAGGCACAATTGTGTACATACACATTACTGGATACAAACACATTACAATATACAATAAGTCTAAAATAAAAACATAATTTTAATCGTGATGAACAATTCGGGATTTCAGACTATCGACTTCGTGATAGTCGGGATTTACATGGTACTCCTTGTGAGTTTGGGACTCTTCCTTTCCAGAAATAAAAAAGGAGAAGATAAAACAGCGAACGACTACTTCCTGGCAGGTAATAAACTAACCTGGTGGGCAGTGGGAGCCTCACTGATAGCTGCGAACATTTCTGCTGAACAGTTTATTGGGATGTCGGGCTCAGGCTTTAAAATTGGCATCTGTGTGGCTGCCTACGAGATCATGGCAGCAGTCACGCTGATTATAGTGGCCAAGTTTTTACTGCCTGTGATGTTAAAACGTAGAATCTATACCATTCCTCAGTTCCTGCGTGAACGGTATAGCGATGGCGTGGGGATGGCTTTCTCCATATTCTGGCTTTTCCTTTATGTGTTTGTGAATCTAACATCTGTAGCATGGCTTGGTTCAATTGCCATTGAACAGATTCTGGGACTGGAAGGTTTTCGCATGGAAATCATCCTGGTACTCTTTTTCGTCGCAGGGATTTATTCTATTTACGGGGGATTGGCCTCTGTGGCATGGACGGATGTATTGCAGGTAGTTTTTCTTATCGGTGGTGGATTGATCACTGCTTACTTTGCCCTCGAAGCAGTTTCGGGTGAAGGGAAAGGAGCATTTGACGGTCTGGCTATCATTTATGAAAAGATGAAAAGCATTCCCAACGACACCCATTTTAATCTGATTGTGGATAAATCCAAATCGGCCGATGCATTCAGGGACCTTCCCGGCATTGCCGCAATCGTTGGAGGGGTATGGTTAACCAATTTGGGATACTGGGGCTTTAACCAGTATATCATCCAAAAAGGTCTTGCCGCAAAAAGTATTGGTGAAGCACAGAAAGGGCTTATTTTTGCCGGTTTCCTGAAGATATTAATTCCCTTCATCGTGGTCATCCCCGGTGTTACAGCCTTTGTCATGTACAACTACCCACAAGATATTCCCGGCATTCAACAAGGATATTTTGATATGTCAGGTGCAATCAATGTGTCGGATGATGCCTATCCCTGGCTGATTCGCAATTTTGCACCCGTGGGGATTAAAGGACTCTCGTTTGCTGCTTTGGCAGCCGCGGTGATCTCATCACTGGCTTCCATGTTGAACTCCACCTCCACCATTTTCACCATGGATATTTACAAACAACATATCAGAAAAAATGCGACTGACAGACAGCTGGTGCGCATAGGTCGTCTGACCGCTTTACTGGCATTGGTCATTGCCATCATCGCAGTAGAACCCTTATTGGGAGGATTGGATCAGGCATTCCAGTATATACAGGAATATTCTGGATTTATTTACCCGGGTATCATCGTGGTGTTTGGTCTGGGTCTGTTGTGGAAGAGAGCCTCTTCAAAAGCGGCTATCTGGACTTCTATTCTTACCATCCCCATGGGTCTGCTCTTTAAGATTGGTCTGCCAGACATGCCCTTCCAGTTCAGAATGGGATACATCTTCATCATTCTCCTCCTCATCTTTGTAGCCATCGCCTTTGTCGACAGCACACGAATCATCACGGAGAAGCCCAACGAATCTGATAGGAAGAAAATGCTGAAATGGGGTCGCATCAGCCTCTTCTTTTCTTTGTTTTTTATTCTTGCAGCAACCGTTCATAAATTATTATTGATCAGTGGAAGCAGCAACGAATGGGTGATTTATCTCGAGAACATCGGCTTTGAAGCCTTTTTCTTCTTTGGATCACTGATATTCTCCATCTCTCTGTTCCTGTTCTCCAATGCCAATTCACAGTACGAAGACAGAAAAGCTGTTCCCTTTGAACTGGCACTGTTCAAAACAGACAAAGGATTCGCCCTGGGTGCTTTTGGTATCTGCGCGCTGGTGACACTGATTTACATATTTTTATGGTAAGACAATCGGTCTTTTCCTGAATCATATCAATCAAGCCATTCAGCACATCGCTTAATGGCTTGATTTGTTTTTATGTAACACCAATATGAATAAAACAATCTGGTTGCTATTGCTCTCTGCCCTGCAAGTGACGACGCAACTGATCGGGCAGGTATCTACCAGCAAGGAATTGTGCAACACATTTCCCGTGAGCACCCTCACTGAAGAGGGAGCCTGGTGTTGGTTTGCCGATCCACGCGCCCTCCATTATAAAAATGAGAGCGGCACCATCCACAGCACCTATATCGGCTACATCGATGTGCAGGGATATATCAAGGCTACACAGATAGACCATCTGAAGAACCAGACCCATGAAGTGATGATCCGCTCCTGGTTTCAGCCCGACGATCATAACAACCCCACCTTCCTGGTGCTACCCGATGAGCGTATCATGATCTTCTACTCCCGTCATACCGACGAACCCTGTTTCTATTACCGTGTTTCTCAAAAACCGGGCGACATCACCACCCTCGGCGAAGAGAAAAGACTCGATACAGGACACAACACAACCTATCCATCTCCCTTTATCTTGTCGGATAATCCGGAGCATATCTACCTCTGCTGGAGAGGTATTGGATGGCACCCGACCATTGCCCGCCTGACCATACCCAATGAACAGGATCAGGTGGTGTTCAACTGGGGTCCTCATCAGATTGTTCGCTCCCTGAAAGGTGCAGGAGGAGTCAGACCATATGCTAAATATGCATCGAATGGCAAAGACAGGATCTATCTTGCCTATACTTCCACACACCCTGACAATCAGCCGGAGAACTGGATCTATCTCAATTATATCGATATCCGCACCAAAGCATTGAAAGATATCGGGGGAAATCTGCTTTCCGTGTTGGGTGAGTCGCAGCTGCATGAAGTGGATATCACCCCGGCGTATAAAGAGAATCATCCTTTGGCAGTGGTTGATGCCTCTCCGCTCCGTAACTGGATATGGGAGTTGACACTCGATGAAAACGAAAATCCAGTGATGGGCACAGTCGGCATCAGCCACGATAAATCCTCTCACGATTACCATCATATCCGATGGACCGGCGATCGGTGGCAGAAAACATTTCTCGCAAACGCAGGTGGACACTTTCATCAGTCGCCCGACATCGAAAAGTGTTACAGCGGTGGTCTTGCAATTGACAAGCATAATCCACAGATCATCTACGGATCGGTTCCAGTTGAGGGTAAGCAAGGGAAAATTTATGAACTGAAGAAATTCACTGTCGCCACCAACGGAGAATCGGTTTCGGCAGAGCAACTTACCTTTCACTCACCCAAGAACAACATACGACCCTTTGCCATCGCTGGCAACACAGCCTCTCCCTCTTTGATCTGGATGCAGGGCGATTATTACGATTGGATTGTGAGCACACAACGGCCGCAGGGCTACTCCACTGCCATCAAAACAAATATGCTTGTTCCCAAGGAGGAGATTGATTTGAAAAAAGGATTGAGACTGGAGAAGAGCATAGGAAGAATGGCTGCTGGAGAGAAGAGGATCCTCAGCATACCCCAATCGGGAACATTTACCATCGCACTCACCCTCTCGCCCGACACGCTTGCCTGGCAGGGCGAGATTTTGCAATTCGCCGGCTTGACCTATGGTGTGAACCAGGGTGAAATGCCACGTCCAACACTCGCTTACAAGGAGAAGCAATATGTCAGCAGCAATGTGCTGGGCAATTCAAACGCATGGAAGAAACACCAGCGAGCCACCAACGGTAGATGGTATCCGCCTGAAACTGCTGTTCCCTTTCAGCTGACCATTTCTTACGACGGCTACTTGTTGCGCACCTTTATCAACGGGTTTCTCGATCAATCGGCACCCATGGAGGGGTTGACGCTCTCAGAGGTGATTGTGGGCGGATTCAATGGAACCATCGAAAAGTTTCAAATCTATAATCGGACACTCTCGCAGGATGAGATCAAAGCAATGAGAAACCGGTAGTGTGGCGACCGTTATGTCTCTACTGAAGCCGAGAACCGATCGATGTATTCACTGGGACGCATATTGAATTCCTTCTTGAAGCAGGAGCTGAAATATTTGGGATCATTGAAACCCACGGCATAAGCCAGGTCGGAGATCCTGATCGTACGGTTTTGATCCATAATCCGGCAAGCAGCCTTCATCCGGATGTTGTTAATAAAAGCCGACGTATTCAGCCCGGTCAACGTTTTCAGCTTGTTATAGAGGGTAGATTTACTCACGTTCATCTCTTCCGAAAACCGCTGCTGGTCAAATGTTACATCATCTAAATGCTGGTTTACGCAATCGATTGCTTTTCGCAAGAACTCTTCATCGAGATTGGTGAACTCCAGGTCTTTCAACTCAAATACCAGCTGGTTTTTAAAATCCAGCGCCATGCGTTCCCGGCTTCTCAGCAAGTTTTTGATTCTTGCATGCAACACGTTCAAATTAAAAGGCTTGCTGATGAACGCATCGGCTCCCGATTCATAGGCATCGGCACGGTCTTTCTCATCCGTTTTGGCCGTCAGCAAGATAATCGGGATATGACTGTATTCAATATTGTTCTTCAGCAACTTACACAGTTCCACCCCGTCCATCTCCGGCATCATGATATCCGATACAATTAAATCGATCTTTTCATGTTCCAGCACAACCAGAGCCTCTTTGCCGTTCATGGCCGTAATAACCTGGTATTCTTTACTCAGCAGTCTTTGTACAAGGTGTAATATTTCTTCGTTGTCTTCTGCCAACAAAATGGATGTCCTTTTCATCGCATCTTTTGTTATACTCTTCTCCGGTGTCGGTGCTGCCTCGACTTCATGGGAGGAATGCATCGCTTCCAATTTATCGGAATCGATTTCCGAATCATCGAAATAGGAGATATCAATGGGGAGGATTACGCTGAATTCACACCCTTCTCCCTCATCACTCTCCACCGTGATGGTGCCGTGTGACAAGGCGACAAGATCTTTCACCAAAGAGAGTCCGATACCCGTTCCCGTGGTGTTGTGACGTCGATAATCCCCCTCATAGAAGCGTTGAAAAAGCGATTGCTGTGCTCCCTTCGCTATACCCGCACCATCATCTTTAACCGAAATAAGAATCTGGTCCTTTCCTTCGTCATAATAAGACAGTGTCAACTGAATGGCTCCCCCCTCCTCCACGTATTTGGCTGCATTGGAGATCAGATTATAAAGAATCTTATCCAGCTTATCGGTATCGAACAATCCCTCAATATGATCGGGATCACTGACATAGGAAAAATGGATCTTCTTCTTCCGGACCAATGGATAAAATGAATCGGTAGATGTTTTGATAAACCGGGAGATGTTGCCATAGGATACACGCAGTTTAAGATTCCCCGATTCTGCTTTTCTGAACTCCAGTATCTGCTGCAAGAGACGTGTCAACCGGTTGATATTCCGGGTCAAAGTCTCGTATAAGTTGTCCCTGCGGGGAGAGGTCTGCTGCAGCTCGTCCACTGTAGCCGATATAATGGTGAGTGGTGTCAGGAACTCGTGGGTGACGTTGGTAAAAAACTGGAGTTTGGCGTGATTCAGTTCTTCCGCCTTCACCCTTTCTATTTCTTTGTATCTCAATTGGTTTTGCAGAAGTACACGGTTTACGATATTCCGATAAATGACAAATCCGATGAAAGCGAGCAGGCACAGGTAGATCAACCTTGCCCACCAGGAGAGCCATATAGGTGACAACACATTAACCTTCAGCTCTTTTATGGTATCGTTCCACACACCATTATGGGTAGTTGCTCGCAATAAAAAGGTATATCTTCCCGCAGGGAGATTGTTGTAATAAGCCACATTTTGTTTCGAATCGGCATATGTCCAATCTTGGTCAAACCCGACCAGTTGATAGGCATATCTGTTTAGCTCCGGATTTTTATAATTGAGAGCTGCAAAATGGATACTGAAATTATTATACTTGTGCGGGATTGTAATCTTATCAGAAAAAGAGGGAGTTTTTTCTGATATTTTGCTGGAAATTTCCTTGTCCAGATTATAGAAAGAGGTGTTCAACACCCTTATGTCGGTTATATAAAATGACGTCGGACTAATCTCTACTTCCATGTTATCCGGGTTAAAGTGTATCAATCCTTTATACCCTCCGAAAAACAACTCTCCATTATGATTATAGGATGATTTAGGTATAAAAAAGTTATCGCATAGCCCTTCGGCAGTAGTATAAACCCGATAGCTTGTCAGTTCGGATGCTTTATTGAAAGAGAGCCTGGCAAGCCCGTTACTTGTACCGATCCACAGATTTCCCTGCCGATCTTCTCTGATGGAACTAATCAGGGTTCCAAGTATAAAGAATTGCGGCGATTTATCAAGAAACGTGTCAGACACCTTGTCATACAGATACAACCTCCCACCTTCAGTCCCCGCCCATAATCGTCCGGAAGCATCACAATGCAAAACATTGACAGTGTGTGCCGAGATCTTTCCGTTTTCAAAAGTGTAGTCTTTGAAAGCGATTTTTTCTTTATGTCGGGGATCACCTTCTACCGATATGACACCCTGGTTGATGGTCGCAATCCATATTTTTCCAGTATCGTCTTGCGTGATATCGATCATGCTTGATGGCTCCAGGCGTCTGTCATCGACAATCATCCAAAGCATGGCAATGCATTCTGGCACCAGGCAGCCTATCATACGGGCAACATGGCTGCATACAAGGTTACCGGCAACGAGAAATACAAGGCATATTCCGAAGCCTGGGCCGAACACAATGAGTGGAAAGGTGCCAAATCAAACGATCACAGAAAGTGGAAATATACTTATGGTGAGACGGATGAATATGTGCTCTTCGGCGATTTCCAAACCTGCTTTCAGGTATATGCCGATCTCTACAATCTGGATGCCCCGAAAGACGAAAGAAAGATAGCGCGTGCAAAAGAGGTGATGGAGTTCCAGATGAGCACACCGCAGAACGATTACTGGTGGTGGGCCGACGGGCT
>CAZRRC010000021.1:23053-24166 GCA_964602395.1 uncultured Proteiniphilum sp. | reverse complement strand
TGGATCTGCAGCATGCACCCGGATTTGAAACAAGTGGCACCGCTTTCTTTGTATACGGCTACCTCTGGGGAATCAACAACGGCATGCTGGATGGAGGAGTTTATGCCGAAGTGGTTACAAAGGGATGGAACTACCTCACCACCATCGCACTGCAGGAGAACGGGAAGGTAGGTTACGTACAACCTATTGGAGAGCGGGCAAACCAGCATAAAGATGTGGGTCCCGAAACAACCGCCGATTTTGGTGTGGGAGCTTTTCTACTTGCTGCTTCCGAAATGGCGAAGTATGGTCGGTTATCCGACCCTTGATTTTACACAATCTTGATAAATAGTATGAATTCATGAACTACAGTTATAAGGATTTATCCACCCTGTTTATTTTCTCTGTAATAATCGCCTGTATCATGGGGTGCGGTTCAGATAAGCGCAACAAGGTGACATCTGAAAAATCGACAAACGAAGAGAAGCTGATCGTGCCGGGAGAAAAATGGTTCGACACCGATGGTGAAATCATCAATGCCCACGGGGGTGGCGTACTCTATCACGAAGGCACCTACTACTGGTTTGGTGAACACAAAGGCAATGAGTCTAACGCCGCATTGGTCGGCGTAACCTGTTATTCATCAAACGACTTATACACCTGGAAGAACGAAGGAATAGCCCTGTCCGTGAGTAAAAACCCGGACAGCCCGATCGTAGAAGGCTGCACCATTGAACGTCCCAAAGTGATCTATAACGCCAAAACCGGAATATTCGTGATGTACTTTCACCTTGAGCTCAAAGGCAGGGGTTACGACGCCGCAAATGTCGCCGTGGCAGTGAGCAATCAAGTGACAGGTCCTTACGAGCTGCTGAAAAACGGGCGGGTCAATGCCGGGAAATGGCCGGTGAACATGACAGAAGCGCAACGGACATCGCCTATAAAAGCAACCGACTTCAAGGAATGGTGGACCCCCGAGTGGATGTCAGCCATAAAAGATGGGCTGTTCACACGTCGAGATTTCGAGGGAGGTCAAATGTCCCGCGATATGACCCTGTTCGTTGACGATAACCAAAAAGCCTACCACATCTACTCGTCTGAAGACAATCTCACGCTGCACATGGCAGAGTTAAC
>CAZRRC010000021.1:0-22953 GCA_964602395.1 uncultured Proteiniphilum sp. | reverse complement strand
GACGAGATCACGCCCGATTCGTCCACTCCGCCCCAGATAGATGGATATGATCTGGTTTGGAACGATGAATTTGACCGTGAGGGTGCTCCTGATAGCAGTGTTTGGTCCTTTGAGGAAGGCTTTGTACGCAACAACGAACTGCAATGGTACCAGAAAGAGAATGGCACATGCAAGAACGGCATTCTGGTAATTTCTGCCCGTAAAGAAAACCAGGAGAACCCTTTATATGTAAAAGGGAGCAGCGACTGGAGAAGTAGCCGCACAGAGATTGAATATACCTCTTCATCGATAAAAACAGAAGGAAAAAAAGAGTTTCAGTATGGTCGTTTCGAGATCAGGGCAAAAATACCCACTGCCAGTGGAGCATGGCCAGCCATATGGACGCTGGGCAACAAGATGGAGTGGCCCTCAAATGGGGAGATAGATATCATGGAGTACTATCGCATAGACGGCATCCCACATATCCTGGCCAATGCAGCCTGGGGTACAGATGAAAGATGGCGTGCAAAATGGAACACTTCAGCTACCCCCTTTACGCACTTCACAAACAAAGATCCCCACTGGGCCGATAAATTTCATATCTGGCGTATGGATTGGGATGAAGAAGCTATCAGGCTCTATCTCGATGATGAACTGCTGAACGAAACACTGCTCTTCGAAACCATCAACGGTTCAATTGGAGATTATAAAAATCCGTTTATGCAGCCGCACTACCTCCTGCTCAACCTCGCCATTGGCGGACAACATGGCGGCACGCCCGAAGACGAAGTTTTTCCGCTCTCTTACGAAATAGATTGGGTGCGGGTTTATCAGAAAAATAAATAGTTACCGTTTCGCATGGCATGGATACAGCTAAATTCTCGACTGACAATCTTTAGTTGTATCTACCCAATTTTATGAATAGGCGAAACTTGTGTAAATAATCACACTTTGCGCGATTCAATGCCCTTGTCTGCATAATTTTAACAATGAATTGAATATGAAAAAGTTTATCTTTGCAAAACATCAGGTATAAAAACCAATGTTTCTATTCCGTTAAACTTTTGATGACGATGAAGGTGCAACAGCACTTGAAAAATTTATATCAACCATACAAAAACAAATACAAAAAAGCACTATGCGAAAACAACTTCTGACAATCGTTATGGTACTTGCCATATCCGCGGTTCCGTCACTTCGGGCACAGGGTTCTTTCGGCACTCCAGAAAAAATCAACGACAACTGGAAATTTATCCTGAATGATGTAAAGGACGGTCAATCTGTTGCATTGGACGATTCAAAATGGCAATCGGTATCGCTGCCCCACGACTGGAGCGTGAAAGGTCAGTTGAGCCCCACACTGGCCAGCTGTACGGGATACCTGCCGGGAGGAATAGGCTGGTATCGCAAGACCATCGATATTCCTGCCGGGAAGCCGGGAGAAAAAGTATATCTCTACTTCGAAGGAATATATAACCGCAGCGAAGTGTTCCTCAACGGACAATCACTGGGCAAACGGCCCAATGGTTACATCTCGTTCATGTACGATGCCACACCATTCATCAAACCCGGTGAGAAAAATGTAATTGCCGTACGGGTCGACCACAGCCAGTCGGCCGACTCACGCTGGTACACCGGCTCGGGCATCTACCGCGATGTGTGGCTGGTCCATGCCAACCCGGTCCATATTGCCCAATGGGGTATCTATGCCTATCCCGAAAAAGTGAAGAATGGCTATAAATTGAATGTGGAGGTGGAGATACAGAACGAAGAAAAAGAAAATGTTTCCTTGTCGGTGCTGAATGAACTCTACGACGCAACAGGCAAGCTGGTGGCAAAAGACAGAAAGAAGCTCACCGCGAAGCCGGGCAAGGAGAATAAACTGGTCACCTCTTTGGCAGTCAAAAATCCGACTCTCTGGTCGCTCTCCGAGCCAAACCTGTATACACTGAAGACCACCGTGCTGAAAGATGGCACCGTGACCGATCGGACTTCCACCCGCACAGGTTTCCGTTTCTACACCTTCGATCCTGACAAAGGATTCGCCCTGAACGGGGAGTGGATGAAAATGAAAGGCGTATGCATTCACCACGACGCAGGGGTACTCGGATCGGCTGTACCACGCGAGGTATGGAAAAGACGACTCGAAACACTCAAAGAAGTAGGCGTGAATGCCATTCGCACCAGCCACAACCCGCAGTCAACGGATCTCTACGACCTTTGTGACGAGATGGGCATTCTGGTAATCGACGAAATGTATGATGAGTGGGTATTTCCCAAACGCAAGTGGCTGGAAGGATGGAATGTGGGTACTCCCGGCTTCCAGGGCTCTTTCGATATATTCAAAGAATGGTCTGAAATTGACCTGGCCGACCTGGTACGGCGCGACCGGAATCACCTCTCCGTCTTTGCATGGAGCGTTGGCAATGAGGTGGATTATCCCAACGATCCCTATTCACACAAGGTGCTGGGTGGAGAGAAAGCAGGATTTACCCAGGCTTCCTATGGAGGATACAATCCCGATGCTCCCGATGCCATGGAACTGGGCGACATTGCCAAACGACTGGTGAAAGTGGTCAAGACATACGACTTGTCACGACCGGTGACCGCCGGCCTGGCTGGCGTGGCCATGTCAAACGAAACCGAATATCCGGGCGCTTTGGATATCGCAGGATACAACTACACCGAAGATAAGTACGATGCAGACCATCAGAAATATCCCAATAGGGTGA
Source organism: uncultured Proteiniphilum sp. (assembly GCA_964602395.1). GTDB lineage: Bacteria > Bacteroidota > Bacteroidia > Bacteroidales > Dysgonomonadaceae > Proteiniphilum. The sequence goes on along the minus strand of CAZRRC010000021.1, from coordinate 20,242 downwards.
TATTCGGCAGTGAGAACCGCCACGATATGGCAGCATGGAAGGCCACACGCGACAAGGAATTTATCTTTGGTCAGTTCCTCTGGACGGGAATCGATTATCTGGGTGAATCGGGACGATGGCCCACAAGAGGTTTCTATTCAGGCCTTCTTGATTTCGGTGGATTCATCAAACCAAGAGGATACTTCCGGCAATCACTTTGGTCGGACAAGCCGATGGCCTATCTGGGAACTTATCCCACACCAGGAAGGGGCAGCCGCAGCCAGTCGAAAGACGTTCGTTCGCAACAGGAAGAAGGAGATGTTTCCAATTATGTGGAAAGAGTGCCTTCAATGGATGCATGGTCTATCTGGAACTACCAGAAAGGCCAGTCCATCCGGGTGGTCTGCTATACCAATGCCGACAAGGCTAAACTTTTGCTGAACGGTGCAGAGGTAGGCGAGACAAAGGATTATGACGACAACAGCGGCATCATTTACTGGGATATTCCCTACAGCGCCGGAAAACTGGAAGTAGTGGGCATGGATAAAAATAACACGCCCGTTTCGGGTTATACCATACAGACTTCAACACGTCCCTATGCTCTGCAGATTGTACGGGCCGAGAAAGAAATAAACAAAGAACGTGGACTGGCCCAAATTGTGCTTCAGGTGGTAGATGAGCAGGGCGTGCCGGTGATGTTGTCCGACAATGAGGTAACCTGCTGGATCTCAGGCCCCGCGAAGCTCCTCGGACTGGAAGCAAGCAACAACAACGACATGAGCGATTATACCGACAATGTACATCGGGTGTATCATGGACGCATCCTGGCCTACGTGCAGGCTACTGGCGAAGCAGGTGATATAAAAGTATCCTTTACCTCACCCTGGCTTGAACCGGCAGAAATTACATTGAGCGCCGAATAGCGGGTCGTTATAAGCCTCCTTGTTGATGAACACGACGAATAACTTATACTGAAAACTTTTAATTTGCATGCGGAAAATTAACAAAACCCTGATTTTATTCATTTTTGCCCTACTCTCTACCGGAATGAGAGCCGGAGAGGGTTATGCTCCCAATGTTACGGAAAAAGATTACGTAGGCTACCTCTTTACCTATTTCCACGGAAACAGTGTAGAACAAGAGCAGATTTGCTTCGCGATCAGTCTGGATGGGTATCATTACAAAGCTTTAAACAGCGACAAACCCGTAATCGATTCCAAAGAAATCAGTGAAACAGGAGGAGTCAGGGATCCACATATCCTGCGGGCTCAGGATGGAGAGACATTTTACATGGTGGTGACAGACATGACCTCCTCCAAAGGATGGGATTCGAACCGGGGGATGGTTCTCTTGAAATCGAAGGATCTCGTCAACTGGACATCGTCGGCCATCAACATCCAGAAAAAATATCCGGGACAGGAAGAACTGAAACGGGTATGGGCTCCCCAGACCATCTATGACCCCCATGCCGGAAAGTACATGATCTACTGGTCCATGCAACACGGCAACGGGACCGATATCATCTATTATGCGTATGCGAATGAGGAGTTCACCGACCTTGAAGGCACACCGAAACAACTTTTCTTTCCGAAAAACGGGAAATCCTGTATCGACGGAGATATCATTTACAAGAACGGCATATTCCACATGTTTTACAAAACAGAGGGGCATGGGAACGGAATCAGGAAAGCCATGACCGACAACCTTACGTCCTGCTGCTGGATAGAGCAACCCGACTATAAACAACAGACCCGTCATGCGGTGGAAGGATCGTCGGTTTTTAAACTGACTAATCAAAACAAACACATTTTGCTCTATGATGTATATGGTAGAGGCGAGTATCAGTTCTGCGAAAGTGTGGATCTCGACAATTTCAGCGCCATTGATCACGAGATCAGCATGGATTTCAAGCCACGCCACGGAACGGTAATACCTGTTACGAAAAAAGAGTTGGAAGCCCTCACCGGCAGATGGGGCATACCCGAAGGATTTGTGATGCCCACTTCGCACAATCCTGTGTTAACAGGGTATTATGCCGATCCAAAAGTGCTTTATGCTGAAAAAACAGGCAAATATTACATCTATCCAACCAGTGACGGTTTTCCGGGATGGGGAGGATATTATTTTAAAACCTTCTCTTCCGATGACCTCAAGGAATGGAAGGATGAAGGGGTGATCCTCGACCTGAAAGATGTTTCCTGGGCCGATGCCAACGCCTGGGCCCCCACGATCAGAGAAAAGAAAGAAGGAAAGAACAAATACAAGTACTACTACTATTTCAGTGGCGGTAGAGAGGGTGAACCCAAGAAGATTGGCGTGGCCGTGGCAGACCACCCCACCGGCCCTTTTGTTGATTCGGGAAAACCGCTGATCGACTTCAAACCCGAAGGAGTGACGCGCGGGCAGGAGATTGACCCCGATCTGTTTTTCGATCCGGTGAGTAAAAAACATTACATCTACTGGGGAAACGGATACATGGCAGGAGCCGAAATGCACAAAGACATGGTTTCCATCAAGAGGAACACGGTAAAAGAGATGACCCCCGACCGTACCTTCCGGGAGGCAATCAACGTGTTTTACAGGAACGGACTCTATTACTTTCTCTGGTCGGAGGATGATACCGGAAGCCCAAACTACAAGGTGCGTTACGCCACTGCCAAGTCTCCCCTCGGCCCGCTGACTATTCCCGCCCACAACATCGTCATCATGAAAGACGAAGCAAGGGAAATATATGGAACCGGACACAATTCGGTGCTGCAGATTCCCGGTAAAGATGAATGGTATATTGTTTACCACCGCATCAACAAACATTCGCTGAACGATGGCCCGGGTTATCACCGCGAGGTATGCATCGACAAAATGGAATTCAATGAGGATGGAACTATTCAGCAGGTAATTCCATCGTTATAATCACCCGTACGAAAAACCAAAAGAAAGGCCGTCTCATCACAAACCATGAGACGGCCTTTCTTGGGACCATGTTGGGTATTCCCTTATGTTTCCCTTATATATGCCTCATAGTTTAATAAGGCATATATAAGGGATTCCCATACCATATTGGGAGATGGTATATCGGGAGGCTTGTTAATTTTTAGTTGTATTGTAGCTCCAGCTGCCAGAGAACGCACCCGACATGGTGCCGTTGGCATGGAACGTTAAGGTGGTAGGTAGCAAAGACCGTTCCGTACGGGGAAACCGGGGATAAAACGGTAATTTTCACAAAGAGAAATAGGACCCCAGTTCGAGTAGCCGGTCATACTTTTCTTTGTTGAATTTATAATAGAAGGCTCCCTTCTTCGAAGTAGACTTGTCCTTGTCCTCCTGCTTCTCAAGGATATTCATTTCGAGTATCTTTTTGCGAAAATTGCGTTTATCAAGCGTGGTCTGATAAATGGCCTCGTAGAGAGATTGCAACTGCGGCAGGGTAAACTTCTCTGGAAGCAGGTTAAATCCAAGAGGCTGCACCGCCGCTTTGCTTCGAAGGATGGCCATGGTATCTTCGACCATCTGGTTGTGGTCGAAAATTAATGTGCCTACTTTGTCGAGCTCCTCCCAACGGGCGTTGTGCGTCTTACACAGCGCTTCATCAAATAGTTCCAGGTCTATCAGGGCATAATAAGCCACTGAAATCACACGTTCTCCTTCATCGCGGTGGATGCTTCCATAGGTGCCTACCTGTTCCATAAAAACATCCCTGATGCCTGTATATTCATACAAAACACGCGAAACAGCCTCCTCTAGATCTTCACCCGAACGCAGGAATCCTCCCATCAGGGTATCATGATTTTTCTGCGGTTCGAACTTCCGTTTTGAGATCAACAAGTACAATTTCCCTTTGGTGAAACCAAGGATGATACAATCTACCGACAGGAAAAACTTCTCCTGCTCAATATAAAATGGCGCCATTCAAAAAAACTTTTTCAGACAAAGGTACACAATCTCCGGTCTCTTTAATCCTCCGATCAGCGATATTTGCTTTTCGGGAAAGTATTGCCCGGGCATGAAACAATATGAGTAGCGCTTCCTGACAAAGTATCCGAAAATAAAAAAATGGTTTCCTCAATTATATGTTGTATAACATGACAAAATAAGTGTGCAATATTACACTTATTAATTAATTTTGTAACAATCGAAAGAAATGCCTGAACTTGTCCATAATTAATTATAGATGATCATATCGTGAAGAAAGTATTGACCCTCATTCTCATTGCAGCCTGCTCCTCTTTTTTTCAGCAAATTGGGGCCCAGGATTTCATCGGCATGAGCCCGGATCGGAATCTGCAAGTTTCGGTTATGCTAAAAGAAGGGACCCTGCATTACAACGTATCGTATAAGGGAGCACCTATTCTCGAAGACTCTCCTTTGGGCATGATCACCAATGTGAGTGATTTTAGCCGTGATCTCCGGTTTGTGGAAAAAAGCGATCGGGTCATCCGCAACAATTACAGCATAAAAACCACCAAGCAGAGCCAGATCAACTACCTGGCAAACGAAGTGATGGCCACCTATGAGACACCCCGTAAGGAAAAGATCAGCATTGTCTTTCGCGTGAGTAACAACGACATAGCCTTCAAATACGCGTTGGTACAGAATGGAGAAACGGCCCGCTGCATCATTGAAAAAGAACTGACTGGATTCAAATTTCCGCAATACACCACCACCTTCCTCACCCCACAGGCAACACCCATGATTGGCTGGATGCGTACCAAACCCAGTTATGAAGAGGAGTATGTGCCGGATGAACCAGTGGGTACGCCTTCAAAATACGGAGTGGGATATACCTTCCCAGGTCTTTTTCGTGTAGGAGAAAACGGGTGGGCTCTGGTTTCGGAAACGGGAGTCGGGAGTCTGTACTGTGGAGCCAAACTCAGTGAGGAAACAGCAGAAGGACTTTACACCATTTCCTTTCCCGAAGAGGGAGAAAATAACGGCATTGGCAGTGCCCAGCCGGCAATTTCCTTACCGGGAGAAACACCCTGGCGCACCATCACCGTGGGTGATAATCTGAAACCGATTGTGGAGACCACCGTTGCCTTCGATGTAGTGGAACCGCTTTATGAGCCTTCCAGGGATTATTCCTTCGGACGCTCTACCTGGAGCTGGTTGCTCTGGCAAGACGGAAGCATCAACTTCGAGGATCAGAAGAAATACATCGACCTCTCTGCTGCAATGGGATATGAGTTGGTGCTGATCGACAACTGGTGGGACACCCGCATTGGAAGGGAAAAGATTGAGGAACTGGCGCAATATGCGGCCACAAAGGGAGTAGGTATCTCACTCTGGTACAACTCCAATGGTTTTTGGAGTGATGCGCCACAGGGACCAAAAAACAGGATGAACACCTCCGTCGCCCGAAAAAAAGAGATGGCCTGGCTGCAAAGCATCGGCGTGAAGGGAATCAAAGTCGATTTCTTTGGCGGTGACAAACAGGAGACCATGCAACTCTACGAAGACATCTTGTCGGATGCCAATGATTATGGACTGGCGGTGATCTTCCATGGCTGCACGCTCCCCCGCGGCTGGGAAAGGATGTATCCCAACTTCGCGGGAAGTGAAGCTGTGCTTGCATCGGAGAATCTCATCTTTACACAGCACGCCAACGATCAGGAAGCCTACAACGCCGCTCTGCATCCCTTTATCAGGAACAGCGTCGCCTCCATGGATTTTGGGCCGGTGTTGCTGAACAAAAGGCACAACCGCAACAACGACGGGGGCACCATACGCCGCACCACCGAAATATTTCAGCTGGCGACAGCGGTCCTGTTCCAGACACCAGTACAACATTTTGGTATCACGCCGAACAATCTGCAGGAATATCCTTCGTTTGTAATCGATTTTATGCGGAATATCCCCACATTGTGGGATGAAACGTTGTTCATCGACGGGTATCCCGGCAAATATGTGGTGCTCGCCCGGCGCCATGGAGAACAGTGGTATGTGGCGGCCATCAACGCAGAAAAAGAGAGAAGAGAAATAGCGGTTACTCTCCCCATGCTTGCAGGGAAGAATATCCTGCAATATGCCGACAAAAAGGACCGGTCACCAGAGCTCCACCGGCTTTCAATGAGGAAAGATGGTACAATCACACTCTCCATCGAACCGGAGGGGGGAGTAATCATCACAACTCAGCATGAACTTACAAAATAAATCTTTATCTTTATACATCCTAAAAAACAGAAAACCATGAGATTAAAAAGAACTTGTCAAATGATCCTGTTGCTGCTCATCGGCAGTGCATCCATGCAGGCACAAAACAGACTGGTCATTGAAGCTGACCGGGGAAAGAGCACCATCAACCGGCATATCTACGGACATTTTTCAGAGCACCTCGGTCGTTGTATCTATGGTGGATACTGGGTGGGCGAAGATTCTTCCATTCCCAATACCCGGGGTATTCGCAACGACGTCGTTCAGGCGTTAAAGGAGATCAGCATCCCCAACCTGCGCTGGCCAGGTGGATGCTTTGCAGATGAGTATCACTGGATGGATGGCATCGGTCCGCGTGCCGAGCGTCCCAAAATGATCAACACCCACTGGGGCGGCGTGGTGGAAGACAACAGCTTCGGCACCCATGAGTTTCTCGACCTGTGTGAACAGCTCAATACCGAGGCATACATCAGTGCCAACGTGGGCAGCGGCACCGTGGAAGAGATGTCGAAGTGGATTGAATATGTTACTTTCGACGGCGAGAGCCCAATGGCCAACCTGCGCCGCAAGAATGGGCGTGCTGAACCCTGGAAAGTGAAATTCTGGGGTGTGGGCAACGAGAGCTGGGGCTGTGGGGGTAACATGACACCCGACTACTATTCAGACCTCTACCGTCATTATGCCACTTTTGCCCGAAACTACGGCGACAACCGGCTCTACAAAATTGCCTGTGGGGCCAACGGTGGGGACTACAACTGGACAGAGACGGTGATGAAGAATGCAGGTCGCCACATGCAGGGCCTCTCACTGCACTATTACACAGTGCCCAGAGACTGGAGCGACAAAGGTTCTGCGACCGATTTCGATGAGGCCGAATATTTCACAACCATCGAAAAGACTCTTTTCATGGAAGAGCTGATTACCAAACATGGTGCCATCATGGACAAATACGATCCCCAAAAGCGGGTGGGTATGATCATCGATGAGTGGGGCACATGGTACAACGTGGAGCCAGGCACCAACCCGGGATTCCTCTATCAGCAGAATACCCTGCGCGATGCCATCGTGGCGGGGATCAATCTCAACATCTTCAATGCACACAGCGACCGCGTACAGATGGCCAACCTGGCACAAACAGTGAATGTGCTGCAGGCAGTGATGCTCACTGACGAGGAAAAGATGCTGCGCACCCCCACCTACTGGGTGTTCTACCTCTACAAGGTGCACCAGGACGCAACCCTACTACCCATCTCCTTTACGGGCAGCAAATACCGTCAGGGCGACCGGGAAATTGATGCAGTAAGTGTCTCTGCGTCGAAAGATGCCAATGGGAAAATCCACATCACCCTGGTGAATGCAGATCCCAATAACGAACAACAAATCAACACCCAACTGATCGGCGCCACCGTGAAGCAGGTCAAAGGAGAGATCCTCACCTCGCAGAAGTTGAACGACTACAACAGCTTCGACCAACCATCGAAGGTGAAGGTGACGGCTTTCAAGGGTGCCCGATTATCGGACAACAACCTGACAGTGGCATTGCCCGCCAAATCGGTGGTGATGCTTGAACTACAATAAAAAATACACGAATGAATATAGAAACATTAAAGGAAGCGGTTTTTCGTGCCAACCTCGATCTGGTGGAACACGGACTGGTGATCTTCACCTGGGGAAACGTGAGCGGAATAGACAGGGAGCGGAACCTGGTCGTCATCAAACCTTCGGGAGTCTCCTACGACAACATGAAGGCTGCCGACATGGTGGTGATCGACATGGAGGGTCATGTGGTGGAAGGCAATTACAAGCCTTCTTCCGACACGGCTACCCACCTCGAGCTTTATAAAGCCTTTCCGGCAATCGGAGGAATTGTCCACACCCACTCCACCTTTGCTACAGCCTGGGCACAGGCAGGATGTGACATCCCCATCATTGGTACTACTCATGCCGATTATTTCAGCGGCGACATCCCCTGTACGCGCGACATGACCGAAGCAGAGGTGAAAGGGGAATATGAGAAAGAAACAGGCACGGTGATCATTGAGCGATTCAAGGAATTGAATCCGGTGCACATCCCCGGTGTACTGGTAAAAAACCATGGACCCTTCTCCTGGGGTAAGGATCCACATGAAGCCGTGCACAACGCCGTGGTGATGGAACAGGTAGCTAAGATGGCTTTTATAGCCGGGCAGGTGAATCCCGCACTCACCATGAATGAGTTGCTCGTACAGAAGCACTTTTTTAGGAAACATGGGCCCAATGCCTATTACGGACAGAAATAACCGATTATACATCAATAAAAAATAAAAAAATGGAATTTAAAAATCAGGAAGTATGGTTTGTTACAGGAGCACAGCTCCTGTACGGAGGCGATGCGGTAGTAACCGTGAATGCCCACTCGGAAGAGATTGTAAAAGGACTCAATGAAGCCGGCACGTTGCCAGTGAAGGTGGTTTACAAGGGCACAGCCAACTCGTCGCCCGAAGTAGAAAAAGTATTCAAAGAAGCCAACACGGCTCCTGAATGTGTGGGCATCATCACCTGGATGCACACCTTCTCTCCGGCGAAGATGTGGATCAAAGGACTGCAGAACTTTCACAAGCCACTGTTACACCTGCACACACAGTTCAACAAGGAGATACCCTGGAGCGAGATCGACATGGACTTCATGAACCTGAACCAGTCGGCTCACGGCGACCGTGAATTTGGTCATATGGTTTCTCGCATGCGCAAAAACAGAAAAGTGGTGGTGGGACATTGGTCCGACGCCAAAGTGCAGGATCGTATCGCCGTATGGATGCGTGTAGCTGCTGCCTGGGCCGATGCACAGGACATGGTGATTGTGCGTTTCGGCGACAACATGAACAACGTGGCCGTTACCGACGGCGACCGCCTGGAGGCTGAACTACGCCTGGGTTATCACGTAGACTATTATGCCATCGGCGACCTGGTTGCCTATCAGGACAAAGTGACCGAACAGGAGGTAGATGCGCTGGTAGCTGAGTACGAACAACTCTACACCTTTGCCGACAATTGCAAAAAAGGAGCAAAAGATCACGGACAGGTGCGTGAGGCTGCTCGCATAGAAATTGCACTGCGCCGTTTTCTGAAAGATAAAAAAGCAAAGGCTTTCACCACCAACTTCGATGCCCTGCACGGGTTGAACCAGCTGCCCGGACTGGCCAGCCAGCGCCTGATGGCAGAAGGTTATGGCTTCGGCGCCGAAGGAGACTGGAAAACAGCTGCCCTGCTGCGCACCATCTGGGTGATGTCGAAAGGACTCAAGGGAGGATGCTCCTTCCTCGAAGATTATACCTACCACTTCAAGGGCGAAAAGAGCGCCATCCTGCAGTCGCACATGCTGGAGGTTTCACCACAGATCACCAGCCAGAAACCACGTCTGGAGGTTCATCCGCTGGGTATCGGGGGAAAAGCAGATCCCGCACGCCTTGTATTTACCGCCGACGCCGGAACAGGGTTGGCTGCCACGATTGTGGACATGGGCAACCGCTTCCGCATGATCGTCAACAACGTTGATGTGCTGGAGCCGGAAGCAGCCCTTCCCAAGCTGCCTGTAGCCAGCTCGCTCTGGATACCGCAGCCCAGCCTCGAGATTGGAGCCGCAGCCTGGATTTACGCCGGAGGAACGCACCACTCGGCCTTTTCTTACGCGCTTACCAATGAGTATTTTGAAGATTATGCCGACATTGCCGGCATCGAATTGATGACCATCGACAAAGATACGACCATCAACAACTTCAAGTTCGAACTCAAGGTAAACGAAGTGTATTACCTACTCAACAAATCGTTGCAGTAACCCATCTTATTAAAGAAACATTATGGCTAAATATGTAATCGGACTGGACTATGGCTCCGACTCTTGTCGTGCCATCATTGCCGATGTGTCCAATGGTAATGAAATTGCCACCTCTGTGAAATATTACCCCCGATGGAAAGAGGGTAAGTACTGCGATCCGCGCAACAACCGCTACCGCCAGCATCCGCTGGATTATATCGAAGTACTGGAGGAGACCATCCGCGAGGCGCTCTCCAAAGCGCCCGCTGGTGTGGCAGAAAATGTAGTGGGTATGGGATTCGATACCACCGGTTCGACTCCTGTGCTGACCAACGAAGCGGGAACACCGCTGGCTTTACTGCCTGAGTTTGCCGAAAACCCCAATGCCATGTTCGTGCTCTGGAAAGATCATACGGCCGTAAAAGAGGCTGATGAGATCAACCGGCTCGCAAAGAATTGGGAAATTGACTACACCGCTTACGAAGGGGGAATCTACTCCTCCGAGTGGGTGTGGGCCAAGATGCTCCATGTACTGCGGGAAGATGAGCAGGTACGCAAAGCAGCCTACTCTTGGGTAGAGCATTGCGACTGGTTACCGGGACTGATTACCGGAAACACGAAGCCGGAGACCATGCCACGCAGCCGTTGTGCTGCGGGACATAAGGCCATGTGGCTCGAGTCGTGGGGCGGTCTGCCTTCCGAAGAGTTCCTCACAACACTCGATCCGCTGTTGGCCGGATACCGTTCACGTCTTTTCGAGAAGACCTGCCCAAGCAATGTGAAGGTGGGAAACCTGACCGAGGAGTGGGCTGAACGGCTTGGACTGACAACCAACGTAGCTGTTGCCGTGGGTGCTTTCGACTGTCACATGGGTGCTGTGGGTGTAGAAATTAAACCGGGCGACTTTGTCCGGGTGATCGGCACCTCCACTTGCGACATCATGGCCGTACCTTATGAAGAGATGAAAGATAAACTGATCCCCGGCATCTGCGGACAGGTGGATGGTTCTGTTGTTCCCGGCATGATGGGTCTTGAAGCCGGTCAGTCCGGGTTCGGTGATATCTACGCCTGGTTCAAACGCCTTCTGGAGTGGCCATTACAAAATATCTTGAGCAAGACCAACCTGTTGGATGCCGCCACCAAAGAGAAGCTGATGGAGGAGGTGGCCGATGCCATTATCCCTGAACTGACCAGGGAGGCTGAGAAAGTTCCAGTCACGGAGAGTACCATCCTGGCAACAGACTGGATGAACGGGCGCCGCACGCCCGACGCCAACCAGCTTCTGCAGGGATCCATTACGGGACTCACACTGGGCAGCACTGCTCCTCTCATCTTCCGTGCACTGGTAGAAGCAACCGCCTTTGGCTCGAAAGCCATTGTGGATCGTTTCCTGGAAAACGGAGTCGAGATCAAACAGGTGATCGGTATCGGAGGTATCTCGCTGAAGTCGCCCTTTGTGATGCAGACCCTGGCCGACGTGCTGGGCATGTCGATCAAGGTAGCCAAAACAGAGCAGGCCTGTGCCTTTGGTGCAACGATGTTTGCAGCCGTAGTGGCGGGTGAATATGAAAAGGTGGAAGAGGCTCAGGATGCCATGGGTCAGGGTTTCGCCTTCACCTATCATCCCAACAAGGAAAACCACGCTCTCTACAGCGAACTTTACAAGAAATACCAACAACTGGGACAATTCACCGAGGTGAATACCCTCCCAGCCTAAACAGAGAACGATGAGAAAGTTTCTTTTGCCGGTCTTCATGACAGCGCTCCTGTTCTTTTTACCGACTGAGCGCCTGTTGTATGCCAATGAGCCCGATTCAGCCTATCTCTTTGCCTATGGCGAAGATAACGGGAGTGGACTTTATTTTGCCTGGAGCACCGATCAGGATAGCTGGCACGCCATCGGCCATCGCCACACCTTCCTAAGGTCGGACTACGGTCGGTGGGGATCGCAAAAAAGAATGTACCATCCTTTCCTGACGCAGGCACCCGATGGACAATGGCACGCCGTATGGAGTCTGAACGACGAGGATGGCGCTATTGCCCATGCCATCTCCGGGGACCTGGTCAACTGGAAGCCGCAGTCCTACCCTGTGCTGATGCCCCAGGGCAACTGCCTGCTTCCGGAAATAGCTTACGATGAGCAGAAAAGAGGATTTCAAATTTACTGGCAGCGTAACAAACCGGCAAAAGGAACTTTCCAAAGTTTTACAAGCGATTTCAAACATTTCACGCCCGCTGTCCTGCAGGACCTTCCCGAAAGCAGCAGGCGTGAGGTGATGGTCGCGGGAAACAGGCAGGCTGGCACGGTACACCGTGTTCCCTGGCATGTGATCGAGGGACTGATCTCCGCACAGCGGCTGGCTACCTACAAACAACTGCTGAACAGCGAACGGGTAGCCATCTCTCCCGACCGTTTCAGGGAACCGCTCTCAGTCTCCATAAAACCAGATGCAGAAGAAAAAAAACAGATCAGTGACCTGCTGATGGGCATCTTCTATGAGGACATCAACTATGCCGCCGACGGAGGCTTGTATGCCGAACTGATCCAGAACAGGGGGTTTGAATATGATCCGGGTGACAAGGAAGACAGGGATAAAAACTGGAACAGCCGCACTGCCTGGTCGGTACACCATGCCGATACCTTTCAGATTGACACCCTCACTCCCATTCATCCCCACAACAGACACTATGCCGTGTTGCATATCGAAAAAGGAGGTGTTGCACTGGTCAATGAAGGATTCAATGGTATTGCGCTGAAAGCAGGTGAAAAATATGACCTTTCCCTGTTTGCTCGTAGTCCCGAAAAGAAGCGAGGCCCCATTCGGGTGCGGCTGACAGGAAAAAACGGAGAAATATATGGAGAGACCATCACCCGCACGATTGGCAATGAATGGAAAAAGCTGGAAACAGTAATCACGGCCACAAATACGGCAGAAGATGCCCGCATTGAGATCATTCCGCAACAAACCGGGAGGGTAGATCTGGACATGATCTCCCTGTTCCCACAGAAGACATTCAAGGGACGGGAAAATGGGATGAGGGCCGACCTGGCACAGGTGCTGGCCGACTTGAGACCACGCTTCATGCGTTTTCCTGGAGGCTGCGTGGCACATGGCGACGGGATCGGCAACATCTATCGCTGGGAGAATACCATCGGTCCACTCGAAGCCAGAAAGCCACAGCGCAACCTGTGGGGTTATCATCAGTCGTTCGGGCTGGGTTATTTTGAATATTTTCAGTTCTGTGAAGATATCGGCGCCGAGCCGGTTCCGGTTGTGGCAGCAGGCGTCCCCTGTCAGAACTCCGCCCATCACGATTGTGTGATTGGGGGACAACAGGGCGGTATCCCCATGGATGAAATGAATGCATACATCCAGTCGGTTTTAAATCTGATTGAATATGCCAACGGAGATGCCAAGTCGGAATGGGGCAGAAAAAGAGCCGAAGCGGGTCATCCGAAGCCTTTCAATCTGAAATACATCGGTGTGGGCAACGAGGACCTGATCTCCGACGTTTTTGCAGAACGATTTGTGATGATTCACGACGCCATCAGAGAGAAATACCCCGAGATCACTGTCATTGGCACTGCCGGTCCTTTCAGTGAGGGATCGGACTATGTAGAAGGTTGGAACCTGGCCACGAAGATGGGACTGACGCTGGTGGACGAGCATTACTACCAACCTCCCGGATGGTACCTCAACAACCAGGATTATTACGACCGTTACGACCGTTCCAAGGGCAAAGTATACCTGGGTGAATATGCCGCCCACGTGCCCGGTCGTCACAACAACCTGGAGACGGCGCTTTGTGAGGCCCTCCACCTGATCAATGTGGAACGAAACGGTGATATCGTGGCAATGACCTCCTATGCTCCGCTGCTGGCCAAAGAAGGTTTCACCCAGTGGAATCCTGATCTGATCTATTTCAACAACACCGAGGTGAAACCCACTGTGGGCTATTATGTGCAGAAGCTGTTTGGTCATCATACCGGTACCGAGTATATCGCAAGCAGGATCACTCCTTCTGATAACCGGGAGGATGTTCGAAAACGTATTGCTGCCTCTTTCGTAACAGACAAGGAGACCAACGACCTCATCATCAAGCTGGTCAATTTACTCCCTGTAGCAGTCTCCTCCCACATCGACCTGACAGATATGCAGCTATCCGAAAGCACCTCGGCGCTGTTGACAGTAATGAAAGGAGATCCGGAAGACAAAACAGTCAGGCCCGAAGAATCAGCACTGGCCGTTTCCGGGCAACTGGACTATGAACTCCCAGCTTATTCGTTTTCCATTATCCGGATAAAGAGAGACAACAACCTCCTTAACTGATGCGACCAGTTGGTTGTTTGAAATACAAATCACACAAGATCCTAGAAAATGAACAAACAAAGATACATTCTCCTGCTCCTCCTTATCTGGGCTGCACTTGCCCAGGGCCAGACAACGTCACAGATCAGCTACTTCCCGCTGCAGGACGTAAAGCTCCTGGATAGTCCGTTCAAACATGCACAGGACTTGAATAAACAGTATCTGCTGGAACTCGAGGCCGACCGGCTACTGGCTCCTTTTCTGAGGGAGGCCGGATTGCCTTCGAAGGCGGCAAGCTACACCAACTGGGAAAATAGCGGTCTCGACGGCCACATAGGAGGTCACTATATTTCTGCCCTCTCACTGATGTATGCATCAACCGGCGATGAAGAGATCAAAAGCAGGCTCAGTTACATGCTTGCTGAATTACAACGGTGTCAGGATGCCCATGGCAACGGCTACATCGGTGGCGTTCCCGGAGGCAAAGCCATCTGGGAAGAGATTGCCTCAGGAAAAATCGACGCGGGCGGCTTCAACCTCAACGGCAAATGGGTTCCCCTTTACAACATTCATAAAACTTACGCCGGATTAAGAGATGCCTACCTTGTTGCCGGCATGGAAGAAGCTAAAGAGATGTTGGTAAAAATGACCGACTGGGCCATCAAGCTGGTCTCCAACCTCACGGAAGAACAGATTCAGGATATGCTGCGCAGTGAACATGGCGGGTTGAATGAGACCTTTGCCGACGTAGCAGCCATCACCGGTGACAAGAAATACCTGAAGCTGGCGCACCAGTTTTCCCACCAGCTCATATTGAACCCGTTGCTCCGGCAGCAAGACGAGTTGACAGGAAAGCACGCCAACACGCAGATACCCAAAGTACTTGGCATTAAACGCATCGCCGACCTCGAAGGAAACGAATCATGGGAGCAAGCAGCCCGCTTCTTCTGGGAGACTGTGGTGGAGCATCGGTCGGTTTCCATGGGTGGGAACAGTGTCTCCGAACATTTTAATCCGGTAGATGATTTCTCCCGGATGATCAGCCATATTGAAGGCCCTGAAACATGCAATACCCACAACATGCTGCGTCTGACAAAAATGCTGTACCAGACATCGAAAGACAGCAAATACATCGGGTATTACGAACGGGCACTCTACAACCACATTCTCTCTTCGCAGCATCCCGAAACGGGTGGCCTGGTCTATTTCACCCCGATGCGACCGGGTCACTACCGTGTTTACTCGCAACCACACACCAGCATGTGGTGCTGCGTGGGCTCGGGCATCGAGAATCATGGCAAATATGGAGAGATGATCTATGCCCACACCACAGACGAATTGTATCTAAACCTGTTTATACCCTCTCAATTACAGTGGAAGGATCAACAAACAGAGATCATTCAGGAAAACAACTTCCCCGCCGAATCCGGGACCCGGATCACAGTAAATCCCCATAGAAAGAAGGAGTTCACCTTGCAACTCCGTTACCCGGAATGGGTAGAAGCAGGAGCCCTCCAAATCAGGGTCAACGGCAAAGCTGTTCCCGCTGTACCCCAAAATGGGTATGTGCCTGTCAGCAGGAGATGGAAAAAAGGCGACAAAGTGGTGGTGACGCTACCGATGCAGATCAGAACGGAACAACTTCCCGATCACTCCCATTATTATTCCTTTCTGTATGGGCCCCTTGTGCTTGCCGCTCAGACTAGCAAGGAAGATCAGGCCGGTCTCTTTGCCGATGACAGTCGGGGTGGGCATATCGCTCACGGCAGACAGGTGCCGCTGAAAAATATGCCGTTGTTGGTAGGCAATCCCGACAAGCTGGCATCGCTGGTGACACCGGTAACCGGCAAGCCGCTTACCTTTCACCTCTCAAGCCTTTATCCCGAATCATATGAAAAAGGTATGGAGTTGATTCCCTTTTCCTCCCTGCATGGCTCGCGCTACATCATTTACTGGCCTCAGGCTACCGCTGAGGAGGCAGAAAAGATCCGACTAAAAATGGAACAGGAGGAGGCCAGAAAACTGCAACTCGATGCCGCCACGGTAGACAAGGTAGTATGTGGAGAGCAGCAACCCGAGTCGGATCACTTCATTACTTCGGAGAAATCAAATGCAGGTGTTTTCGAAGATACACGCTGGCGGGAAGCAGAAGGCTGGTTCAGCTACCAGTTGAAGAACAGCGGCCTGAAAGGTAAATATCTTTACGTCTCCTATTTCGACAACGACCGCTCCCGGAACTTCAACATCCTGGTCGACGGGGAACGGGTGAAAACATTGTCCCTCACCGGAGGCAGAGGGATGGAACCGGAAGTGCTGATCCTGCCGATACCGGAAGCATCTGCCAATAAGGAAAAACTCACCGTGCAACTCTCTGCCACGCCAGGGAGTCGTACCGCCAGGGTTACCGAGGTACGTCTGCTCTCAGAAGGAGAGTTGCGGTAATCATCGATGCGTATCTTTTATGGAAGAAACACCTTTAATAAACCGATAAAATGAAAAAGACTTTATTATGTTTGATCGCGTTATGCCTGCTGGGAAGCATCTTCGCACAGCAACAAAACATGGATCTTGTTGTCAATATTAAAAAACCAGGTGCACCCATTCAACCCACCATGTACGGACTCTTTTTTGAGGACATCAATTTTGGAGCGGATGGCGGTCTCTATGCCGAGCTGATTAAAAACCGTTCTTTCGAATTTCCCCAGTCGCTCATGGGATGGAACATTTTCGGCAAGGTAGAGGTACGCAGCGATGGTGCTCCCTTTGAACGCAATCCGCACTATGTGCGCCTGAGCTATTCGGGACATGCCCACAAACATACCGGCTTGGAGAATGAAGGATTCAGGGGCATCGGTCTGAAGAAAGATGGCACCTATCGTTTTTCTGTGTGGGCCCGCACTGCAACAAACAGCGCACCACAGAAGATCAGGATTGAACTGGTGGATGAAGCGAACAATCCCATCGAACGGAAAGAACTGGAGATTACCTCCGGCGAATGGAAAAAATACGAAGTAATCCTTGCTTCTCCACAGGAAGAAGCCAAAGCAACACTCCGCATCTTCCTCACTTCGGAGGGACCGCTGGATCTGGAGCATATCTCACTTTTCCCAACTGACACCTGGAAAGGGCGCGAAAACGGACTGCGCAAAGACCTGGTCGAGGCACTGAATGAATTGAATCCCGGTCTATTTCGTTTCCCGGGAGGTTGTATCATTGAAGGTACGGATCTGGAAACACGCTACGACTGGAAAAAGTCGGTGGGTCCTGTAGAGAACCGTCCCTTGAACGAAAACCGCTGGCATTATACTTTTGCTCACCGTCTCTACCCCGACTATTTTCAGACCTACGGCATGGGCTTCTATGAATTATTTCTCCTCTCCGAGGACATGGGTGCCGAACCGCTGCCGGTGGTCAACGTGGGACTGGCCTGCCAGTATCAGAATGACGGCGAACATTGCCATGTTCCCGTAGGCGAACTGGGTGACTATATCCAGGATGCACTGGATCTGATTGAATTTGCCAACGGCGACATCTCCACCCAATGGGGAAAAGTAAGAGCGGAGATGGGGCACCCCGAGCCGTTTCACATGAAGTTCATCGGCATTGGTAACGAGCAATGGGGACCAGAGTACCCTGCACGTCTGGAGAAATTTATCGAAGCAATCCGGGCAAAGTATCCGGAAATAAAGATTGTCGGCAGCTCCGGTCCGCAGGCCGAGGGCAAAGACTTCGAGTATTTATGGCCGGAGATGAAAAGACTGAAGGTGGATCTGGTGGATGAACATTATTATCGCCCCCCCCAGTGGTTCCTCGACAATGCAGCCCGTTACGACTCATACGACCGCAAAGGGCCCAAGGTGTTTGCCGGTGAGTATGCCAGCCATCATAAAAACAGGAAGAACAACTTCGAGTCGGCCCTCACCGAAGCATCCTTTATGACCGGTCTGGAGCGTAATGCCGATGTGGTACACATGGCTACCTATGCTCCCCTGCTGGCACACGTGGATGCCTGGCAGTGGCGTCCCGACCTGATCTGGTTCGACAACCTGCGCATGGTGCGTACGCCCAATTACTATGTGCAGAAACTATACGGGCACTATGCCGGCACCAACGTGTTGCCCCTCACCTGGAACCAGGCACCCCTTACCGGACAAGAAGGAGTGTATGGCTCCGCTGTGATCGACACAAACAAGAAAGAGATCATTGTCAAGCTGAGCAATGTATCGCAGGAGAACCGCCAGATTGTGGTGAGCATAGAAGGAATGAAAAAGAAAATGCAGCTTCGTCCCGAAGTGGAAACCATTCTTTTGAAGGGAGGCGGAGATGAGGAAAACACACTCGACACACCCGATGTCATTGTGCCGGTATCCTCTTCGGCAACACTGAGCGGATCTAAATTATCTGTCGACGTGAAACCCTACTCCTTTAATCTGTTTGTGATTGCCTATACCGATTAGTGCGGGCACAGGTTAATTCAACCTGATTGCTGCCGGAGGGCAGATGCCTTATGATATCAAAAGAAAGAAGCCATCTCATGGTTCATTATGAGATGGCTTCTTCCTTTTTTCTAAGTCCCTGTCTATTTGTTTCAGACGTACTCATCTCCGTAGCGGAATTTCACGTCCGTCACGAAGTGCTTGATACGTTGTTCCTCACTCTTTTTACAAATCAGCAACACATTATCAGACTCTGCCACGATATAATCCTCGAGTCCCTGCAAAACAACCAGCTTGTCTTCACTCATCGCCACAATGTTGTCGGTGCTTTCCACAAACAATGTTTTGCAATTAAGCTGGGCGTTGTTGTCGCTGTCACGTTCCGACACGTCATGCAAGGCTCCCCAGGTACCCAGGTCGCTCCAGCCGAAATTGGAGATGTTCACATACACGTTATTTGCCTTTTCCAATATGCCATAGTCGATGGAAATATTGGGGCAAAAGGGGAAGCTGACATCAATAAACTGTTTCTCGGCGGAAGTGTTAAACAGCTCTTTCCCTTCGTTAAATTTCTGGACAATATCAGGAAGATATTTTTTAAATGCATCGATAATGCTATTCACATTCCAGAGGAAAATGCCCGAGTTCCACATGAACTCTCCACTGTGTAAAAATTTCCTTGCCAGATCGAGATTGGGCTTCTCTGTAAAGGCTTTCACCTTCTGAATCCCGTCCATATCCTTCTCATCGACCTGAATGTATCCGTAACCGGTTTCGGGGCGACTGGGTTTGATGCCCAATGTGAGCAAAACCGCATTTTGACTTACAAACTCCAGCCCCTTCTTCATATCGATCTCAAATTGTTCTTCATTCATGATCAGGTGATCGGAAGGTGCTACGATGATGTTGGCATCGGCATTCACGGCCCTGATTCTGAACGAGGCATAGGCTATCGCCGGAGCAGTGTTGCGCCTGATTGGCTCCAGCAACAGTTGATTTTCTTCAATTTCCGGTAACTGTTGTTTTATTGTTTCAGCATACGCATCATTGGTCACAAGGTAGATATTCTCTACAGGAACTATCTTTTTAAAACGGTCGAAGGTACTTTGTAGCAGTGAGCGTCCTGTACCGAAAAAGTCGAGGAACTGCTTGGGTTTATCTTCCTTGCTGAATGGCCAGAAGCGGCTTCCCACACCACCGCACATAATTACGCAATAATTATCACTGTTTCTCATTCCTAAGATTATAAATTGAATAACATGAAAATTCCATTGGGTGTTAATTGATTATTTCAAGAGCGTCTTGTAGCGTAAATATACAACGTTTCTACTCTACTTTTTGTTTTTAGCCCCATTTAGTACCTTAAAGATACGAACAAAAGCGTATCCTCACAGAAAAAGCTGGTTAAAATGCATAAAAATAAAGATAACTTTTTCGTAATCCCGAAAATATGTGTACTTTTGCACTCACTTTTCTACGATATGCCCAGATGGCGGAATTGGTAGACGCGCTGGTCTCAAACACCAGTGGATTCACTTCCATGCCGGTTCGATCCCGGCTCTGGGTACTCAGGAAAA